>JBGQFW010000099.1:0-15243 GCA_041497115.1 Methylomirabilia bacterium
AACCGCCGCGCGACGTCGAACAGGTGCATGGAACCGCCGCGGCCCCGGCTGCAGCCGTTGGCCTTGCCGTACATCTCGGCCATGACCGCGCCGGCCGGGATGCCGCGCACGAGCGCCTGGCCGTGCTCGCGGTACGTCGCCACCACGTTGTCGTCGGGGCCGAGCGCCTGCAGGGCGCCGACCGCCACCGCCTCCTCGCCGATGTAGAGGTGCAGGAAGCCGCGGATCCGGCCCACGGTGTAGAGCTCGGCCGCCTTCTCCTCGAAGCGGCGGATCAGCACCATCTGGCGCAGCAGCGCGCGCGCGCGGCCGGGGTCAGCCACCCGATCCCTCCTCGAGCGCGGAGATGTCGCCCTCCGGAAGGCCGAGCTCGCGGGCCTTGAGGAGCCGGCGCATGATCTTGCCGCTGCGGGTGCGCGGCAGCGACGGCTTGAAGTCGATCTCCCGCGGGGCGACGGCGGCGCCCAGGCGCGCGCGTGCGTGCGCCAGCAGCTGCCGCCGCAGCTCGGGCGTCGCCTCCCAGCCGGCCTTGAGCGACACGAACGCCTTGACCACTTCCAGCGCGACCGGGTCCGGCTTGCCGATGACGCCGGCTTCGGCGACGGCGGGATGCTGCAGCAGGACACTCTCGACCTCGAACGGCCCGACGAGGTGACCGGAGGTCTTGATCACGTCGTCGGCGCGGCCGACGAACCAGAAGTAGCCGTCGGCGTCGCGGCGGGCGAGATCGCCGGTCAGGTACCAGCCGCCGGCGAAGCACGTGCGGTAGCGCGCCGGCTCGCCCAGGTACGCCCGGAACATCGAGGGCCAGCCCGGGCGCAGCGCCAGCTCGCCCTGCACGTCGGGCTGGTCGACGACCTCGACCCGGTCCTCGGCGACGCGGCGCACGACGGCGGCCTCGACGCCGGGCAGCGGCCGCCCCATCGAGCCGGGACGGATGTCCATCGCCGCGAAGTTCGCGATCATGATCCCGCCCGTCTCGGTCTGCCACCAGTTGTCGTGGAACGGCCGCCCGAAGGCCTCCCGGCCCCACACCACCGCCTCGGGGTTGAGCGGCTCGCCCACGCTGGCGAGGAACCGCAGCGCGCCGGTGTCGAACTTGCGGGCGAGCTCGACGCCCGCCTTCATCATCAGGCGGATCGCCGTCGGCGCCGTGTACCAGACGGTGACCCGGTGATCCTGCAGCGTGCGGTACCAGCGCTCGGGGTCGAACTCCGCCTCGTCGACGAGGCTCGTCACGCCGTTGGTGAGCGGCGCGATGATGCCGTACGAGGTGCCCGTCACCCAGCCCGGGTCGGCGGTGCACCAGAAGACGTCGTCCGGGTGCAGGTCGAGCGCGTAGCGGCCGGTGACGTGATGCGCGACGACCGCCTCGTGGACGTGCACCGCGCCCTTGGGCGTGCCCGTCGTGCCGCTGGTGAAGTGCAGCAGGGCCATGTCCTCCGGCGCGGTCGCCGCGATCGTGAACCGGTCGGCGGCGGCCCGCAGCAGCGCGCCCAGGTCCTGCGTGCCGGCCACGCGGGTGGGCGCGCCGCCCTCGCCGGCCAGCAGCACGTGGGCGAGGTCGGGGAGCCGCTCGCGCAGCGGCGCGACCTTGCGCGCGTAGAGCGATTCGGTGGTCAGCAGCACGCGCGCCTGCCCGATCGTCATGCGGGCGGCGATGGGCTCCGGACCGAACGCCGAGAAGAGCGGGCAGAAGACGCTGCCGTGCTTGAGCGTGCCGAGCGCGGCCACGTAGAGCTCGGGGATGCGGCCGACGAGCGAGTAGACGCGCTCGCCGCGGCGCACGCCGAGCCCGTCGAGCACGTTGGCGAAGCGGTCCGTCAGCTCGCGCAGGTGCGCGTAGGTGTACTCGCGCATCTCGCCGCGCTTGCCCAGCCAGCGCAGCGCGACGTGATCGCGGCGGGGCCCGGCCGCGTGGCGATCGACCGCCTCCCAGGCGATGTTGAGGCCGCGCCCGCCCGGCAGGCCGTCGAGGAGGGCGCGCGCGGCGTCCCACGTGAACGCCGCCCGCACGCGATCGTAGTCGTCGAGGTTGGGGGCCGCCGCGCCGGCGTCCCGGGTCTTTCGCAGCACGGGCTCGTGCGCCATGACTCCCCTCTCGCCCGCCGGCATCGCCGATCGGACGCGTCAATCGGTGCATCGCCGATGCCATGATCGCGGCCCGCGATTCCGGACAGTTGCCCCGGGCCATGCGGGCGGGTCGGCGCCCCAGGTGGGGCGGGCGGGCCTCATGCGGGTCGCGTCCCGGACGTTGCGGGATATGATGAGCGCGCATGGCCGACGAGCGAGACCCGGCGCCCGCCTTCGACGCGCTGCTGCCGCCCGCGATGGCGCGGCGGGCTGAGGACGTCGGCGTCGCCAAGGCGGCGATGGAGACCGGCCGCCTCGTCGCGCTGGCGATCCTCGCCGGCGCGTTCATCGCGTTCGGGGCGATCTTCTCCACCGTCGCGCTCGCCGGCGCCGCCGGCAGCATCCCGTGGGGCGCCGCGCGCGTGCTCGCCGGCGTCGTGTTCAGCGTCGGCCTCGTCCTCGTGGTCGTGGGCGGCGCCGAGCTCTTCACCGGCAACACCCTCATCGTGATGGCGTGGGCGAGCGGGCGGGTCACCACCGGGGCGCTGCTGCGCAACTGGGCGATCGTCTACGCCGGCAACTTCGTGGGCGCGCTGGCCGTGGCGATCGCCGCCGTCGGCGCCGGCCTGCCGGAGGCGGGCGGCGGCGCGGTCGGCGCCGCCGCCGTCGCGATCGCCGCCGCCAAGCTGCGGCTGGGGTTCGTCCAGGCGATCCTGCTCGGCGTCCTCTGCAACGTCCTCGTGTGCCTGGCGGTCTGGCTCGCCTACAGCGCGCGCAGCACGACCGACCGCGTGCTCGCGGTCGTCCCGCCGATCGCCGCCTTCGTGGCCGCCGGGTTCGAGCACTCCGTCGCCAACATGTACTTCGTGCCCTTCGCGCTGCTGTCCGCGTCCGGCGACGCGCTGACGTGGCGCGGCTTCCTCGTGGACAACCTGCTGCCCGTCACCCTCGGCAACGTCATCGGCGGCGCCGGGCTCGTCGGCGGCGTGTACTGGTTCGTCTACCTGCGCGGATCCCCGCCGCCGCGCGGCGCCGGCTGACCTCGCCCCAGCAGCCGGAGAGCCCACACCGTGAGCCAGCCGCCGACCGCGAGCCCCAGCCCCGGATCCACCCACCACCAGCCGAAGCAGGCGATCGCGCCCGCGCCGAGCAGACCGGCGACGGTGATCATCGCGTCGGCGAGCTCGTGGACGAGCGCCGCGCGAAACGACGCCAGCGACGCGGCGGGAGCCCGGAACAGCCAGGCCGTCAGCGTGTTGGCGCCGAGACCGAGCAGCGACAGCAGGAGGACGGCGGCGTGGGGGCCGGCGCGCTCGCTCGCGAGCGCGCGCGCCGACGTCACGATGATGCCCGCCGCGATCGCCAGCACGATCGCCAGGACGACGACGGTCGTGGCGCGCTCCCGCGGTCCGGGCCGGCGGGCAGCGGGCATCGCGAGCACCGCGAAGATCCCCACGTGCGCGAACAGGTGCGCAACGTCGGCGAGGAGGAACAGGCTGCCCGAGCGGCCGACGCCGGCCAGCTCGCCGCCGGCCGCCGCGAGCGTCACGACCAGCGCGGCGACGACCCGCCGCGCCGTCGGTGACGCGCCCTCGACGGGCGTCAGCGTGACTTGGGGGCCATGTTCGCGCGCGAGCGCTTGATGCCGGCGCCGGGCCGGGCGTGCCGGCGCTCGGCGTACCGCGGCGGCGCCATGCGCGGCTCGGAGCGCCGCGGCATGTCGGACTGCAGCAGCATCGTGCCGCGGCGGACCGCGACCTTCGCGCTCCGCTGCCGGCGCTTGGCCTGGGGCGAGCCGGTCTTGATGGAACGGGACGAGCCTTTCATCGGGCATCCTCCATGACGGTCGCATTCTCGCACGGCCGGACCGCCGCGCGCCCGCGCGCGGCGCGGGCGCCGGCCCGGCGCACCACCAGCTTGCGCGCCTCCTCGAGCAGCAGCACCACGGGCGGAAACGCCAGCAGCAGCATCCACTCGGCCGGCGCCGGCACCACCAACCCGAACGCGGCGCGCAGCGGCGGCAGCGTGACGAGCGCCAGGAGCACGGCGAGCTCGGCGGCGATGCCGGCGAGCACCAGCCGATTGCCGAAGAGGCCGACGCGGAAGACCGACTCGCGATCGGTCCGGCACGCGAACACGTTGCCCACCTGGGCCGCCACGATGGCGGCCAGCGTCATCGTGGTGGCGCGGCGATAGAGCTCGCCCTCGGCGGCCATGGGCATCCCCGGCCGCCAGCCGGCCAGCCAGTAGGTCCAGAAGAACGCGAGCATGGCCAGCGCCGCCTCGATCGCCCCCAGGAACGCGTAGGCGCGCAGCAGGCGGCCGGCGTCGAGCAGGCGCGCGGTGGTGGCCCGCGGCGGCCGCGTCATCACGTCCGGCTCGGCCGGCTCGGCGCCCAGCGCGAGCGCCGGCAGGAGGTCGGTGCCGAGGTCGACCGCGAGGATCTGCATGATCGTGAGCGGCAGCGGGATGCGCAGGAAGACGAAGGCGAGGAACGGCACCAGCTCGGGGACGTTGGAGGCGAAGATGTAGGTGATGAACTTCCCCATGTTGGCGTACGTCGCGCGTCCCCCCCGGACGGCGGTGACGATCGAGGCGAAGTTGTCGTCGGTGAGGACGACCTCGGCGGCTTCCTTGGCGACGTCGCTGCCCCGCCGCCCCATCGCCACGCCGATGTCGGCGGCCTTCAGCGCGGGCGCGTCGTTGACGCCGTCGCCGGTGACCGCGACCACCTCGCCGGCCGCGCGCAGCGCGGTCACGATCGCCAGCTTGTGCGCGGGCGAGGTGCGGGCGAAGAGCACGTCCGGCTCGCCCACCAGCGCGCGCAGCGCGTCGGCGGGCAGCCGCTCCACCTCGCCGCCGGTGACGACCGTGGCGACCGGCAGCCCGATCCGGCGCGCGATCGCCTGGGCCGTGAGGCCGTAGTCGCCGGTCACGATGACCACGCGCATGCCGGCGGCCCGGCACGCCGCGATCGCCGCCGGCACCTCCGGGCGCGGTGGATCCCAGAGCGCGACGAGCCCCAGGAACGTCAGCGCCCGCTCGACCTCGCCGGCGGGCGCGGCGCCGGGCGCCGCCGGCAGCGGCCGGACCGCCACCGCGAGCAGGCGCAGCCCGTCGGCGGCCAGACGGTCGTGCTCGGCGAGGACCGCGTGGCGCGCGTCCTCGGTGAGCGCGCGCGTCCCCTCGCCGGCGCGGAGCGTGTCGCACAGCGCGAGCGTCTCCTTCGGCGCGCCCTTGACGTAGGCGGTGGCGCCGGCGCCGGTGGCCCGCACGAGCGTCATCCGCTTGCGGAACGAGTCGAACGGATACGGGGTCAGCAGCGGGTGCGCGCGGCGGAGCCCCTCGGCGTCCACGCCGAGACGGGCCGCCGCCGTCACCAGCGCGACCTCGGTCGGATCGCCGCGCTCGGTGGTCGCCTGCGAGGCCAGTGCCGCGACCGCCAGGAGCTCGCCGACCTCCGCGGGGGCGGCGGCGAGCGCGTCGAGCGCCAGCGTGCGGCCGCCCGCCCAGACGAAGCGGGCCACCATCGTGCCGGTCGTGAGCGTCCCCGTCTTGTCGGTGCAGATCACCGTGGTGGCGCCGAGCGTCTCCGCCGCCGACAGCCGCTTGACGAGCGCCCCCGCCCGCGCCAGCCGCTGGACGCCGAGCGCCAGCGCCAGCGTGAGCGTCGGCAGCAGCCCCTCCGGCACGTTGGCGACGATCACCCCGAGCGCGAAGAGCAGGCCGTCGGCGACCGACACGCTGCCGGTCGTGACGCCGAGCGCGAAGAACACGATCCCGAAGCCGACGGCGAGCACGGTGACCAGCCGGGTCACGCGCGCCATCTCCCGCTGCAGCGGGCTCGGCGTCTCGACGACCGACTGCGTGAGGTGGGCGATGGCCCCGATCTCGGTGGCCATGGCGGTCGCGGTGACGACGAAGCGTCCGCTTCCGGCCGCCACCGCGGTGCCCGCGAAGAGCCGCTCCTGCCGCTCGAGGACCGGCACCCTCGCCCGCTGGTTGGCCGTCGCGGGGAGCTTGAACACCGGGTGCGACTCGCCGGTCAGCGCGCTCTGGTCCACGCGGAGCCCGGCGGCGTCGAGCAGCTGGCCGTCGGCCGGCACCTGATCGCCCTCCTCGACGAGCACGACGTCGCCCGGCACCAGCTCGACGACGGGCCGCCGGCTCTCCACGCCGCCGCGCCGCACGACGATCTCGCGCGGCAGCAGCTGCTCCAGCGCCTCGATCGCGCGCTCGGCCCGGTACTCCTGGAAGAAGCTGAAGACGCCGTTGACCACGATGACGACGAAGATCGCCCAGCCGAGCTCGGCCAGGCCGCCCAGGAACGCCAGCCCGCCGCCGACCCAGAGCAGCAGCGCGAAGAACCCGGTGAACTGTCCGAGCAGGCGCAGGACCAGGGAGCGGCGGGCCACGCGCTCGAGCCGGTTGCCACCGCCGGCGATGAGCCGGCGGGCGGCCGCGGCGGGGGTGAGGCCGTCGGGGCCGGAGTCGAGCAGCGCGAACAGCTCGGCGGGGGCGAGCGGGCTCTCGCGCCCCTCGCGCTCGGGGCGGGCCAGCAGCGCGACGAGCGCCTCGCGCGTCGCGGCCGTCGCGGCCTGGGTCACGAGCGCGGCGTCGTCCAGACACGCGCGCAGCCGCGCGACCACCCCCACCACCGCGGCCGCCGCCGCCGGCGGCGCGCCCAGGACCAGCGCGATGCCGGCGCCCTCGCCGCCGGCGCGCAGGCGCGGCGCGTGCGGGAGCTGCGCCCAGCGCAGCGTGAGGCCGGCGGAACCCGGGGTCCACGCGACGATGAGCGCCACGCCCGGCACCAGATCGAGCGTCGGCCCGCCCGGCGGCAGGCCGAGCGCGGCCATCACGCGCGCCGGCGAGTCGACGTCCGGTACCAGCCGGATCGGGTCGCCGACGATCATCGCCGAGAGGGCAGTCGGGGGCGCCATCGGCCGGTGTCGGTGCAAGTGCAGGGCCCACGCCGCGGATCCGGCCACCCGTTCGATAACGCGAGGTTCCTCGCGCCGGCGGCCGCCCGCGTGCGGCGGCGACGCCCCGGGCTGGGGTGGCGCCGCCCCGCCGAGCGCCCGGGGTCACCCTCCTAAGCCCGCGTGGCTACGGACCAACCCCTGTGGCAATCGCCTTGCACCCTCACCCCGCCATGGAAGAGGCAATGACCCTGCGCGTTCAGGACGTCATGGCGAAGGCGCCGATGACGATCGATCCCGACACGCCGCTCGACACGGCGGTGGCCGTGATGCGCGAGCGGGGGCTGCGTCACCTGCCGGTCGTCGACGACGGCGGCCGCCTGATCGGGATCGTGACCGATCGCGACATCCGCAGCGCGATCCTGGCGCCGGCGTTCGCGCGGTACGTGCCGGACGAGCAGCGCCGCCATCTGCGCGCGCTCGCCACGACGCTCGACAACATCCCCGTGCGCGACGTCATGACGTGGGGCGCGGTCACGATCGGCGGGCAGGCCCCGCTGGCCCAGGCCGCCGCGGTGATGGCGGACGCGCGGATCGGCAGCCTGCCCGTCGTGGACGGCGACCGGCTGGTCGGCATCGTGACCGAGCGCGACGTGCTGAGGGCGCTGGCCGCCACCCTTCCCGCGGTGAGGGGCGCCGACCCGGACACGTATCTGTGGTGAGAGCACGACGACGCACGCCGAATTCCGCGCCGCGACCGGCGGCGCACGCCGGGCCGCGCTGGCTCGAGCCGATGCCCGTGCGCGAGTGGATGAAGCGGGCGCCCATCACCACCGTACGGGCCGACGCGACGGTCGCCGCTGCCGCGGCCCTGATGCGGGGCGGTGCCATCCGGCACCTGCCGGTCGTGGACGCTGCCGGTCGGCTGGTGGGCATCGTCACCGACCGCGACCTGCGGCAGGCCCTCTTCGACCCGGCGATCCAGGAGCGCCTGGGCGAGCGCGCCGACGCGCTGCGCGACCTCATGGTGCGCGAGGTGATGACGTGGGACGTCCTCAGCGTGCGGCCGGACACCGACGTGCGCGAGGCGACGCGACTCATGCGCGAGCGGAAGATCGGCGCGCTCGTCGTCGTCGAGGCAGGCGTCGTCGTCGGCATCCTGAGCGAGCTCGACCTGCTGGCCGCGTTCGAGACGCTGCTCCGCCAGCGCCTCGTCCAGGTGCGGCCGCTCGACGCCGCCGCCGGCGGCGCCGCCTGGGAGTTCGGGTTCCCGCTGCCGGCCGAGGCCGACGCGGAGGAGGGCGTCGTCGACTGAGGCGCCGGCGCCCCGCCACCGCGAAGACCCCCTGAGGTCAACCAGGCGAAATCCCGAGGTTCCCCCCTGGCATCGGCGGTGCATCCTCACGACCGCGGAGGCACCCGCGATGAAGACCCTGACGACCCGTGCGGACCAGGTGGTGGAGGAGTTCAGAGGCCGGCTGGCGACGGCCCGGCTGATGCTGGCCCGGTCGGTGGCGACCACCGACGCCGATCTGGAGGCCCTCGCGGCGCACGCGTCGCGCGAGATCGCCGAGGATGCCGCGACCGCGACGGTCGGCGACCTGCTGGCCCGGCTGGAGGGGCAGGCCCGGCGCGAGCTGGACGAGATCGACGCGGCGCAGGCCCGCCTCGAGGCGGGGACGTTCGGCGTCTGCGAGGGCTGCCACGGCCCGATCCCGCTCAAGCGTCTGCGGGCGGTGCCGACGACGCGCGCCTGCATGCACTGCCGGGAGTGCGCGGAGATGGAGGGCTGAGATGAGCCACACGCAAGTCCTCTTCCGGGCCCAGGCGCGCGAGAAGATCCTGCGCGGCGTCAACGCCGTCGCCGAGGCGGTGCGGGTCACGCTCGGCCCGAAGTCCAAGTGCGTCCTCATCGAGCGGAAGTTCGGCGCGCCGCTGGTCTGCAACGATGGCGTCACCATCGCCAAGGAGACCAACCTGGAGGACCCGGCCGAGAACCTCGGCGCCCAGATGATCCGCCAGGCCGCCGAGCGGACGGGGGACGCCGTCGGTGACGGCACCTCGACCGCCACCATCCTGGCCCAGGCCATCTTCACCGAGGGGCTCAAGAACGTGACGGCGGGGGCGAGCGCGGTGGACCTCAAGCGCGGCCTCGACCGCGGCGCCCGCGTGACGGTCGAGCGGCTGCGCGAGCTCTCGCGTCCCGTGAAGAGCCGGCTGGAGAAGGCCCAGGTCGCCGCGATCTCCGCCCACAACGACGTCGCCATCGGCAACCTCGTGGCCGACGCCATGGAGAAGGTCGGCGACGAGGGCGCCATCACGCTGGAGGAGTCGAAGACGACCGAGACCCAGCTGGAGGTCGTCGAGGGGCTGCAGTTCGACCGCGGCTACCTCTCGCCGTACTTCGTCACCGACCCCGAGAAGATGGAGGCGGTGGTGGAGGACGCCCGGCTGCTCGTCACCGACCGCAAGCTCGCGGTCATGAAGGACCTGCTGCCGCTTCTCGAGCAGGTCGCCCGCGCCGGCGAGGCGCTGGTGATCGTCGCCGAGGACGTGGAGGGCGAGGCGCTCGCCACGCTCGTCGTCAACAAGCTGCGCGGCTCGCTCCGCTGCGTGGCCGTGAAGGCGCCGGGATTCGGCGACCGCCGTAAGGACATGCTGGCCGACATCGCCACGCTGACCGGCGGCGAGGTCATCAGCGAGGAGACCGGCGTGCGCCTGGAGAACGTGCAGCCCGCCCAGCTCGGGCGCGCGCACCGGGTGGTCGTGGATCGCGAGAAGACGACGATCATCGGGGGCCGCGGCGCCGCCACGGCGATCGAGGGGCGCAAGCAGCAGATCCGCCAGCAGATCATCAAGGCGACGAGCGACTACGACCGCGAGAAGCTGGAGGAGCGACTGGCCAAGCTCTCCGGCGGCGTGGCGGTGATCCGCGTCGGCGCGCCGTCGGAGGCCGAGATGAAGAGCCGCAAGGAGGCGCTGGAGGACGCCATCGCCGCCACCAAGGCGGCGGTCGCCGAGGGCATCGTGCCGGGCGGCGGGCTGGCCCTGCTGCGCGCGATCGACACGGTGGAGCGGGAGGAGGCCAAGACCGACGGCGACGAGCGCACCGGCCTGCAGATCCTCAAGCGCGCGCTGGAGGCGCCGCCGCGCCAGATCGCCGAGAACTCCGCGGTGGACGGCGGCGTCGTCGTCGCGCGGATGCGCGCCGGCGAGGGCACGACGGGGTTCGACGCGGCCCGCAAGGAGTGGGTGGACCTCGTCGAGGCCGGCATCATCGATCCCACCAAGGTCGTGCGGGTGGCGCTGGAGAACGCGGTGTCGGTCGCCAGCCTGCTGCTGCTGACCGAGGCCACGATGGTGCAGCTACCGGAGAGGACCCGGGACGAGCACGCCCCGCCCGACCTCGGCTGAGCGCCGCCTCACTCGTTGAGGTACCAGCGGCGGCGCGGCGCGCGGTAGCGCAGGCCGAAGGCCGGGATGGCGATGTCCCGCACGGCGGCGACGACCCCGTCGGCCGAGTCGGTCACGATGATGCGATCGGCGTCCCGGGGATCGATCAGCCGCATGGTCTCCAGCGGGCCGTGCAGGAAGTCGGTCAGCGGCCGCCAGAAGTCGCGGCCGACCAGCACCAGCGGAAAATCCTCGATCTTCCGCGTCTGGATGAGCGTCGCCGTCTCGAAGATCTCGTCGAGCGTGCCGAAGCCGCCGGGCAGGGCGACGAACGCGTAGGAGTACTTGACGAGCATCACCTTGCGCACGAAGAAGTGGTCGAAGGTGATCCAGCGGTCGAGGTAGGCGTTCGGCTCCTGCCCGGCGGGCAGCTCGATGTTGCAGCCGACCGAGCGGCCGCCCGCCTCACGGGCGCCCCGGTTGGCCGCCTCCATGACGCCGGGACCGCCGCCGGTGATCACGGTGAAACCCAGGCGGGCGAGCCCGGCGCCGATCTCCCGGGCGAGCGCGTAGGTCGGGTGATCCTCCCTGAAGCGCGCCGAGCCGAACACGGTCACGCACGGACCGAGGAAGTGCAGGGCCCGGAAGCCGCGCATGAACTCGGCGAAGATCGCCAGCGCGCGCCGCAGCTCCCGGCCGCGGGGCTGCGGCCCCTTCAGAAAGCGCGTGACATCGTTCGGCGCGCCGTCCACCGACATTCGAGCTCCTAGCATACGCCGGGCGTGCGACGATTCAGGCGGTATGCCGATCTCGATGCAGGCGCTCGCGTGGGCGGTCGGGCTCTGGGCGGCGACGACGGCGCTCACGCTGGCGCTCGTCACCGCGGTGGCGGTGACCCTGCCGGCCGATCACTTCCACGCCCGGCGCCGGTCCACCGACGACATCACCGCGCGGGGCTGGCGGCGCACGCGCCGCGTCGGGCGCAACGCGATCGGCTTGGCACTCGTCGCGCTGGGCGCCGTGCTGTCGGTGCCGGGCGTGCCCGGTCAGGGGCTGCTCACGATGCTGATGGGCCTCGTCCTCGTGGATTTTCCCGGGCGCCGCCGGCTCGAGCGCGCCCTCGTCCACCGGCGTGGCGTGCTGCCCGCGATCAATCGCCTGCGCGCCCGGTTCGGCCGCCCGCCGTTGACCGCCGATCCGGTGCCGGGGCAGCATGCGCCGGGTCGCATGAGCCCTCAGCGTGTCGTCATCCTCGGCGCCGCCGGCCGCGACTTCCACAACTTCAACATGGTCTATCGCGACGCCGCCGACGCGGAGGTCGTCGCCTTCACGGCGACGCAGATCCCCGGGATCGCGCACCGCCGCTATCCGCCCTCGCTCGCCGGCCCGCGCTACCCGGCCGGCATCCCGATCGAGGACGAGGGGGCGCTCGAGGAGATCTGTCGCCGCGAGCGGGTGACGCTGGTGGTGTTCGCCTACAGCGACGTGACCCACGCCCGCGTCATGGCGCT
Organism: Methylomirabilia bacterium; assembly: GCA_041497115.1. Classification (GTDB taxonomy): domain Bacteria; phylum Methylomirabilota; class Methylomirabilia; order Rokubacteriales; family CSP1-6; genus AR5. The sequence continues at coordinate 11,900 of JBGQFW010000099.1, forward strand.
GGCCTCCCGCGCGCTGGCCCTCGGCGCCGATTTCGCGCTGCTCGGGCCGGACCGCACGATGCTGCCGGCGCCCGTTCCGGTGATCGCCGTCTCGGCGGTGCGCACCGGCTGCGGCAAGTCGCCCGTCGCGCGCTGGCTCGCGCGCCGGCTGCGCGGGGCCGGCCGGCGGGTGGCGGTCGTGCGCCACCCGATGCCGTACAGCGATCTCGAGCGCCAGCGCGTGCAGCGCTTCGCCGAGCCCGCCGATCTCGACCGCGCCGGCTGCACGGTGGAGGAGCGCGAGGAGTACGAGCCGCACCTGGCCGCCGGCAACGTCGTCTTCGCCGGCGTGGACTACGCCGAGATCGTCGCCCGCGCGGCGGCCGAGGCCGACCTGCTCGTGTGGGACGGCGGCAACAACGACTTCCCGTTCGTGCGCCCCGACCTGCACATCGTCCTCGCCGACGCCCTGCGCCCGGAGGACGCGCGCGGCCATCACCCCGGCGAGGCGGTCTTACGGACCGCCGACGTCGTCGTCGTCAGCAAGGTGAACGCCGCGACGCCGGGCCAGGTGGCGCGGGCGATCGAGGTCGTGCGCACGGTCAACGCCGAAGCCCCGATCGTCCGGGCGGCGCTGACGGTACGGCTGGACGATGAGGCGGCCGTGCGCGGCCGGCGGGTGCTGGTCGTCGAGGACGGGCCGACGATCACGCACGGCTCGATGCCGTACGGCGCCGGCTTCGTCGCCGCCACCGCGGCGGGGGCGGCCGAGCTCGTGGACCCGCGCCCGGCCGCCGTCCCCGCGCTGCGCGCGGTGTTCGACGCGTACCCGCACATCGGTCCCGTGTTGCCGGCGGTCGGCTACGACGCCGCGCAACGCGAGGCGCTGCGCGCGACGATCGAGCGGGCCGGCGCCGACGTCGTCGTGGCCGCGACGCCGGTGGACCTGCGCCACCTGCTGACCGTGAGCATGCCGATCGTGCGCGCCCGGTACGAGTACGAGGAGGCCGGCGAGCCCACGCTGGCGGCGATCGTGGACCGCTGGCTGGCCGGGCTCGCCCCTCGATAGGCCGCGTGGCCGGCCGGTCCCAGCGGGGCGGTCACGCCCCACCCCGGCCCCGGGCTCTGACCTCTAACACCGCGTTTTCCCGTCCGTCCGGCCGTGGCATGGACGTTGCCCCATCAGGGTGTGAAGGAGGCGCCCATGAACGCCAGGACGATCCTCGTACCGCTCGATGGCTCGACCCTCGCCGAGGCCGCCCTCACGCCGGCCGTGGAGACCGCGCGTGAGAAGAACGCCAAGCTCGTGCTGCTCCGCGCGGCCGAGGCCCACGCGATGCCCATGGCCGATCCGGCCGAGGCGCAGGTGGAGGTCGTGCGCCAGGCCGAGGAGTACCTCGCGGGCGTCCGCGAGCGCGTGACCCGCGCCGGCCTGGCCGACGTCGAGATCTCCGTGTGGTACGGCCCGCCCGCCGAGGCCATCGTCGAGGCGGCGCGCTTCCGCCGGGCCGACCTGATCGTGATGTCCAGCCACGGTCGCAGCGGGCTGGGCCGCCTCGTGCTCGGCAGCGTGGCCGAGACCGTGCTGCGCGCCACCGCGGTGCCCATCCTCTTGATCCGCCCGGGCGAGGCGCCGCTCGCGGTGCCGTTCACGGGCGCGCCGCTCGCGAAGGAGGTCGCCAGTGTATGACCACAAGCGCGTGCTGATCGCGCTCGACGGCTCGGCCTCCTCGGAGGCCGTCCTGCGCTTCGTCCTGGAGATCGCCGGTCCGCTCGACATGACGGTCGTGCTGCTCCGGGTCGTGGAGCCGCCGACGCCGCCGATGGCCGACGACACCTATCGCGTCCTCGCCGAGGACTGGGAGACGCGGCGGCGCGACGCCGAGGAATACCTGGCGCCGATCGCGGCGGCGCTGCGGACGCGCGGCGTGGACACCTCGTGGGAAGTGCGGCGGGGCCGGCCCGCCGACGAGGTCCTCGCCGCCGCCGACGAGAGCGCCGCCGACATGATCGCGATGGCCACCCACGGCCGCACCGGGTTCGGCCGGCTGCTGTTCGGCTCGGTGGCCGAGGCGGTCCTGCGCCGGGCGCAGGTGCCGGTCTTCATGATCCGGCAGCCGGAGTCGCCGCCGGTCCCCGCGGACCAGAAAGCGGTCGCCCGATGATCCGCCGCGTGCTCTACCCGACCGATTTCTCGCGCGCCTCCGGCGCCGCGCAGGCGCGGGCGATCGCCGAGGCCCGCGCCAACCACGCCGAGCTGCTGGTCGTCCACGTGCTGGCGCCGGTGATCCCGATGGCCGGCGAGGGCTACGTCTCGCCCTCGGTCTACGAGCAGATGAGCGAGGCCAGCCGCGCGTGGGGGCAGAAGCAGATGGCGCGCGTGCTGGCGAAGGCCAAGGCGGCGCGGGTGCGGGCGCGCGGGATGCTGCTCGAGGGCGTGGCGCACGAGCAGATCGTGCGCACGGCCAAGGCGCGGCACGCCGACCTGATCGTCATCGGCACCCACGGGCGGACCGGGGTGGCGCGATTCTTCCTGGGCAGCGTCGCGGCGCGCGTCGCCGCCACCGCACCCTGCCCGGTCCTCACGGTCCGGGGCCGGTAGGGCGGTGAGGTGACGCTCGCCCTCGAGATGGCGCGGCTGGACGAGTACCTGGCCGGCCTCTTCCACGAGCCGGTCACGGTGGTCGCGCTCCGCGCCCTCGGCGGCGAGGTGATCGACGACCCCAAGGGGTTCGGCTACGGCGTGCCCTTCGAGGTCGAGTGCCGGATCGGCGGCCGCGCGCGGAGCTTCGTCGTGAGCCGCACCCGCCCGGCGCGGGGCTTCGGCCACGACTATCCCGCCGATCGCGCCTGGCAGGCGCTCTACGGCCACGCGGCGTACAACGACTTCCCGCGCCACGTCCGCAGCGTGGACGTCGGCTTCATGCGCCCGGGCGGCGAGATGGTCTCGGCGGCCGACGCCGTGGACTTCTTCCAGCTCGTGGAAAAGGCCGAGGGCCGCCTGTACTGGCGCGACCTGCAGCGCCTGCGGGAGGGCCACGACGATCCGCTCGCCGGCAGCCGGGCCCGCGCGCTGGCCGGGTTCCTCGCCGACGCGCACCGGAGCAAGCGCGCGGAGCCGGCGCTCTACGCGCGGCGGATCCGCGAGCTGGTCGGCCACGGCGAGTGCGTGATGGGCATCATCGACAGCCTGCCCCACCCGTGGCCCCCGCTGCCCCCCGCCGAGTGCGAGGCGCTGGAGGCCGCGCTCGTGCGGTGGCGCTGGCGGCTTCGCGATCGGGACCACCGGCTCTCGCGCACGCACGGGGACTTCCACCCGTGGAACATCCTCTTCCGCGAGGGCACCGACTTCAGCGTGCTCGACC
>JBGQFW010000100.1:0-15087 GCA_041497115.1 Methylomirabilia bacterium
ACCTGGGGCCGGCGGATGCCAACGGCTTCGCCGACGTGTACGCGCGCGATCTGCAGACCGGCGTGACGCAGCGACTGAGCGTGTCCGGCACCGTGGAGCCGAACGCCGGGAGCCAGGCGCCGTCTATCGGCGCCAACGGGACGTTCGTGGCGTTCCACACCGCCGCGAACAACCTCGCCCCGGGCGACACCAACGCCGTCCTCGACGTGGTCGGCCGCCCGCTGGCGTTCGCGGCGGCGCCGACCTCGGCCGACATCGCGATCACCAACGTGGTCAACGTGGCCAACCCGGCGGTCGGCACGCCCGCGGTCTTCACGATCACCGCGACGAACCACGGGCCGGGAGCCGCCACCGGGGTGCAGGTGAGCGATCTGCTGCCGGTTGGGCTCGCGTTTGCGTCCGCGCAGGTCAGCCAGGGCGTGTACGACAGCGAGGGGGGGATCTGGACGGTCGGCAGTCTCACCGCGCTCGGCTCCGGCGCGGTCGCCACGCTGCAGATCACGGCGGTCGTCCAGCCCGTCGGGCCGTACACCAACACGGCGACGCGGACGGCCTCGAGCCCGACCGATCCCACCGCGGCCAACGACAGCGCCAGCGCCACCGTGACCCCGGCCGCCATTTCCCTCTCCACCGCGGGGCCGCTGGTGGGCCTGGGCCGGATGATCGGCGGCACCGTGACACTCCCCGGCCCGGCGGCGGGCCAGGTCGACGTGGCGCTGGCAACCGGCCCGCCCGGGATCGTGAGCGTGGCGCCCGTGACCGTGTCCATCCCGTCCGGTCAGAGCAGCGGGCCGTTCACGGTGACCGGCGTGGCCGTCGGCACCGCCACGATCACCGGCACCGCCACCGGGTACGCGACGGGCAACGTCAGCGTCACCACGACGAGCAGCGTGATCAGCCTTGGGGCGCTGCCCACGCTCGGTCCCGGCCAGACGCTGAGCCTGCCGATCAGCCTCTCCACGCCGGCGCCGACCGGGGGCATCACGGTGAGCTTCACCAGCGCCAACAGCAGCATCGCCACGGTGACGCCGAGCGTGGTCATCCCGGGGGGCTCGCAGGTGCCGGCCGCGAATCCCCAGGTCACCGGGGTGCTCGTCGGCATGACCACGATCGGGGCCTCGGCCACCGGCTTCGCGCCGGATACGCGCAACGCCTCCGTCGTCGTCAGCGTGACCTTCACGCCGTCGCCGTTCAGCGTCGTGGTGGGCACGAGCTCCAACATCAGCGTGAACCTGTCGGCGCCGGCGCCCGGCGGCGGCTTCACGCTCAGCCTCGCGACCGCCAACAGCAGCGTGGCGACGGTGGCCTCGCCGGTCACCGTGCCGGCCGGGCAGACGTCCGTCCCCGCCGCCGTCACCGGCGCCGCCATCGCGTCCACGACGCTGCAGGCCAGCGGCGCCGGCGTCACCTCGGCCACCGTGACCGTCAACGTGACGGCGCCGCCGCCGATCACCATCAGCAGCGACACAATCGGCAAGGACCTCCAGAGTCAGCGGTTCGTCAGCCTGGGCGCGGCGGCGCCCGCCGGTGGCCTGCCGGTCACGCTGACCAGCGGCGATGCCACCAAGGTCCGGCTGTCAGCCGTCCGGACGACGCTCGGCAACGGCTCGCTCGTCCTCTCGGTGCCGGCGGGGAGCTTCTCGTCGGCGGTGTACTACGTCCAGGCGCTCGACAGCGCGGGCACGGTGACGCTGACCGCCAGCGCCCCCGGCTACTCGAACGGCTCGGCCACCGTCACCCTGATGCCGGCGGGGTTCATCATCAGCAACGGGGGCATCTTCAGCACGACGACGCTGTCCGGCAACACGAGCGTCCAGGTCGCGCTGGGACGGCTCACCGCGGGCACGCTGACGTTCGCGGCGTTCCAGGAGCTGCGGGGCGGCACCGGCCCGGTGGACGTCCCGGTGACGGCGACGGATCAGGCGGGCGGTCCCGGGGTCGGCACGGTCACGAGCCCGGTGAGCTTCAGCAGCGGAGACACGTTCAAGCTCACCTCGTTCGACCCGCTCGTGGCGGGCATCTCGCTGGTGCAGGTGGGCACGCCGGCCGGATTCAACACCTCCGCCAACTCCACCACGATCACGGCCACGGTCAGCGCGCCGAGGATCTTCCTCAACAATCAGACGATCGGCAAGGACCTTCAGCTCCAGACCAGCCTGAGTCTCGAGGCGCCGGCGCCGCTCGGCGGGCTGTCGGTCACGCTGACCAGCGCCGACCCGGCGAGGCTCCTGCTGTCCACGAGCCAGATGGCGGCCGGCAACGACTCGGTCACGCTCAGCATCAATCAGGGCTCCTCCTTCGCGAACGTGTACCTCCAGGCGCTCGACAGCGCGGGCACGGTGACGGTGAGCGGCGCCGCGCCCGGCTTCCAGAACGTCTCGGCGACGGTGACGCTGGCGCCGGCCGGCTTCATCATCAACAGCCCGGGTTCCTTCAGCACCACGACCCTGTCGAGCAACACGAGTGTCTCGATCGCGCTCGGGCAGCTGAACCCCGCGACGCTGGCGTTCACGGCGTTCCAGCAGCTGCGGGCCGGCATCGGCCCGGTGAGCGTGCCGGTGACGGCGACCGATCAGACCGGCGGCCCCGGCGTCGGCGCAATCACCAGTCCGGTGACCTTCAGCAGCGGCGACACCTTCAAGAACACGCCGTTCGCCCCGGCCGCGGCGGGCACCTCACTGCTGCAGATCGCCACGCCGGCCGGATTCAACACCTCGTCGAACTTCACCTCGATCACCGCCACGGTCACCGCGCCGGGCCTCTTCGTCAACGGCCCAACGATCGGCAAGGACTTGCAGCAGGCCGCCAGCGTGAGCCTCGGCGCGGCGGCACCGATGGGCGGCCTGCCGGTCACGCTGACCAGCGCCGACCCGATCAAGGTGCTGCTCTCCGCCAGCCAGACGGTGGCGGGCAACGGCTCGATCACGCTCAACGTCGCCCAGGGCTCGTTCTTCGGGAGTTTTTACGTGCAGGCGCTGGACAGCACGGGCACGGTGACCTTCACGGCCACCGCCCCCGGCTTCCAGAACGCCTCGACCACGGTCACGCTGGCGCCCTCGGGCTTCCTCGTCTCCCCGTCGGGCGCCCTCACGACCACCACCTTCTCCGCCAATACGAGCATCCAGGTCCTCGCGACCCGGCTGACTCCCGGCTCGCTCACCGCGTCGACGTTCCAGGAGGTGCGCGCCGGTGCCGGGCCCCTGAACGTCGCCGTGACGGCGACGGATCAGACGGGCGGGCCCGGGGTCGGCGCGATCTCGATCAGCCCGCTGGTGTTCGACGGCGGCGACATCTCCAAGTTCACCGCCTTCGACCCGGCGGCGGCGGGCACCTCGCTGGTGGAGGTCGTGCAACCGGCCGGGTTCACTCCGCCGACCGGAGGGACGCTCGCGTTCACCGTCGCGGCCCCCACGATCAGCTTCAGCACGACCAACGTTCAGGTCGGCCGCGACCTGCAGCAAGTGGTGAACGTCTTCCTCCAGGCGCCGCCGCCCAGCCCGGTGACGGTCACGGTCACGGTGGCCTCCACCGCCGTCGCGACGATCACGACCGACGGGACGCTCGCCGGCGGCACCACGGTCACCTTCACCAACGTCACCTCGACGTTCGCCGGCAGCCTCTTCGTCCAGGGCCGGGTCTCGTCGGGAACCACCTCGCTCACCGTCCAGGCGCCCGGCTACGCGGACGGCGTGGTTCCCGTGACCGCTCAGCCGTCGGGGTTCATCATCAACACCGGAGACTTCGCCACGACCGCCGGCGCCGGCAACACGACCATCCAGATCCTGTCGGCGGCGCTGAATCCGGCCACGCTCAACGCCCAGTTCTTCCAGGCGGTACGCGGCGGCCTGAGCGTGAACGTGCCGGTCACGGCGGCCGACCTCACGGGTGGTCCCGGAGTCGGCACGATCACGACCAGCCCGCTCACGTTCACCAACAGCACCGTGTCCCTGTTCACGCAGTTCGACCCGGCGGTGGTGGGGACGTCACAGATCACCGTCGGCGTGCCGGCGGGCTTCGACACGCCGAGCACCAGCCGCCAGATCACCGTGACCGTGAACCCGTAATCCCCGGCCTGCGGCACGGGCCGCGCCGCCTGGGGTAGGATCACCGGGCGGGGAGGCGGAATGGCCCAGGCGATCTCGGCGGCGGACTGGTACGAACGGCGGCGGCTGCGCGTCCTCGACAGTCACATCTCCTACGTCGAGGTCGGAGTCGGCGACCCGATCGTGCTCCTGCACGGCAACCCGACGTCGTCCTATCTCTGGCGCAACGTCATCCCCCAGCTGCAGTCGGTAGGCCGCTGCCTGGCACCCGACCTCATCGGCATGGGCCGCTCGGGCAAGGCGCCGGGCGGCGCCTATCGCCTCGCCGACCACGTCCGCTACCTCGACGGCTGGCTCGAGGCGCTCGACCTGCGGCGGGTGACGCTGGTCGTGCACGACTGGGGGTCGGCGCTGGGCTTCCACTGGGCGCGGCGCCACCCCGAGCGCGTGAAGGCGCTCGTCTACATGGAGGCGATCGTGCGGCCGCTGACGTGGGCCGAGTGGCCGGAGGCCGCCCGCAAGGTGTTCCAGGCGATGCGCTCGCCCGGCGGCGAGGAGATGGTGCTGGCCAAGAACGTCTTCGTCGAGCGCATCCTGCCCGCCAGCGTGCTGCGCGGGCTCACCACCGAGGAGATGGACCACTACCGCGAGCCGTTCCGCGAGCCGGGCGAGGGGCGGCGGCCCACGCTGACGTGGCCGCGCGAGATCCCGATCGACGGCGAGCCGGCCGACGTGGTGGCGCTGGTGGACGACTATGCGCGCTGGCTGGCGACGAGCCCGCTGCCCAAGCTCTTCGTCAACGGCAACCCCGGCTCGATCCTGGTCGGCGCCCAGCGCGAGTTCTGCCGGACGTGGCCGAACCAGCAGGAGGTCACGGTGCGGGGCAGCCATTTCTTGCAGGAGGACTCGCCGGCCGAGATCGGCCAGGCGATCGCCAGGCTCCTGCGGCGGCTCTGAGCGTCGGAGACGTCGCGCGCGTCAGCGCGCGGGTGGCAGCCGGTTGATCTCGACGACCAGCAGCGCGTCGGACGTCTCCTTGAGCGCGAACGCGATGTGATCGCCGGCGTGCAGCCCCTGGAACAGCGTCGTCGAGGCGGCGATGAACGGCATCGCCATCGCCTCCTCCATCAGCCCGGGGATCGCCTCGTGCTGGATGACGATGACCGGCCGCGTGGCGTGCAGGTCGGAGGGCGGCGGCAGCAGCCGGAGGACGACGCCGGTGCCGTGCCACTCGGGCTTGCCCGCGGCCGGCCCCGCCGCGGACGCGGGGGCCGCCGCCACGGTGAGCGCGAGCACGCTGGAGGCGAGGACACCGGCGAGACGACGACGCACGCTCTGAGGATACCGCACGCGTCTACAATACGCGGCGATGGACGCGCTCGCCCGCTACGCCCAGGCGCATCCCGACCGGCCGGCCCTCATCGAGGGCGAGCGCCGCGTCTCGTGGCGCGAGTATCGCGACCGGCGCGACCGGCTGGCCCATGCGCTGACCGCGCTCGGCCTCGCCGCCGGCGAGCACGCCGTCCTCTACGCGCACAACTCGGTGGAATACCTGCTCGCCTCCGCCGCGCTCCGGGCGCTGGGCGTCATCCCGGTGCCGATGAACCACCGTCTCACCGCCGAGGAGGCCGCCTACATCCTCGACGACTCCGACGCGGTCGCGGTCTTCGCCGGCGACGCCTTCGTGCCGATGCTCGAGCGCGTGCGCGAGCGGGCGCCGCGGCTGCGCCTGGCGGTCCTGCTCGGCGCCGAGCGGCGGTCATGGGCGCGGTCGCTCGACGAGCTGGTGGCGGCGGGCTCGCCGGCGCCGCTGGAGGCCCCGCCGGGGCTGGGCGGCTCGATGCTCTACACCGCCGGCACCACCGGCAAGCCCAAGGGCGCGCGGCGCCGCGCCACCGACCCGGCGGCGGTCCTGCCGCGTCTGGCCGCCCTGCGCTGCGTGGACCCGGGCGACGTCCACCTGGTGGCGGGGCCGCTCTACCATTCGGCACCGGGCGGCTTCGCCGTCTACGCCCACGCGCTGGGGCAGACGGTGGTCGTCATGCGCCGCTTCGACCCCGAGGAGGCGCTGGCGCTGATCGCGCGCCATCGCTGCACGACGACGTTCATGGCGCCCACGCTGCTCAAGCGCATCGTGGACCTGCCGGCGGCGACGCGGGCGCGCCACGACGTCTCCTCGATGCGCTCGATCGTCGTGGCGGGGGCGCCGTGTCCGATGCGCGTCAAGGAGGAGGTCCTCGCGTACTTCGGCCCGGTCCTGTACGAGTTCTACGGCTCCACCGAGCTCGGCATCAACACCGTGCTCGCGCCCGAAGACGCGCTGCGCCGGCCCGGCTCGTGCGGGCGGGCGGCGCCCGGCGTCGAGCTGGCGATCCTCGACGACGCCGGCCGGCCGGTGGCGCCGGGCCGGCCGGGCGAGCTCCACGTCCGCCGCTACGAGGGCGTCTTCGACGGCTACTACAAGAAGGAGGCGGCCACGCGCGAGACGGCGCGGGGCGACTGGCTGAGCGTGGGCGACGTGGCGTGGATGGACGCCGACGGGTTCGTCTACATCTGCGACCGCAAGCGCGACATGATCATCTCGGGCGGCGTCAACATCTACCCGGCCGAGATCGAGGACGTGCTGCACCGCCACCCCGCCGTCGAGGACGCCGCCGTGTTCGGCGTGCCCGACGACGAGTGGGGCGAGCGCGTGCACGCCGCCGTCCAGCTCCACGGCGGCGCCGCCGCCGGCGCCGGCGAGCTGATCGAGTTCTGCCGCCGCCACCTCGCCGACTACAAGGCGCCGCGCGAGGTTTCCTTCCACGCCGACTTCCCGCGCGACACCGCCGGCAAGCTCGTGAAGCGCCTGCTGCGCGACCCCTACTGGACCGGCCGCGCCGCGCGCGTGTGAGACGGCCTTGACGTCGCCGGCCGGCCGGTGTTCACTGGGCCCACCAGTGCGCCGGGTCCCTCAAGGCGGAGGCTTGCCATGGCGGAACGGGTTCGCGTCAACGTCGCCCAGCCCAAGGAGCTGCTCGAGCTGCCGGGGGTCGGTCCCGAGCAGGCCGACCGCATCGTCCGGTTCCGCGCCGAGCACGGCCCCATCGTCAACGAGTCCGAGCTGAGCCGCGTCCTCGGCTGGCGGGGGCTCGGCGAGTCGATGTGGGGCCGGGTGGACTTCACCCCCGGCGCCGAGGGCTCGCGGGGCTAGTTCAGCCGGGCGCGGAGGGAGTGCAGGGCCTTGGCCGCGCCGGCGTCGGTCGGCGCCGCCCGCACGCCGCCCTCGAACTCGCGCAGCGCTTCCCGCCACTTCCCCTGCTTCACGTAGATGCGCCCCAGGTTCATGTAGGGGAACTGCTTCGGCTCGTAGCGGCGGGCCTGCTTGGCCCGCTCGAGCCACGGGATCGCCTCGTCGAGCTTGTCCTGCTGCATCAGGTAGACGCCGATGTCGTTGTAGGGGTTGCCGAAGTCCGGATCGAGCTCGATCGCGCGGTGGCACTCGCGGGTGGCCTCGTCCAGCCGCCCCTGGAACGAATACGTCCAGCCCAGGAAGGTGTGCGCCTCGGCGGTGGGGCAGATGCGGATGGACTCCTGGTAGAGGTCCACCGCGCGGTCGAGGTCCCCCTGCATCTGGCGGTGGTACGCCTCGCGCCAGAGGTCGATGGCGCGGCTCAGGTTCTCGGGAGCGTCAGCGCCCATGGCCCCCGCCCGGCGCGGGTGTGGGATCGACCGGCGCGATGTCGGCCATGTCCGCCTCGAGCGCGAGCGTGTCGGCGATCTTGGTGTACGAGGAGAACATCTGGGTCACGCCGATCACTTCCATCACGCCGCGCTCGGTCACGCCCAGTCGCCGCATCTCGGCCAGGTGGAACGCCGCGCCGAACGCCGAGCGCGACGTGAGCGACACCGCGAACGCCAGCGCCGCCTTGAGCCGCCGGCCGAGCCGGTTGTCGGCGAACGCGTGGCGGGTCGCGCCCCACACGTCGGCAAGGTAGCCGGCGTCGGCGGCGATGAGCCGGAACGGCAGCGGCACCTCGCCGCCGCCGAAGAACGCGCGGATCTCCTCGAAGACGGCGCGCGCCTCGGGCGCGGCGGCGGCCGGCTCGACCGGCGCCAGCCCGGCGGCGCCGAGGCCGTCGGCGGCGACGTTGAGCGCGTTGGTGATGCCCACCACCTGCGCGGCCTCGTACCAGAGGGCGTCGCCGGTCATCCCCTGCAGCTTCCCGGCTGCAGTGTGCGCGGTGACTCAGTAGTGGCAGGCGTTGACGCCGCTGACGACGGCCGCCACCATCTCCTTCTCGCCGCGGCTGAACTCCCCCGGCGTCATCGCCCGCTTCATCGCGCGGCCGTGGGGCGCGCCGAAGCCGGGGTCCCACGCCATCACCCGGCTCATCGCGGCCGGCTCCTTGAAGTCGTGGTTGAACCACTCGCGGCTGAGCTCGAACATCCGCCGGGCCGGCTCGGGATACTCGGAGGCGTCGCGCAGGCGGACGGTCGGCATCACGTCCTCCGGGCGCGGGCGCGGCGGCCGCGCGCCTTGGCCGGGCGCGACGCCGAGCGCTTCTCCGCCACCACCGCCGTCGCCTCGATCTCGATCAGGTAGTCGTCGCGCACGAGCCGCGAGATCTCGACCAGCGTGCTGGCCGGGCGATGGGCGCCGAAGTACTCGCGGCGGACGGTGTTGACCTTCTCGCGGTCGGCGATGTTGCGCAGGAACACCGTCACCTTGCAGACGTCGGCGAAGGTGGCGCCGGCGGCGGCCAGGCAGCGCTTGATGTTCTCGTGCACCTGGCGGGCCTGGGCGACGACGTCGCTGCCGCCCACCACGCGCCCCTGGCCGTCGGTCGCCACGCAGCCGGAGACGAACACCAGACGGCCCGCCCGCACGACGTGGGTGAAGTGGCTGACCGGCTCGGACATGCCGGGGACCATGAATTCCTCGCGATGAGCGCTCACGGCGATCCTCCCGATGCGGCGGGCGTTACCCCTCCTGCCCCTGCTGCTTCTCGAGCACGCGGGCGACCGCCCGGCCCTTGTCGGGCATGGGATCCTTCACCACGCCGTAGGCCTGGCGCCCCTCGTGATCCTCGGGCAGGTACTCGGTGATCGGCACGCCCTCCGGCGTGACGAAGAGCAGGCAGTGGCAGTACTTGTACTTCTGCATCTCCTCGCAGGCGCAGATCCAGCGGCGCAGCTTGGCTTCGGCCTTGGGATCCGGATAGAAGTTGCACGGACAGAGCGGGCGGCCGACTTCCTCGATGTGGCGGGCCAGCCCCTCGACCACCGTCTGCGTCACGCTCACGTCGGGATGCAGCGACGTCCCGGACTTCTCGGCGAACTTGCGGGCGTACGCCCACATCTTGTCGACGTTGGCCTGCGACGGCTCAGCCATTCGTGTCCTCTAGCCGGCGAGCGCGGCGTCGATGGCGGTTGGATTGAAGCCGGTGAGGCGCTTGTCGCCGATCAAGATCACCGGCAGCGAGGTGAGCCCCAGCTCCATCAGCTCCTGGCGCGCCGTCGGGTCCTTGCCCACGTTACGCTCGGTGAAGGTCACGCCCTTGTGCGACAGATACTCTGTCGCCCGGTGGCAGGGGCCTCAGCCGACGTTGGTGTAGATCGTGATCGGCGGCGTCATGCGATCGATCCTCCCGCGTGATTGTAACCGAAGGGCGGCGCCGGCGCCCGGCGGTCATCGGGGCGCCAGCGCGTCGGCCTGGTCGAGCTCGTCCGCCGCCAGCTCGCGCAGCCCCGTCCGCTCGTACACCTGGCCGAGCAGCAGGTGCAGCGTCGCGTCCTCCGGGCTCGCGGCGATCGCCGCGAGCAGGCCGGCGCGCGCGTCGGCGTAGAACCCCTCGCGCATGCGGACCGCCGCCGCGAGCAGGGCGGCCGTCACCGCGGGGTACACGCCACCGCCCACCGCCGCCACCGCCGCGCGCACACGGTCGGCCGCTTCCGGCGAGGCGACCTCGAATGCGGCGCGCTGCGTCCCGTGCTCTTTGGTCTGCAGCTCCCACTCGTACCGACCGGGCGCCAGCGGCGTGTCGGACGGGGTGAACCGCAGCGCCGGCCCGGCGAGGTCCCGCGTCTCGACCACCACGCGCTGGTCGGCCGCGCGCAGCCGCACGGTATAGCGCCAGCGGTCCGACCCCGACCACGCGAACGGCACGACGCCCGGCGCGACCAGCGTGTCGCGGGGCGCGATGATCGTGGGGAACACCGTCGGCGATTTCCGGACGGCCAGCGACTGGTAGGCGCGGTCGGGCTGCTGGCCCTGCAGAAACGTGACCGCCGCCGACTTCATCCGGTCGCCCAGCCCGGGCGCGGCGGGCGCCGCCGCGACGAACGGCGAGTTCTCGCGGGTGACGACCGTCGCGCGCTGGGTGGCGATGAACACGATCACCGCGCGCGCCCCGCCGTCCGCGCGGATGCGATCGCCGGCGCCGACACTGAGCAGCAGCCGGGGGACCGCCCACTCCCCGCCCCCGGCGGGCTGGACCTCGACGCGACCGGTCTTGGTGCTCAGCTCGGTGATCACGCCGATCGGCTCGGCGGGCGAGCCGGGGGACGCGGCGAGCGCGACGGCGACCGCCACGAGCAGCGGCGTCACCAGCGAGGGTCTGGTCATCACGGGTCTCCTACGCGCGATCGATCTTGACGAAGGCCCAGCCGAACGTCTTCACGTCGTCGGCGGCGCGATTCAGCACCCGGCGCTCGGCGGGCGGGCCGCTGCCGCCCCCGTGCCGCCGCTTGCCCTCGCGCCGGTCCATGATGATCTCGATCTCGTCGAGCCCGGCGAGCGAGCGGATCAGGTGCTCGTACAGCCGCTCGTGACCGCGCGCCACGATGAACCGGTATCGCCTCATGCCCCTCTCCCCTCGGCCCGCCGCTCAGACGGGCAGCGGCGGCTCGCCGGGCGTGGGCTCGATGGCGAAGGCGTTGAGCGCGCAGGCGATCATGCCGTAGTAGCCGACCACCGCCGTGAGGTCCACCAGCCCCTCGAGCCCGAAGCGGGCCTGCAGCGCGGCGAAGTCCCGGTCGCTCACGCGGTGCTCGCGCACGAGCCCGACGGCGTAGGCGTGGACCTGCGCCTCCTCCGGCGTCAGCCCGGCCGGCGCCCGCCGCCCGCGGATCGCGACGATCGCCTCGTCCCGCACCCCGGCCTTGCGGGCCAGCACCGCGTGGGCGGCCCACTCGTACTGGCAGTCGAAGCAGCGCGCCACCGTGATGATGGCCAGCTCGCGCACCGGCTGGGACAGCGGGCCGTCGAAGCGCACGTAGTGACCGGCCTCGGCGATGCGCCGCGCCAGCTCGGGGCTGTGCAGCAGCGCGGCGAACGGCCCCGCCACGCGGCCGCGGCTCTGGCTGATGCGGTCCCACACCGCCTGCTGGGCGGGCGTCGCCGTGTCCTTGTCCACCAGCGGCACGCGCGCGCGCGCGACGCCGGGTCCCGATCTCGCCTGATCGCTCATCGTGTCTCCTTCGCGTAGCCGGCGGCGCGCAGGGCGTCGGTGATCTCGCCCAGGATGGCCGGGTCGTCGATGGTGGCGGGCGGCGCGTACGCCTGGCTGTCGGCGATCCGCTTCATCGTGCCACGCAGGATCTTGCCCGAGCGGGTCTTGGGCAGCCGCGTGACGACGAGCGCGGTCTTGAACGCCGCCACCGGCCCGATCTGCTGCCGGATGCGCTCGACCAGCTCGCGCATGAGATCGGCGTCGGTCTTGGTGACGCCGGCCTTGGTGACGACGAAGCCGACCGGCACCTCGCCCTTGATGTCGTCGGCCACGCCGACCACCGCGCACTCGGCGACGTCGGGGTGCCCGGCCAGCACCTCCTCGATCGCGCCGGTGGAGAGCCGGTGGCCGGCGACGTTGATGATGTCGTCCACGCGACTCATGATGTAGAGGTATCCGTCCTCGTCGCAGTAGCCGGCGTCGCCGGTGAGGTAGTGGCCGGGATGCTTGACGAGGTAGGACGTCTCGTAGCCCGCGTCGTTGTTCCAGAGGGTCGGCAGGCAGCCTGGTGGCAGGGGCAATTTGATTGCGAGGGACCCGATCTGGCCCGGCGCCATCTCCACGTTGTCCTCGCTCAGCACGCGCACGTCGTAGCCCGCCACCGCCTTGGTCGGCGACCCCGGCTTCACCGGCAGCATGCCGAGGCCGACACAGTTGGCGGCGATCGGCCAGCCCGTCTCGGTCTGCCACCAGTGGTCCACCACCGGCACGGCGAGCCGCTCGCGCGCCCACAGCAGCGTGTCGGGGTCGCACCGCTCGCCGGCGAGGAACAGCGTGCGGAAGCGGCCGAGGTCGTGGCGGGCCATGTGGTCGCCCCGCGGATCTTCCTTCTTGATGGCGCGGAAGGCGGTGGGCGCCGTGAACAGCGCGTTGACGCCGTGCTGGGCGATGAGCCGCCAGAACGCGCCGGGGTCGGGCGTGCCGACCGGCTTGCCCTCGTACAGGATGGTCGTGCACCCCTTGAGCAGCGGCGCGTAGACGATGTAGGAGTGGCCGACGACCCAGCCGATGTCGGAGGCCGCCCAGTAGCACTCGCCCGCCCCCATGCCGTAGACGCTCTCCATGGACCACTTGAGCGCGACGGCGTGGCCGCCGTTGTCGCGGACGACGCCCTTGGGGACGCCGGTCGTGCCCGACGTGTAGAGGATGTAGAGCGGATCGGTGGCCGCCACCGGCACGCACTCGGCGGCGGGGGCCCCGCTCACGAAATCCCCCCAGTCGAGGTCCCGCCCCTTCACCAGCGCCGCCGTTTCTTGCGATCGCTGCACGATCACGCACCGCTCGACCTTGTGGGTGGCCAGGGCCACCGCGCCGTCGAGGAGCGGCTTGTAGGGAATGACGCGATTGACCTCGATGCCGCACGAGGCGGAGATGATCAGCCGGGGCCTGGCGTCGTCGATGCGCTTGGCCAGCTCGTTGGCGGCGAAGCCACCGAAGACGACGGAGTGGATGGCGCCGATGCGGGCGCACGCCAGCATCGCCATGATCGCCTCCGGCACCATCGGCATATAGATGATGACCCGGTCGCCCTTGCCGATCCCCTGCCGCACGAGCGCGCCGGCGACGCGGGCGACCTCGTCGCGCAGCCCGGCGTACGTGTACGTCGTGATCGTGCTCGTCACCGGGCTGTCGTAGACGAGCGCGCGCTGCTTGCCGCGCCCGCGGTCCACGTGCAGGTCGAGGGCGTTGTAGCAGGTGTTGAGCACGCCGCCGGTGAACCAGCGGTAGAACGGCGGGCGCGTGTCGTCGAACACGCGGTCCCAGCGCTTGTCCCAGTAGAGGTCCTCGGCCGCCGCCGCCCAGAACCCCTCGGGGTCGCGCAGCGACCGCGCGTAGGTCTCGTCGTAGCGGCTCTTCATCGCAGCAGGCCGCTGGCCGTCCCCACCGCGGTCTTGTCGCCGTCCTGGTTCTCGCACCAGACGTCGACCACCACGCGCGTGGCGTTCCCCTCCGCGCGCCGCTCCTTCACCACCCCGTGGATCGTGAGGCGGTCGCCCGCGTAGACCGGCTTGATGAACGTCATCGCCATGGTGCCGCCCCGGACGAAGCCGGCGCCGACGAAGCGGGTCATCAGCTCGGACACGTAGGCGGTGGACATCATCGCCTGCGCCAGCGGCGCCCGGAACCCCTTCTGCCGCGCCCACGCCTCGTCGGTGTGGATCGAGCGCGGGCGCACGCCCGAGTACACGTCGATCTTGCGCTGCGAGATCTCCTTGGCGAGCGGGGGCAGCGCGAGCCCGGGCGTGACGGCGTCGGCGGTGTGCGTGCTCATAGCGTCCCCCTCAGTCGCGGAACAGCATCTGGGTGAACCGCCCGCGCACCAGCACCGTGCCCGCGTCGTCCTCGGTCACGAACTCGGTCACCATGTACGGCTTGCCCCGCCGCTCGTACTTGTCCACCACCGTGCCGCGCGAGCGCGCGCGCACGCCCGGCCGGATCGGCTCCACGAACTCGAACTCCATCTTGGCGTGCAGCCCGGCGCGCACGACGTAGCGGCTGTGGCGCAGGTGCAGCGCCTGGTTGGCGAGCAGCGTCGGATGGGCGACCGGCCCGCCGAACGGCGAGTCGTCGAAGAAGAACGGGTGATGGTCGTCCACCGCCCAGGCGTACGCCTCGACGTCCTCCGGCGTCACCAGGTGGGAATCGGACACGAACGTCTCACCCACGCGCAGCATCTCGTACTTGAGCTCGGGGAAGTCCATGACGCTCCTCTCCTGTCAGCGAGCCGTGAGCCACGGCGGCGACGCGCGGTGGCCCGCCTCGAACGCGGCGATCTGCGCCTCGTAGCCGAGCGTCAGCCCGATGTCGTCCTGACCGCTCAGCAGCATCTGCTTGCGGAACGGATCGATCTCGAAGCGGTGGGTGACGCCGTCGGGCGCCGTCACCGTCTGCGCGTCGAGGTCGACCGTCAGCGTGGCGCCGGGCGTCGCGTGCAGCTGCCGTCGCAGCCCGGCCACCGCGTCGGCCGGCAGGATCACCGCGAGCACCCCGTTCTTCCCGCAGTTCTGGCTGAAGATGTCGCCCAGGCTCGGCGCGATCACCGCGCGGATGCCGTGGGCCGCCAGCACCCACACCGCCGCCTCGCGCGAGGAGCCGCAGCCGAAGTTCTCGGCGGCGACCAGGATCTTCGCGGCGCGGAACGGCGGCTGGTTGAGCACGAACTCGGGCCGCTCGGCGCCGTCGGCGTCGAAGCGCACGTCGTGGAAGAGGAAGCGGTCGTAGCCCGGCGTGTCTTGCGGCTTCCGCAGGAAGCGGGCGGGGATGATCCGGTCGGTGTCCACGTTGGGCAGGTCGATCGGCGCCGCCGCCGCGGTGAGGCGGGTGAAGGGCTGCACTAGAGCGTCCTCACGTCGGTGAGCCGGCCGGTCACGGCGGCGGCGGCCGCCATCGCCGGCGACATGAGATGGGTGCGCGCGCCCTGGCCCTGCCGCCCCTCGAAGTTGCGGTTGGACGTGGAGGCCACGCGCTCGCCCGCGCGCGCCGTCTCGCCGTTCATGCCCACGCACATCGAGCAGCCGGCCTCGCGCCACTCGAAGCCCGCCTCGCGGAAG
>JBGQFW010000101.1:0-15047 GCA_041497115.1 Methylomirabilia bacterium
AGGGGCCGCTGAAAAAAGCCGCTAGGGGCCGCCGAAGCGATAGCCCAGGATCACCTTGAGGATGTACGAGTCGGTGCTCGGCGTGAGGCCGAAGCCGACGCCGGCGTTGAACTCCCACCGCGGCCCCAGGTCGAGATCCACAACGGGAAAGATCAGGTGCTGCTGGCGGCGGGCCGGGTCGAAGCCCGTCACCGGGCCCAGCTCGCCGTAGTACTCGAGCCCGGCGCTGACCTTCTCGGTGATCTCGTAGCCGACTTTCGCGTTGGGCGAGAACTCGAAGCCGCGCCCCTGCCGGACGCCCTCGCCCTTCAGGCTGCGGTCGACCACCGGATTGAACGACAGGTACCAGGGCCCCAGCTGCTTGTCGACGATCGGCCGCACCTCGAGGGTCCAGGTGTCGGTCGAGAACGCCGGGCGCTGGTAGCCGACCTCGACCGAGAGCCCCAGGCCGACCGGCAGCTTCCAGCTCTCGGGCGCGCGCACGCGCGGGCGAATGTGGTCGCCGACCCACATGACGCCGCCATCGGGCTGGATGCTCGTGAAGAGATAGACGCCGGTCTCGAACCAGGACGTCCAGCCGTGCGTGATCTCGAGGGTCTCGTGGACGGCGTGGTTCGTGGGCAGGACGCCGTCCTCCTTGCGCGTCGTCCCCTCGAGGGCGGTGTTGCTGTGCAGCTCGATCATCGTGGCGCCCGGTGCCACCGTCTCCGAGCCGTAGACCTGGATCTCGAAGTTGCCCTGGGCGGCGGCGGCCGCCGGGAGCAGGACGGTCGCGAGCAGGACGAGCCACCCCGTGACGCGCCGATCCCGTCGCATCACGCTCCCCCCACGGTCAGGACGCCGGCGTGTGGCGGGTCAGGAAGTCGGTGACCCGCCGGATGGATTCGGCCAGGTGCGTGGGGCCGCGCCAGTCCTTCTGGATCTCGACGCCGGGCGCCAGGCGGGCGATCTCGGCGCTGGTCTCGGCCGGATGCGGCTTGTCGACGCCGGGCTGCAGGAAGAGCGGCGTGGGGCAGCGGCGCACGAACTCGCGGCTCACCGAGAAGACGAACTCGCCGCCGAACATGTTGTGGCCGAACTGCCGGATGACGTCCTCGGTCAGAGCGGGATCGCGCGCCAGCATGGTCTTGGCGAAGCCGCTGACCGCGTCGTCCCAGGTGTCGCGGTTGTCGTGCAGGCCGATCGGGTTCTGCAGCACGGCGGCGGTGATCCGCTCGGGCGCCAGCTCGCACAGCGTCAGGCAGTAGGTGGCCCCGATGCAGCCGCCCATGACGTGGAAGCGGCGATGACCCAGGTGATCCATCAGCGCCAGGTGATCGCCGGCGTACGTGTGCCAGCCGTGGGTCGCCGTCACCGCGCCGCGCGAGCGGCCGGCGTTGCGCTGGTCCATGCCGATCACGGTGAAGCGGCCGGCGAGGGCGACCATGGGATTCATCCACGCCGCCGGGGAGACCTCGTAGTGGATCTCGGCATCGGGACGCGTGAAGACCGGCATGGCTGTCCTCCCCTCGTGGTCCGTCGCTCGACGTCGTCACGATACCACCGGAGCCGCCCGCGTCGCTCTCGGCTAGAATGCCGGGGCGAGGTGGCCGGCTGATGCGAGTCATCGACATGGAGTGCAACGTCCCCAAGCGCGCCGAGGGCGGCGCCCCGGCGGCGGCACCGGGCGCAGCAATGGCGGAGCGGCCGGCCGGCTACGGCATGGCCAACTACGAGCGGATCTTCCGCTCGCGCGCGGGCGGCGCCGACCCGCGCCCGGACACCGAGCTGGCCGCGTACGTGGCGCTGCTCGAGCGCGTCGGCATCGTGCGCGCGGTGCCTTTCGGGGCGTCCAACGACGAGGTGGCCGAGCTGCTGCGCGAGTACCCCGACCGCTTCATCGGCCTGGCGCGCATCAGCGGGCTGCACGGCATGCGCGGCGTGCGCGAGCTGGAGCACCGCGTGCGCGAGCAGAAGTTCCAGGCCCTCGGCGTCTCCGCCCTCGTGGACGGCATCCCCGCCAGCGACCGGCGCTACTACCCGCTCTACGCCAAGGCCGTCGAGCTCGACATCCCCGTGCGCATCTACTCCTCGATGAACTACGCCACCGACCGCCCCTACGATCTCGGCCACCCGCGCCACCTCGACCAGGTGGCGATCGACTTCCCGGAGCTGACGCTCATCGGCGGCCTCGGCGGCTGGCCGTGGGTGAACGAGATGGTGGCGCTGGTGCGGCGCCATCCCCGGCTGCACCTCGACACCTCCGCCCACCGCGCGAAGTACCTCGGCCAGCGCGGCTCGGGGTGGGAGATGCTGCTGCAGTTCGGCAACACGCTCATCCAGGACAAGGTGCTGGTGGGGCTCTCGGCCGGCCTCGTCGGCCAGCCGCACGAGACGCTGATCGCCGAGTACCTGGCGCTGCCGCTCAAGGACACCGTCAAGGAGAAGTGGCTCTATACCAACGCCGCCCGCGTGTTCCGCCTGGCGTGACTCAGCCGAGGAACTGCTCGCACACGTCGAGCCAGGCCTGGGTGGTCAGCGCCAGCGACTCGACGTCGATCCGCTCGTCGTTGCCGTGGAAGCGGCTGCTCATCACCTCGGCGGTGAGCGCGCGCGAGAAGAGTCCGAAGCCGTAGGCGATCGCGCCGCGCTCGCGGAAGTACAGCGCGTCGGTGAATCCCACGATCAGCCGTGGCAGCAGGCGCGCGCCCGGGTAGTGCGCGCCCACCACGCGGCCCAGCACGTCCCACAGCGGCGTCCCGGTCGGCGACACCGAGGCGGGCTTGGAGAAGAGCCGGTCCACCTCGACCTCCTCGGACAGATCGCTCAGCGCCTTGTCCAGGTGGCGGCGCACCTCGTCCTCGTTGTCGCCGGGGATCGTGCGGATGTCCACCTCGATGTCGACGACGTCGGGAATGACGTTGGTCTTCACGCCGCCGCGGCACAGGTTGGGCGAGAACGTCGTGTGCGTGTTCGACCACGCCAGCCTGGCCAGCGAGGCGGGCAGCCGGGCGATCGCCTCGTCCACGCGGGAGGGATCGACGAGCGCGGCCGTGACGGCCGGGTCGAGGCCGAGCGAGCCGACGAAGGCCCGCCAGAGATCGTCGACGTAGGGCGCCGGCCGGTAGTCGGCCAGGCGGCTGACCACGTGCGCGGCCTTCACCAGCGCGTTGTCCGCGCCGTACGGCATCGAGCCGTGCCCCGGCGTGCCCTTCACGCGCAGGCGGCGCCACGCCACGCCCTTCTCGCCCACGTGTACCGTGACGTTCAGCTCGTCGCCGTTGGCGCTGACGGTGCCGCCGTTCTCGGTCAACAGGTAATTCGCCCGCAGCGCGTCCCAGTGGCGCTTGACCACGTACCCGGCTCCGAGCGCGCCGCCCGCCTCCTCGTCCGCGCAGGCCAGGTAGACCAGCGTGCCGCGCGGCCGCCAGCCGCGGCCCGCCAGCGCGTTCAGCGCCACCGCCTGGGAGGCCGTGAGGTTCAGCATGTCGAGCGCGCCGCGGCCCCAGATCTCGCCGTTCACGAGGTCGCCGCCGAACGGATCGCGCGTCCAGTGCGCGGGCGTCACCGGGACGACGTCGGTGTGACCCATCAGGCAGAGCGTGGGCGCCGCGGGATCGCTGCCCTCGATGCGGGCCACCAGACTCGCCCGGCCCGGCGCGCCCTCGGGCTCGTAGACCTCGAGGTCGAGGCCGCTGCCCGCGAGGTACGCGCGCAGCACGTCGGTGGTCCGCACTTCCTGGCCGGAGCCGGTCGTTCCGTCGTTCACACACTGGTTGCGAATGAGCTGCTGCAGCAGCTCCACGGTCTGGCCGGTGAGCGCGTCGTTCATGGCGTGCCACGATACTACGCTCGGGCGCCGCGCGCTCGCGCTCTCGGCTAGAATCACCGGCATGCTGACGCCCGAGACGATCGACGCCGCCGCCCGCACCTGCTTCGAGATGCACCGCGCGCGCGCGCGCTACCGTCCGCTCGACGCCGCGCTGCGCGCGGCGCCGCTCGACGACGCCTACCGCATCCAGGACGCGCTGCACCGGATCATGGCGGGGGCCGGGCGCGGCGCGATCGCCGGCTGGAAGATTGCGCTGACCTCGAAGGCGATGCAGCAGATGACCGGGGTGGACCAGCCGGCCGCCGGCGCCATCTTCTCGACGGTCGTGCATCCCTCGCCGGCGCGCGTGAACCTCGCCGCGTATCACCACCTCGGCGTGGAGTTCGAGGTGGCGGTGCGGCTGGCCGACGCGCTGCCGCCGGGGGGCCAGGGGTGGACGCGCGCCTCGGTGGCCGGCCACGTCGCCGATTGCGTGCCGGCCTTCGAGCTGGTCGAGGACGGCGACGCCGACTACACGACGCTGGACGCCTTCACGCTCGTGGCCCAGAACACGTGGAACGGCGGCGTGGTCCTCGGGGCGCCCGCGAAGGACTGGCGTGGCGTCGATCTCGAGACCGCGGTGACGCGCTGCTGGATCGACGATCGGCCCGCGGGCCAGGGCAAGACCGGCGACGCGCTCGGCCATCCCTTCGAGGCGGTGGCGTGGCTGGCCAACCTGCTCAACCGCCGGGGGCGCACGCTCGGGGCCGGCATGATCGTGATGACGGGCAGCAGCATCACCACCAAGTTCCCGGCGCCGGGCGATCGCGTGCGCTTCGCCGTCGACGGCCTCGGCGAGGTGGCGCTGGAGGCCGCGTAGCCGGCTCACGGGCGCACCAGAGGAGGTCACGCACATGGATCTTGGACTGGCGGGCAAGCGCGCGATCGTGACGGGCGGCAGCCTGGGCATCGGCAAGGCGATCGCCCGCGAGCTGGCGCGCGAGGGGGCGGACGTCGCGATCGTGGCGCGCACGAAGGAACCGCTCGAGGCGGCGGCGCGCGAGCTGGCCGCCGAGACGAAGCGGCGCGTGATCGCGCTGGTGGCCGACGTCACCAGCCGCGCGCAGGTGGACGCGATGGTCGCGCAGGCCGCCGCGCAGCTCGGCGGACTGCACATCCTGGTCAACAGCGGCTCGCCGCCGGGCGGCTCGACCACCGCCACCGGCCCCATCGAGACGGTCGTGGACGAGGATCTCCTGCACGACTTCGACGTGAAGTACGTCGGCGCGCTGCGCTGCGCGCGCGCCGCCATCCCGTTCATGAAGGAGCAGCGCTGGGGGCGCATCATCAACATCAGCGGGACGAACGCGCGCAACGCCGGCAACCTCAGCGGCGGCGCGCGCAACACCTCGCTCGTGCACCTGACCAAGACCCTGGCCGTGCAGGTGGGCCGTCACGGGATCACGGTGAACTGCATCCACCCCGGCACCACCCGCACCGAGCGCACGCCACGGCTGCTCGCCGCCCGGGCCAAGGAGCTGGGCATCGCCCCCGGAGAGGTCGAGGCGCGCGACTTCGCCCCCGACTCGCCGCGGGGCAACGCCATCTGTCGCATGGTGGACGCCGCCGAGATCGCCTACCTCACCGCGTTCCTCGCCTCCGACAAAGCGTGGGCCGTCAGCGGCGAGCTGATCGTCGCGACGGGCGGCGCCGGCCGGGCGGTGTATTACTGAGACGACCCCGTGATCTCGCGGTTCTCGACGCTGTACGTGGGGCACATCGAGCTGGAGCGGTGCGGCCTGGCGGGTGTTCCTGCCGACGACCGCCGCTATCCCAACGAGCGGCTGGCGGAGGTGTTCGACACCGCCCGCGCGCTGGCGCGCGCCACCGACGCGCTCGGCTACGAGACGCTGTGGCTCGCCGAGCACCACTTCCAGCACGAGGGCTACGAGTGCATCCCCAACATCCCGATGCTGGCGGTGGACCTGGCGCACCGCACGAAGCGGGTGAAGATCGGCTGCGCCTTCAACGTCGTCCCCGCCTGGCACCCGCTGCGGCTCGCCGAGGACTATGCCACCGCGGACATCCTGACCGGGGGGCGCGTCGTCTTCGGCATCGGGCGCGGCTACCACAGCCGCGAGGTGGAGACCTTCGGCAACCCGATGCTGGACGGCGAGGCCAACCGCGAGCTGTTCGAGGAGCAGGTGGAGATCGTCCTCAAGGCGTTCGGCCAGGAGTCCTTCTCGCACCACGGCAAGCACTACACGATCCCGCCCGATGTCCCCTACCGCGGCTACCGGCTGCGCGAGATCACGCTGGTGCCTCGTCCTCTGCGCCGGCCGGTCGAGGTCTGGCAGCCGATCGTGAGCGGCAGCGCGCGCGGCCTGGACTTCATGGCCCGTCACGGGATCAAGGGCGTCGTCTCCGCCACCGCCGAGCAGTTCGTCGAGCAATGGTTCCACGACTACCAGGACGCCGCGCGGCGGCGCGGCCGGACGCTCGCGCTGGGCGAGGACCTGATCTTCGGCTTCCGCATGTCGCTCGACGAGACCGAGGCGCGGGCCATCGAGCGGGCGCGGCCGTACTTCGAGGAGCACGCGAAGTTCATGGGGCCACTCGGCATGCTGCGCTACGGCGAGGAGCACGTGAAGGCGGTGGCCGCCCGCCAGGCGCAGTCGCCGGCGACGGCCTCGCTGGAAAACGGCGTGCGCAACCGCGCCTGGCTCTGCGGGCCGCCCGCCGACATCATCGGCTACCTCAAGGAGGTGGAGGCGCGCTACCCCGGGCTCGAGCACGTCATGATCGCGTGGGCCCTGGGGACGCCGCGCGACCTCATGATCGAGCAGCTCACCCGCTTCGCCCGCGAGGTCATGCCGGCGTTCCGCTAGATCTTCGCCCTCAGGAGGCTGGACTTGCCGCCGGAATATCACGATAATCAGGCCCCCCGATCCGGGGAGCCGAAAGGCCACCGACACCAGCAGCGCAGGAAAAGAGGACGCCCCATGACCAAGCGTTGGCGCACGGCTTTGATGGCAGCGGCGCTCAGTCTCGTCGTCGCAGCGGGGGCCCTGGCGCAGGGCGCCGGCAAGAGCCTGATCGGCAAGCTGGAAGGGCCGGAGGTCGTGACGGACCCCGCGAAGTTCCCCAAGACGTTCAACGAGGCGCCGCAGCTCGCCGAGCAGGTCAAGGCGGGCAAGCTGCCGCCGGTGGCCGAGCGCATCGGGCAGGATCCGCTCGTGATCAAGCCGCTGCAGGCGATCGGCAAGTACGGCGGCACGTGGCGCGCCGGCTTCACGGGCCCGGCCGACTTCTGGAACGGTTTCCGCTGCTGCTCGGGCCCTGATCACCTGATGTTCTGGGACTACACGGGCGACAAGGTGATGCCGAACCTCGCCAAGAGCCTCGAGATGCAGGACGGCGGCCGCGCGTGGCTCGTGCACCTGCGCCGCGGGATGAAGTGGAGCGACGGCAAGCCCTTCACCGCCGACGACTTCGTGTTCTGGTTCGAGGACGTCTATCGCAACAAGGACCTCGTGCCGACGCCGTCGGCGGCCATGGCCATCAACGGCAAGCAGGGCGCGATCGAGAAGGTCGACACCTACACGGTGCGCTACAAGTTTCCCGAGCCGTACTTCATGCTCCCCGACGTGCTGGCCGGCTCCACCGAGCTCGCCGGCCAGATGTGGGGGTACCGCGCCCTGGGCGGCTTCGCGCCCGCTCACTACCTGAGGCAGTTCCTTCCGAAGTACGTGGGCCAGGCGGAGCTCGACAAGAAGGTGAAGGACCTCAAGTACGACTCCTGGGTGCGCATGTTCCTGGAGAAGAACGACTGGGCGCGCAACCCCGACCTGCCCGTGCTCTCGGCGTGGAAGACCGTGACGCCGATCAACACGCCAACGTGGACGCTCGAGCGCAACCCGTACAGCGTCTTCGTCGATACGGCAGGCAATCAGCTCCCCTACATCGACAAGGTCGTGCTGACGCTCGCGGAGAATCTGGAAGTGCTGAACCTGCGCGCAATCGCGGGCGAGTACGACTACGCGTCGCGGCACGTCGACCTCGGCAAGCTGCCTGTGTTCCTCGAGAACCAGCAGAGGGGCAACTACAAGGTCTACCTGGATCCCGGTGACTACTGCGACCTGATCATCAAGTTCAACCTGAACTACGACGCCGATTCGGAGATCGCGAAGTGGTTCAACACGGCCGACTTCAGGCGCGCGCTCTCGATCGGCATCGACCGGGATCAGATCAACGAGACGTTCTGGCTGGGCACGGCCACGCCGGGCTCCGTCGTGCCGGTGGACAGCAACAAGTACAACCCGGGGCCGCAGTACCGGAAGCTGTGGGCCACGCTGGACATCAAGAAGGCCAACGAGATGCTCGACAAGCTCGGGCTCCCGAAG
The DNA here is from genome assembly GCA_041497115.1 of Methylomirabilia bacterium. GTDB lineage: Bacteria > Methylomirabilota > Methylomirabilia > Rokubacteriales > CSP1-6 > AR5. Next base: position 8,194 of record JBGQFW010000101.1, read on the forward strand.
AAGGACGCCCAGGGCTACCGGCTGCGCGCGGACGGCAAGGGCCGGCTGCGCATCGAGATCATGACGCTCGGCGGCCAGTTCGTGCAGTACACGCAGATCGCCGAGATGATCCGCGAGCAGTGGAAGAAGATCGGCATCGACCTGATCGTGCAGGAGGTCGAGCGCAGCCTGGCCCTCAAGCGCACGGCCGCCAATGAGCAGCAGCTCGCGGCGTGGAACAACGACGGCAGCGAGCACCTGTTCACCTTCCCGCTTCACGTGTTCCCCTTCGAGGTGGACGCCGTCGCGTCCTCGGGGCCGCTCTACGCGAAGTGGTTCCAGTCCGGAGGCACCCAGGGCAAGGAGCCCGAGCCCCGGATGAAGGCGCTGATGGAGAAATGGAAGCGGGCGTTCGGCGTGCCCGAGAAAGAGCGGATTCAGCTCGGGAAGGACATCTGGAAGATCGCCGCCGAGGAGGTCTACATCATCGGCGTGGTCGGCCAAGGCCCGGCGGCGATGGGTGTCCGCGTCGTCAAGAACAACATGGGCAACATCCCGTCGCGCATGTACAACAGCCCCGACGGCAAGACGCCGGGCATCTCGCGGCCGGCGACGTTCTACTACAAGTAGGCGGGCTCGGAGGAGGGCGCGGCGTTGCTCGCGTACATCGGACGTCGCGCCCTCCTCGCGGTGTTCACCGTCTGGGCGATCTCCGTCCTCTCCTTCGTCATCATCCAGCTGCCGCCGGGTGACTACGTCACCTCGTACATCGCCCAGATGGCGTCCATGGGCAGCGTGGTGACCGACGAGGAGGCGCAGGCGCTCCGCATCCAGTACGGCCTCGGCCAGCCGATCTACATCCAGTATCTGAAGTGGATGAAGCTGGTCGTGGTCGGCGACTTCGGGTTCTCGATGGAATGGCGCCGGCCCGTCACCGAGGTCATCGGCGACCGCCTGTGGCTGACGGTGGTTGTCTCGGTGGCCGCGCTGATCCTCACCTGGGCGCTCGCGCTGCCCATTGGCATCTACTCCGCCGTCCGACAGTACTCCCCCGGTGACTACGTCGCGACCTTCATCGGCTTCATCGGACTGGCCGTGCCCAACTTCCTGCTCGCGCTGGTCATCCTCTATTTCGGCTTCACGCTGTTCAACGCCCACATTGGCGGGCTGTTCTCGACGGAGTTCCAGGACGCGTCGTGGAGCGTGGCGCGCGCCTGGGACCTCGCCAAGCACCTGCCCGTGCCCGCGCTCATCCTGGGCCTGGCCGGCACCGCGCAGCAGATCCGCATCATGCGCGCCAACCTGCTCGACGAGCTGCGCAAGCCCTACGTGGTGACGGCGCGCTCCAAGGGCCTCTCCGAGCTCCGCGTGATCCTGAGATACCCGGTGCGGGTGGCCCTCAACCCGTTTGCGAGCACGATCGGCTACACGCTGCCGTATATCGTGTCGGGCAGCATCATCGTGTCGCTCGTCCTCAGCCTGCCCACGGTGGGGCCCCTGCTGCTGCGCGCTCTCATCTCCCAGGACATGTTCCTGGCGGGGACGATCGTCCTCCTCCTCGGCGTCATGACGGTGATCGGCACGCTGATCTCGGACATCTTGCTCGTCTGGATCGATCCGCGCATCCGCCTCGAGGACACCTGATGGCGCTGATCGCCGAGCCGCTCGACGCCGCCGCCGCGGACCAGCGCGTCTTCGTCGCCTCGCAGTGGCAGCTGATGTGGTGGCGGTTCCGCAAGCATCGCCTGGCCGTCATCAGCGGCGTCGTCGTCATCGGCTTCTACCTGGTCGTGGTGGGCGCGGATTTCCTCGCCTACTCCGACCCCGACGCCTCCGAGGCCCAGCGCGGGCTCATGCCGCCGCAGCCGATCCGGTGGTTCAACGGCTGGCGCTTCAGCCCGCACGTGTACGGCCTCAAGGGCGCGCGCGACCCCCAGACGTTCAAGCGCGTCTACGTCGCCGACCCGGGGACGAAGATCCCGATCCGCTTCTTCGCGGAGGGCTTCGAGTACAGGTTCCTCGGCGTGATCCCCATGAGCCGGCACCTGATCGGCGTGGACGCCGGCCTCGACGCGTCCAAGACCATCTTCCTGCTCGGCACCGACGTGCAGGGGCGCGACCTCTGGTCGCGGCTCATGTACGGCACACGGATCTCGCTCACCATCGGACTCCTCGGCGTCACGATGAGCCTCGTGCTGGGCGTGGTGCTCGGCGGTTTCTCGGGCTTCTACGGCGGCGTCGCCGACACGATCATCCAGCGCGTGATCGAGATCTTGCGCTCGATCCCGACGATCCCGCTGTGGATGGGCCTGGCCGCGGCGCTACCCCGCGACTGGACGATATTGCAAATCTACTTCGCGATCACGATCATCATCTCGCTGCTCGGCTGGACCGACCTGGCACGCGTGGTGCGCGGGCGCTTCCTCGCCCTGCGCGAGGAGGACTTCGTCGTCTCCGCCCGGCTGGTCGGGTGCAGCCAGATGCGGACCATCTTCGTCCACATGGTGCCGTCGTTCATGAGCCACATCATCGCGACGACGACGCTCGCGCTGCCGGCGATGGTCATCAGCGAGACGTCGCTGAGCTTCCTGGGCCTGGGTCTGCGCCCGCCCGCGATCAGCTGGGGCGTCCTGCTGCAGCACGCCCAGAACGTCCAGACGGTGGCGATCTCCCCGTGGCTGATGATCCCCGCCGTGCCCGTGATCATCGTCGTGATGGCCTTCAACTTCCTGGGCGACGGGCTGCGGGACGCCGCCGACCCGTATGGACGTTGAGATGGATCCGCTGCTGTCCGTGCGCGATCTCAAGACCTACTTCGCCCAGGACGAGGGCACCGTGAAGGCGGTGGACGGGGTCAGCTTCGACCTGTACCCGGGTCGGACGCTCGGCATCGTCGGGGAGAGCGGCTGCGGCAAGAGCGTCACCGCGCGCTCGATCTTGCGGATCGTCGATCGGCCGGGGCGCATCGTCGAGGGCGAGATCCACTTCCGCCGGCGGGCCACCGACGGAGGGCGCGTCGAGATGGTGGAGCTCACGAAGCTCGATCCGAACGGTGGACCGATGCGCGCCATCCGCGGCGCCGAGATCGCGCTCATCTTCCAGGAGCCGATGTCCTCGTTCAGTCCCGTCCACACCATCGGCAGCCAGATCGTCGAGGCGATCCTGCTCCACCAGCCGCTCGACCGGCGGCAGGCGCGCGACAAGACGATCGAGATCCTCAAGCGGGTCGGCGTGTCGTCGCCGGAACAACGCGTGGACCAGCTCGCGAATCAGCTGAGCGGCGGCCTGCGCCAGCGGGCCATGATCGCGATGGCGCTGTCCTGCCGGCCGAGCCTGCTGATCGCCGACGAGCCGACGACCGCGCTTGACGTCACCACGCAGACGCAGATTCTCGAGCTGCTGCGCAAGCTCCAGCAGGAAGACGGCATGGCGATCATGCTCATCACCCACGACCTGGGCGTGGTCGCCGAGATGGCCACCGACGTGGCGGTGATGTACCTGGGCCGGGTGGTCGAGCAGGCCTCCGTGGACGCGATCTTCCACGAGCCGAAGCATCCCTATACGCGGGCGCTGCTGCGCTCGATCCCCCGCATTCGATCGCGCACGCGCGAGCGGCTGAGCCCGATCGCGGGGGCGGTGCCGCATCCGTACGATCGGCCGCCGGGGTGTCCGTTTCACCCGCGCTGCGCGGAGTTCATGGCGGGCCGGTGCGATCGCGAGGCGCCGCGCCTGCGGCCGGTGGCCGACGGGCACACCGTGAGCTGCTTCCTCTACGAGTGATGTCGCGCGAGACCCTGCTGCGCGTCGTGGGGCTGCAGAAGCTCTTTCCGATCCGGAAGGGTTTCTTGAAGAAGACGGTGGGCTACGTCCGCGCGGTGGACGGCGTCGACTTCCACATCGACGAGGGTGAGACGCTGGGGCTGGTCGGGGAGAGCGGGTGTGGCAAGACCACGACCGCCCGCTGCATCCTGCGCGCCGTCGAGCCGACCGCGGGCGAGATCTTCATGCGGGTCGCGGGCGGCGCGGAGATCGAGCTGGGCCGGCTGCGCCCGTCCGAGCTGCGCGCGCTGCGGCGGCAGATGCAGATGATCTTCCAGGACCCGTTCACCTCGCTCAACCCCCGCATGACGCTCCTCGATCTCGTCGGAGAGCCGTTGCTGGTCCACGGCATGAGGAGCCGGCGGGAGCGTGAGGAGCGCGTGGCCGAGCTGCTGCGCCGCGTCGGGCTGCGCCCGGAGTACATGCGGCGGTTTCCCCACGCCTTCAGCGGGGGCGAGCGTCAGCGCATCGGCATCGCGCGCGCGCTCGCCCTGCATCCTCGCCTGGTGGTCGCCGATGAGCCGGTCTCGGCGCTGGACGTCTCGGTACAGGCTCAGATCCTGAACCTCCTGTTCGACCTCCAGGCCGAGTTTCGGCTGACCTATCTCTTCGTCGCGCACGACCTCAGTGTCGTGCGGCACATCAGCAACCGCGTGGCCGTCATGTACGTCGGGCGCATGGTGGAGGTGGCGGAAACCGACGAGATCTTCAGCGCCCCCAAGCACCCGTACACGGCGGCGCTCCTGTCCGCCGTGCCCGAGCCCGATCCGCGCATGCGCTCGCGGCGCGTCGTGCTGGAAGGGGAGGTGGCGAATCCCGCCTCGCCCCCCACCGGCTGCTATTTCCATCCTCGCTGCCCGTACGCGATCGAGGTCTGCCGGACCCAGGCGCCGGCCTGGCAGGAGATCTCGCCCGGCCATTTCGTCGGCTGTCACCGCGCCGAGGAGCTCCAGCTCGCCGGCGTGGATTGATCCACGTCCCCGTTTCACGAACCGGCCGGTCCGGGGTCTGAACGGATGGGGGACCTAGCGATGGCGACCATCCGGAAGGAGATCCCGCTCGTGACGCAGCTGCGGTTCACGCGCAGCGAATGGGTCCGCGGGCTCAAGACCGTCACGGCCGAGGAGGCGGCGCGACGCTTCGGCCCGATCAACCCGATCGCGTGGATGATCGGCCACCTCGCCTGGCAGGAGCAGCTCTACTGGCTCGACCGCGCGCAGGGCACGATCGTGGCCCCCGAGGTCCGGCGCTTCGGCTACGGCAAGCCGCCGGCGGTGCCGCCGCTGGAGGAGGCGTGGGAGTGGTGGCACGCCGTGACCGCCGCCGCCGACCCGTACCTCGACGGCCTCACCACCGCCCGGCTCACGCGCCCCTGGAAGCGCGAGTCCTCACGCGAGGGCCCGGGCACGAAGCTGCACCGCACGACCTATCACTACTGGTTCCACCTCGGCGAGTCGCAGGCCGTTCGCCAGATGCTGGGCCACCGCAAGCTGCCCGACTTCGTGGGCGGCTTCGGCACGTCGCAGTATCGCCCCGAGCCCTAGTCGGCGACGGCGACGGCGGCCTCGCGCCAGACGCGGCGCCCGCCGTGGTCGATCCGGAGCGCGACGATCGACGCGCCGGCGAGGAACAGGCACGCCAGCGCGTAGGCCGCGCCGTAGCCGCCGGTCGTCTCGAACAGCACGCCGGCCAGCGCGGAGCCCAGCGCCGAGCCGGTCTGGTGCACGAGGAAGATCAGGCCGAAGACCGAGCTGACGGAAAAGCGCCCGTAGATGTCGGCGGTCAGCGCCGAGGTCATCGACCCCGTGCCCGCCATCGTGACGCCGCCCAGCACGGCCACCGTGAGGATCGCGATGGGGTTGTCGCGGATGAGGAAGAAGCCGGCGAAGATCCCGATCCGCCCCGCGTAGATCGCGGCGAGCACGGGCCGGCGGCCCAACCGGTCCGACAGCGCGCCCAGCATCACCGTGAACCCGATGCTCGAGCCGCCGAGCACGCCCAGCGCCCACGACGCGAACATCGGCGAGTAGCCGTGATCGGTGAGCATCGGGATCCCGTGCGCGGAGAGCAGGCTCATCGAGAAGCCGCAGGTGAAGAACGAGCCGGCGAGCTGCCAGAACGCCAGCGTCTGCAGCGCCGCGCCGGCGGTGACGCGCTCGACGAGGGCCGCCCCGGCGCCGGGCCGGGGCGCGACGCCGTCGGCGGTGAGCCCGATCGACTCCGGCGAGTCGCGCACCACCCACAGGCAGAGGGGCAGCACGAGCACGAGGACGCCCGCCGCGATGAGCACGTAGGTCATCCGCCAGCCGGTGGTGAGGATGAGCCAGGTCACCCCGGGCACCAGCAGGCTCATGCCGGTCATCGAGGCGCTGCCGAGGACGGACAGCGCGGTGCCGCGACGCTTGCTGAACCACCGCGCGACCACGCCGGAGGCGATGACCGGCCCGGTGCCGGCCAGGCCGAGCGGCACCAGCACCCCGTAGACGGCGGCGAACTCCCAGACGTTGCGCACCATCGCGGTGAGCACGAGCGAGACGACCAGCAGCAGCGTGCCGACCGTGGTGACCGCGCGCACGCTGAACCGGTCGAGCGCCAGCCCGGCGATCGGCATGAAGACGCCGTAGAGGAGCAGGCTCAGCGCGATCACGAGCGAGAAGCTGGCGCGGTCGAGGCCGAGGTCGGCCACGATCGGCTTGAGGAACGGCCCCACCGCGTGGCGGATTCCCGTCGAGATGAACGTCGTCACCGAGAAGGCCGCCACGACCCACCAGCCGTAGAAGATCGATCGCCGGGTCATGTCTCGGCACTATACTCCACGCGCATGGCCCGGATCGATCTCGTCGACGTGGGCAAGACGCTCCAGGACCGGGGCCGCGCGGCGACGTTCTCCATCCGCCACCTGACGCTGCGCGTGCCCAACGGGAAGACGCTGGTCGTCCTGGGGCCGAGCGGGTGCGGCAAGACCACGCTGCTCAAGATCATCGCCGGGCTGATCCCGCCCGACTCGGGGCACGTGCGCTACGACGACGTGGACGTGCAGGACGTCCCCCCCGGCG
>JBGQFW010000102.1:0-15035 GCA_041497115.1 Methylomirabilia bacterium
CACCGAGGTCTGCGTGGTGCCCGGCTTCACCGTGACGTAGCCGTCGGGCAGCAGCTCGAGTTGCCCCCGGACGAGCGCGGTGTTGGGGTGGTGGCCGATGGCCACGAAGAGGCCGTCCACCGGGTGCTCGCTGACCGCGCCGCTCGTGACGTCGCGCAGCCGCACACCCGTCACCCGGCCGGCGGCGGGATCGGCGATCGATTCCACCACGCTGTTCCAGACGAAGCTGATCGTGGGATTCTTGGCCGCCCGCTCCTGCATGATCTTCGACGCGCGCAGCGAGTCGCGCCGGTGAACGACCTCGACCTTGCGCCCCAGCCGCGCCAGGAAGAGCGCCTCCTCCATGGCCGAGTCGCCGCCGCCCACCACCATGATGTTCTGATCCTTGAAGAAGAAGCCGTCGCAGGTGGCGCAGGTGGACAGCCCGCGCCCGATCAGCGCGCGCTCCTCGGGCAGCCCCAGCATCCGCGCCGAGGCGCCGGTGGCGAGGATCACGGTGTGCGCCTCGTGCACGCCGCCCTCCGCGCGAACGACGAACGGCCGCCGGGAGAGGTCCACCGCGGTGACGTCCTCCGCGATCATCTCGGCGCCGAAGCGCTCGGCCTGCTTGCGCATCGTCTCCATGAGCTCGGGACCCAGGACCCCGTCCACGAAACCGGGATAGTTCTCGACGAGCGTGGTCAGCGTGAGCTGACCACCGGCCTGCGTGCCGGTGAGCATGAGGGGCGCCAGGTTCGCGCGCGCCGCATAGATGGCCGCCGTGTAGCCGGCCGGGCCGGAACCGATGATGATCACCTCGCGCGTGGTTGCCATGGACGTGCTCACATCCTCCCGCCCTTGAGATGCGCGAGGCGCGCGGGACGATGCCATCCGTCACGGCCCGCCGACGATGGCTTCCAGCTCGGCGAGATCGCGGATCTCGTAGCTCGGCGGCGCGATCCCGGCGGGCAGCGCCTCGCGCTCGGGGTTGATCCAGGCGGCGTCCATGCCCACCCCGTGGGCGCCGGCCACGTCGATGTCGATGCGATCGCCGACGAAGAGGGTCCGGTGGGGCTCGGCGCCGGTGCGGCGCAGCGCCGCGTGGAAGATGTCGGGCCGCGGCTTGCGCCAGCCGACCTCGTCGGAGACCACCACGGCGGCGAAGAGGTGGCGGACGCCAGCCGCCTCGAGGATGCCGAGCGCGGTGGGGCTGTAGTCGAAGTTCGAGACGACGGCCAGGCAGTGGCGCCGCGCCAGCCGCTCGAGCAGGGGGCCGTGATGGACGGGAAAGGTCGCCACCTTGGCGAGCTCGCGCCGATGGGCCTCGATCAGCGCCTCGGCGAGGCCGGCGGGCAGCGTGGCGGCGTCCAGCCCCAGCGCGGGGAAGAAGTAGGAGAAGCGCTCGCGCGCCGCCACCTCGCGGTGATCGATGGCCCGCAACCGCTCGGCCTCTTTCCAGGACGTCAGCAGCGCCGCGTAGCACTCCTCCAGCGTCACGCGCGGTGCGTGGGGGGCGAGGACGGCGTGCAGGTGGCCGGCCGTCGAGTGCACGCGCCTGCCCTTGATCTCGATCTCCGGCAGCCGATGGCGCTCGAAGCGCACGAGCGTGTCGAAGAGATCGAAGAAGACGGCGTCATACGCCATCTAGCGCAGCCCCTCGAGGGCGGCGGCGTCGAAGCCGATCACCAGGCGGTCGCCCGCCAGCGTCAGCGGCCGCCGCAGCAGCCGTGGCTCCTTCGCCATGAGCGCGATGAGCTGCTCGTCACTCACCTTCTTCCGATCCAGCCCGAGCGCCTTGTACTGCGTCGTGCGCGTGGAGAGCAGGCCGCGCACGCCGTCGGGCGCCCGGGCCGCCAGCGCCCGGATCTCGGACGCCGTCAGCGGCTGCTTGAACAGATCGCGCGTGGCGAACGACACGTTCGTGCGGGAGAGCGCCGCTCTCCCCTTCACGCAGGACGTTCAGGTGGGCTTCTGGTAGAAGACGATGCTCACAGCGGCTTCCTCCCGGTGTACCCCTCGTCCAGACCGTGCCAGTGGCTGATGCGCTCCTCGCCGTACCGCCAGCAGAGATTCACCTCGAGGCCGTCGCGCAGGTGGAGAAAATCCACGAGACCGAGGGCCAGGTCCTTGGTGGCGCCGCCCAGCCGCTGGATCTCCTCGAGCCCCGCCTGCACCCCGCGCGTCTCGCGCTCGACCGTCTCGCGGCGCGCGCGCCAGGCCGCCTGGTCCACCACGCCGCCGCCCGAGAGGGTGATCCGCTGCTGCTCGGCGGCGAGCGTCTCGCGCGCCTCGGTCGCGGCGGCGTGCGCGGCCCGCACGCGCTCCATGATGCGGGCCAGCCGCGGGATCAGCCGCTCGACCTCCTCCGGCCCGAAGTACCGCTCAGACACGCCGGATCACCCGCAGTCCCTGCTCGACGAAGACCGCGTGGACCTCCCGGGGCCCGTGCACGCCGCGGGTGAGCGTGAGCTCGATGTCGGCGGTGCGGCTCGGCCCGGTGATGAAGTTGATGGTGGCGCCCCGCCACGCCGGCTCGGCGCCGTCGTGCCAGGCCTCGAGCACGAGGCCGACCTGCGCGAGCGACTCCACCAGCACGTCGCGGTCGAAGACGGCGACGTGGCAGGCGGGCAGCAGCGAGGTCGAGCGCGGGCGGCCGGCGCCCGAGACGACCAGAAGCGTGCCCGTCTCCGCCACGGCGAGGTCGGCGCCGGTCACGCCGAGGTCGGCCGCTGCCGCCACCGCGCGCAGGCGCTCGCGCTCGGCGGCGGTGACCTCGGCGGCGGGCATCGCCACCGCCTCCAGACCGCGCTGGGCGAGCGGCGCCGCCACCTCGACCCCCAGCGCCTCGCCCGGCCAGGCGATCACCCGCCGCATCCCGCGCTCGCGCGCGATCCCCGCCACCAGATCGGGAACCTCGCGCGCGTCACCCGCGCGGTGGAGCACGCCGCCGACGCTCTCGAACTCCCGGGCGAAGCGGTCCAGATGCTCCCGCCAGCGCTCGGACAGCTCGCGCCGCAGCACTTCGAGCCGCTCGCGGGGCCGGGCCGGCCGCCCGGCCGTCGCCCCGGCCGTCGCGGTTCGCGCGCGCCCCATCTCGCCGCGGATGCGCGCGAGGAACTCGGCGCGGGACGTCACCGGCGTCCCTCCCGCTCGAGGTCGGCCCACCGCTCGTGGAACGTCCGCGCGGCGATCGGCGGCAGGTCGCGCGTCCGCGTCCACTCGCCGAGGAAGAACGGCAGCCGGCGAATCCGCCCGCCGCGGGCCAACGGCGCCTGGGCGAGCCGCCCGAGCCGCGCGCCGAGGCGGTAGAGCGCCGGCCGCCGCAACAGCCACGCGAACGCCGCGTACACGGCGCGCTCCGGCCACGGAGCGATCCCGCCCTCGCCCACCTCGCGCCGCAGCGCGATCAGCATCCCGGGAATGTCGATGCGCACCGGGCACGCCTCCACGCAGGCGCCGCACAGCGACGAGGCGTGCGCGAGGTCCTTCACCGAGTCGGTGCCGTTCAGCATCGCGGTCAACAGAATCCCGATCGGGCCCGGGTAGGTGTACCCGTAGGCGTGGCCGCCGATCTGGCGATAGACGGGGCACACGTTGAGGCAGGCGCCGCAGCGCAGGCAGTTGAGCGACTCGCGCAACGGGCCGGCGAGCTGGCGGATGCGCCCGTTGTCGAGCAGGACGAGGTGGAGCTCCTCGGGCCCCTCCAGCTCGCCGCCGCGCCGCGGGCCGTCGACGAGCGAGGTGTAGACGGAGAGCTTCTGGCCCGTCGCGCTCTTGGCGAGGATCGCCAGAAACACCACGAGGTCGGTCATCGAGGGGATGACCTTCTCCACGCCCATCACCGCCACGTGCACGCGCGGGAGCGAGGTCACCATGCGGCCGTTGCCCTCGTTGGTGACGAGCACGATCGTGCCCGTCTCGGCCACGGCGAAATTTGCCCCGCTGATGCCGAGGTCGGCCTGGAGGAACTTCTCACGCAGCTCGACGCGGGCGATGCGGGTGAGCGCCTCGGGGTCGGCCACCGTCTCCCGCTTGAGCTCGCGCGCGAACAGCTCGGCCACCTGCGCCTTCGTCTTGTGAATGGCCGGCGCGATGATGTGGCTGGGCCGCTCGTGGGCGAGCTGGATGATGTACTCCCCCAGGTCGGTCTCGACCGGCGTGACGCCGGCCGCCTCCAGCGCGCCGTTGAGGTGAATCTCCTCGGTTGCCATCGACTTCGATTTCACCGCGATGCGAGCCCCGGTGCGCCGGGCGATGTCGAGCACGATGGCCCGCGCCTCCTCGGCGCTCGTCGCATAGTGCACCTGCCCGCCGCGCCGCTCCACGTTGTCGACGAGCCGCTCGACCCAGTGGTCGAGACGCTGCAGGGTGGCCTCCTTGATGGCCCGCGCCTGGTCGCGCAGCGCGTCGCCGTCGGGCAGCTCGGCGAACGCCTCCCGGCGCAGCGTGATGAACTTCGTGGTGGCGATCGTGAGCGCCTCCTGCAGGAAGCGGTCGTCGAGCGCGCGGCCGGCGCGCTCGCGCAGCGGTGTGGCCGGCGGCGCCTCGCTCATCCCGGGGGCTCCAGCACCTCGGCCAGGTGCAGCGCCCGCACCCGCGAGCCGCGCCGCGACAGGCCACCCCGCAGCTGCATGAGGCAGCCGGCGTCGCACGCGACCAGACAGTCGGCGCCGGTCGCCTCGACGTTGGCGAGCTTCTTGTCGAGAATCGCCGTCGACACCTCGGGAAGTCTCACCGAGAACGATCCCCCGAATCCGCAGCACTCGTCGCTGCCCGGCAGCTCGACGACCTCGGCGCCGACGAGCTCTCTCAGAATGGCGCGCGGGCTCTCCGCCTCGTGCAGGCCGCGCAGCAGATGGCAGGAGTCGTGATACGTGAGGCGGCCGGTCACGGCGCTCCGGAAGCGGCGGCGGCCGAGCGTCCGGACCAGGAACTGCGAGAGCTCGTGCGTGCGCCCGGCCAGCCGCTCGGCGGCGGCGCGCTCGGCCGGCTCGCTCAGCAGCCCCGGATACTCGTGCTTCACCATCCACGCGCACGACCCCGAGGGGACGACGACGTGCTCGGCGTCGCCGAACAGCGCCACGGTCCGGCGCGCGGCGGCGGCGGCGCCGGCGTGGTAGCCGGAGTTGAACAGCGGCAGCCCGCAGCACGTCTGGCCGGCGGGAAAGTCCACCGTCACCCCGAGCGCGCGCAGCAGGCGCACGATACGCTCGCCGATCTCCGGATAGAACATGTCACCCAGGCAGGTGACCATGAGGCTGGCGCGGGTCGGCGTGCTCACGCGTGCGCGGGCGGCGGTGAGACGAGGACGAGCAGCAGCAGGCGGGCGCCGGAGTCGTTCGTCACCCCGTGGGCGGCACCGGCCGGCGCCACGATCGCCTCGCCGGCCTCCAGCGTCTCCTCGACGGCGCCCACGGTGACGCGGCCGCGCCCCTCGAGCACGACGTACACCTTGTCCTGGTCGTCGTGGGTGTGGACCTTCTGGCTCTGGCCGGGCTCGAGCGCGTAGAGGTCGAGGTGCACGCGCGGCGTGGCGGCCAGCGTGATCTTCGCCATCCGGTCGGCCGAGAACGTCGCGCGCTCGCGCAGGCGGATCTTCACGGCGTCCCGCGCCTCAGGGGTCGCCCGCCCCGACCGCGCGCGCCAGCAGGGTCACCGGGTGCACGACCTCGAGGTCGAGGCGGCGCGCGCGCGCACCCTTGGCGATCTGCATCAGGCAGCCGGGATTGCCGGCGGCCACCACGCGGGCGCCGGTCGCGGCGATGCGGTCGAGCTTGAGGGCGAGCAGGCGGTCGGCCATCTCCGGCTGCAGGATATTGTAGATGCCGGCGCTGCCGCAGCAGAGATCGCTGTCGGGCAGCTCGACCAGCGTGAGCCCGGGAATCCGCCGCAGCAGCGCCCGCGGCTCGCTTCGCACGCGCTGGCCGTGGGCCAGATGGCAGGCGTCGTGATAGGTCACCGTCAGCGGCAGCGGCCCCAGCGGCAGGTCACCGTCCACCAGCAGCTCGCTGACGTCGCGGACGCGCGCGGCCATCCGCGCCGCCGGCGAGTCCGGCAGCCAGTGGCCGGCCTCGCGCAGCGCCGAGCCGCAGCCGGCCGCGTTGGTGACCACCCAGTCCACGTCGTCGGGAAACGCGCCGGCCAGCGCGCCCGCCCGCTGGCGGAAGACGTCGGGCCGTCCCGCGTGCAGCTCGAGCGCGCCGCAGCATCCCTGCCCGCGTGGCACCACGACGTCCCAGCCGGCCAGGGCGAGCAGCCGGATCGTGTCGCGGTTGACGCCCGCGAACAGGTAGCGCTGCACGCATCCGGTGAGGACCGCCACGCGCCCCCGCGCACGCCCGCGCGCCGGCACGTACTCGGGCAGCGTCTGGGGCTCGGTCGCGCCGTCGAGCAGCGCGTCCAGCGCCGCCAGCCGCGGCGCCTTCGCCAGCAGCCCGCTGCGCCGCACGAGCCGCTGCACGCCCCAGCCCTGGTAGCGCCGGGCCAGCCCGAAGATCCACCCCAGCCGCTCCGGGTCGGGGAACGTCGCGAGCAGGAGCGCCGTCAGCCCGCGCCGGCGCAGCGGCTGGGGGCTCCGCTCGATGTCGGCGCGCGCCGTCTCGAGCAGCGTGCCGAAGCGCACGCCGGCCGGGCACGCGGTCTCGCAGGCGCGGCAGCCCAGGCAGAGATCGAGGTGCCGCGTCACCGTCTCGGTCATCTCCAGCCGGCCCTCGGCCACCGCGCGCATCAGATAGAGGCGCCCGCGCGGCGAGTCCATCTCCTCGCCCAGCACGCGATAGGTCGGGCACGCCGGCAGGCAGATGCCGCAGTGCACGCACGCGCGCAGCAGGGTTTTAGTAGCAGGGTCGGCGAGGCGGGCTGTTGGAGCGGGGTCCGCGCGGCCGGGTAACGTCGTGGGTGGCCTGTTCGAGATGGTTGCCGGCTCCGTCATCTGCGGTCCATCGCGATTCTCAGATTCCGCCGGCGAAGCGGCCGGGGTTGAGCGTTCCCCGGGGGTCGAAGGTGTGCTTGAGGGCGCGCATCAGCTCGAGGGCCGGCGGCGGGACTGGGCCCCACGGGTCCACACTCGACCGGAGCGCCGCCGAGCCGTGCTCGATCACGACGCTGCCGTCTGCCTCGGCCACGACCGCGCGCAGCCGCTCGACGGCCCTGGCCAGCGGCGTGGGGTCGTCCTGGGCCGTCGCCACCCGCAGCACGCCGAGCGGCGCGCAGCCGGTGACGACGAGGCCGGCCGCGCCCAGCGCCGCGCGCACCTGGCCGTGCGTGGCCGCCAGCCGCGTGGCCAGCGTCGTCACGCGCAGGCGGGTGGCGCCCGTCTCGGCCAGCGCGCGGTCGTAGGTGCGCCAGAACGCCGGGCCCATCGTCTCCACGCGCGCGCGCACCCGCGCCGCCTCGGTGACGAGCTGTCCCTGCTGGGCGCGCACGGCGGCCGCCACGCTGCCGACGGAAACGACCAGCGCGGCGGCGGCGGCGGGCAGTCCGCTGGCGGCCAGCGCGCCGGCGTCGAGCAGCTCGAGCCGGGTGGGCTGCAGCGTCGAGTCGGCGAGGCGCGCGACCATCTCCTCGGCGGCCTCGACGGCGCGCAGCGGGATCAGGCACGTGGCCTCGGCCTCGGGCAGCGGGTGCAGGCGCAGCGTCAGCTCGCCGAGGACCCCCAGCGTGCCGAGGGATCCGACGAGCAGCTTGGGGACGTCGTAGCCCGTCACCGACTTCACCACGCGGGCGCCGCCCCACGTGACGACGCCGTCGGCCTGCACGAAGCGGACGCCCAGCAGCAGATCGCGCATCGTGCCGTAGCGCAGGCGGAGCGGCCCGCCCGCCGCGGTGGCCGCGATACCGCCGAGCGTGCGCCCGCTCCAGCCCGGCGGGTCGAGCGGGAGCGTCTGCCGGCGGTCGGCCAGCGCGGCCGCCAGCGCGCCAGCCGTCACGCCGGCCTGCACCGTCACCGTGAGGTCGTCGGGGTTGTACTCGACGATCGCGTCGAGGCGGGCGAGGTCGAGGACGAGATCCGCGCGGCGGGGCGGCCCGCCGAGGGCCAGCGCGGTGCCGCGGCCGCGCGGGATCACCGCCAGCCCCTCGTCGTGGGCCACCGCCAGCACGCGCGCCACCTCGTCGAGCGTGCGCGGCCGCACGACCCACTGGGGCTGGCGGCCGTCCACCGCGGCGGCGGCGCAAGCCGCGGCGTCCTCGCGGGCGCCCTCCGCGCCGACGATGGCGGCGAGCGCGCCGCCCAGCGCCCGCGCGGTGACGCTCACACCCACGTCCCCGCCGGCAGCACCGGCCGCTGGGGGCGGAACCCCTCGCCGCACGCCGGGTGCGAGGGCAGTAGCTTGCCGGGATTCATGATCCGGTCGGGGTCGAACACGCCGCGGATGCGGTACATGAAGTTGAGGTCCGCGTCGGCGTACTGCAGGGGCAGGTTCTTGGCCTTGTCCACGCCCACGCCGTGCTCGCCGGTGACGCTGCCGCCCAGCGCGATGCACGCCCGCAGCAGCTCCTCGTTGGCCTCCTTGGCCCGCTCCAGCTCGCCGGGGACGGTGTCGTCGTAGCAGATGATCGGATGGAGGTTGCCGTCGCCGGCGTGGAACACGTTGGCGATGAGCAGCCGGTGACGCTCGCCGATCGCCACCACCTCGCGCATGATCTGCGGCAGCTTCGAGCGCGGCACCACGGCGTCCTGCAGCAGGTAGGACGCGGTCAGCCGGCCGACGGCGCCGGCCGCCTCCTTGCGCCCCTTCCAGAGCAGCGCGCGCTCCGCCTCGTCGCGCGCCACGCTCACCGACAGGGCGCCGCCCGCCCGGCAGATCGCCGCCGCCTGCTCGCCCTGCGCCTCCACCTCGGCGCGCGGGCCGTCCAGCTCGATCAGCAGTACCGCGCCGGCGCCCTCCGGGTAGCCGGCGCCGGTGCCGGCGTTGATGGCGCGGATCATCGCCTCGTCGAGCATCTCCAGCGAGGCGGGGGTCATCCCGGCGGCGATCGTCGCCGACACGACCTCGGAGGCCTCCACCACGGTCGAGAACGCCGCCAGCACCGTCTTGACCGCCTCCGGGATGTGCGTGAGCCGGACGGTGATCGCCGTCACCAGGCCGAACGTGCCCTCGGCGCCGACCGCCACGCCGGTGAGGTCGTACCCGGGTCGGTCCACGGTCTTGCCGCCCACCCGCACCACGTCGCCGCGCCCCGTCACGATCTCCAGGCCGAGCACGTGATTGGTGGTGATCCCGTACTTGAGACAGTGCGGGCCGCCGGCGTTGGTGGACACGTTGCCGCCGATGGACGAGACCATCTGACTCGAGGGATCGGGCGCGAAGAACCAGCCGCGCGCGCGAACGGCGTCGCTCAGCCACAGGTTGACGAGCCCGGGCTGGACGACCGCCGAGCGGTTGGCGTAGTCCACCTCGAGGATCGCCGTCATGCGCGTCGTCGAGACCATCACGCCGCCCAGCGGGGCCATCGCGCCGCCGATGAGCCCGGTGCCCGAGCCGCGCGGCACCAGCGGGACGCCGGCGGCGCGACAGAGACGGACGATCGCCTGCACCTGCCCGGTGTCGGTCGGCAGCGCCACCACGTCCGGCGCCCCCTTGTAAAACGTGTGCATGTCGCACTCATACGTCATCCGCCCCTCGACGGTGAGCACGAGCCCCTGCTCGCCGACGATGGCGCGCAACTCCCCGACGAACTCAGGACTCAACGGCATGACAGGTGGCAGTTTACTCCGTCGCGAACGAGTTGACTGTGTCGACGTGGCGCGGATGCGAGGCGTTCGGCCGGCGGCTTTGCCGCCGCAATCGAAATCCTGGGGGAGGCATCGGAGGGGGCCGTCGAGGCCCCCTCCGATGAGATCGCGCCGTCAGGCGCGCGACGACCGCCGGAAGGGGGGCAAGGCCCCCCGCCGGGTCAGATCTTCCAGGTATCTCCCGAGGTGAGGAGCTTGGCGATGCTGCCGGGACCGCGCTCGGAGATGGCGCGCTGCTCCTGATCCAGGATGACGTCCTCGTAGATCGGCGCCTCGGTCGCGGTCAGCACGCCGATCGGCACCGGGAAGTCCGGGGCGAACAGGTCGGCGAGGATCTTGGCGGCGTTGGTGTTCTTCTCGTCGTGGACCCACAGACGGCTCTCCGGCACGTCGGCGGCGCTCACCACCTTCGGCATCACGCCGTCCATGATGACCGCCTTGCGCGCGTCGGGCGGGCCGTAGATGAGCGGCTTGCCGTGCTCGAGCCGGAGCTCGTAGGCGAGCTTCGACTCCTTGTCGTAGATGACGTTCCACGCGAGGTGGTTGTACACGTTGCAGTTCTGGAGGATCTCCAGGAACGCCGTGCCGTTGTGGGCGGCGGCGCGCTTGAGCATCTCCTCCATGTGCTGGATGTTGCGGTCCACCGTGCGCGCCACGAACGTGGCGCCGCACCCCAGCGCGAAGGCCAGCGGGTTGATGGGCCGGTCGGCCGACCCCATCGGCGTGGACTTCGTCACCTTGCCGAACTCGCTGGTGGGCGAGTACTGACCCTTGGTGAGGCCGTAGATCCGGTTGTTGAACAGCAAGATGGTGAGGTTCACGTTGCGCCGCAGCACGTGCAGCATGTGGTTGCCGCCGATGGACAGCCCGTCGCCGTCGCCGGTGACGACGAACACCTTGAGATCCGGCCGCGCCACCCGCAGCCCGGTGGCGATCGCCGGCGCCCGGCCGTGGATGGTGTGGAAGCCGTAGGTGTTCATGTAGTACGGGAACCGGCTGGAGCAGCCGATGCCCGAGATGAAGACGATGTTCTCCTTGGGGATGCCCAGGTCGGGCATCGTCTTCTGCACCGCGCTCAGGATGGCGTAGTCGCCGCACCCCGGGCACCAGCGGACGTCCTGGTCGGACTCGAAATCCTTCTTCGTGTACTTGGGCGTCGGCGCGGCCGCCGCCCCGGTTCCCTGGGCGCTCATGCCTTGCCTCCGATGAGTTGGTGAATCGCGTCCTGGATCTCGTCGCTCGCCAGCGGCAGGCCGCGCACCCGGTTGAACCCGACGGCGTCCACGAGGTACTCGGCCCGCAGCACGCGCACGAGCTGCCCGCTGTTGATCTCCGGCACCAGCACCTTGCGATACTCGCGCAGGATGTGGCCGAGATCGGGCGGCAGCGGGTTGAGATGGCGCAGATGGATGGAGGCCACCGACAGCCCCTCGGCCTGCGCACGCTCCACCGCCGCCGTGATGGACCCGTAGGTGCCGCCCCAGCCCACCACCAGCAGGTCGCCGGTGGCCGGGCCGTTGATGGAGGTCGGCGGAATCTCCTGCGCCACGCGCCGCACTTTCTCGGCGCGCGTGCGCACCATGTGGTCGTGGTTCTCCGGATCGTACGAGATGTTGCCGGTCACGTCCTGCTTCTCGATGCCACCGATGCGGTGCTCGAGCCCGGGCGTGCCGGGCCGTACCCACGGCCGCGCCAGCGTGGCGGCGTCGCGCAGGTAGGGGAAGAAGCCTTCCTTCTCCGTGCGGAACTGCACCTCGAGCGCCGGCAGCGTGGCCGGGTCGGGGATGAGCCAGGGCTCGGAGCCATTGGCGAGGAACCCGTCGGAGAGGACCATCACCGGCACCATGTACTTGGCGGCGATGCGCACGGCCTCGTAGGCGATGTAGAAGCAGTCGCCGGGCGTGGCCGGCGCCAGCACGACGATGGGCGACTCGCTGTTGCGCCCGTACAGGGCCTGCATGAGGTCGGCCTGCTCGGTCTTGGTCGGCATGCCGGTCGAGGGGCCGGCCCGCTGGATGTTGAGGATGACGAGCGGCAGCTCGGCGGTGACCGCGAGGCCGATCCCCTCCCCCTTCAGCGCGATGCCGGGGCCGCTCGAGCACGTGACGCCGATGGCGCCGCCGAACGCCGCGCCGATGGCGGCGGTGACGGCCGCGATCTCGTCCTCGGCCTGGATCGTGCGGATGCGAAACCGCTTGTGCATCGCCAGCTCTTCCAGGACGCTGGAGGCCGGCGTGATCGGATAGGCGCCGTAGACGACCGGGACCTTCGAGCGCTCGGCGGCGGCCAGCAGCCCCCATGCGAGCGCGCGGTTGCCGGTCATCGCGCGGTACAGCCCCGGCGCCATCTCGGCCGGCTCGACCGTGTAGGACTCCTCGAAGAACTCGGCGGTCTCGCCGAAGGCGTGGCCGGCCTTGAGCACGCGGGTGTTGGCCTCGGCGATCTCGGCGCTCTTGGCGAACTTCTTGCCGATCCAGTCCAGCGTCGGCTCCAGCGGTCGCGTGTAGATCCAGGAGACGAGCCCGAGCGCGAAGAAGTTCTTCGTGCGGTCCTTCTCTTTGGTGTCGAGCTTGAGGTCGGCGATGGCCCGGAGGGTCAGCCCCGTCATGTCCACCTTGTGCAGGCGATAGCGCTCGGCCAGCGCCGGGTCGTCGAGCGGATTCTGCGCGTAGCCGGCCTTGTCGAGGTTGCGCTTCTCGAACGCGGCGGTGTTGACGATGAGGAGTCCGCCCGCCTTGAGATCGCCCAGGTGCACCTTGAGCGCGGCGGGGTTCATCGCCACCAGGCAGTCCAGCCGGTCGCCCGGCGTGTAGACACGCTGGCTGCCGAACTGCAACTGGAAGCTCGAGACGCCGAACAGCGTGCCGGCAGGGGCCCGGATCTCGGCGGGGAAGTTCGGCAGCGTCGAGATGTCGTTGCCGGCCCACGCCGACTCGGTGGTGAACTGCTCGCCGGTGAGCTGCATGCCGTCGCCGGAGTCTCCGGCGAACCGGATCACCGCGCGGTCCAGCCCCTTGCGCGACTTGCCGCCCCCCTTGACGGGCGTCGCCGTCTCGCTCATCGCGTTTCCCTCTTCTCCATTGAATGTCGCGTCCACCCGGACTGCAACACCGCACGGTCGGGACCCGCGCGGCGTCCCGCCACCGTTCGGCCTCGGGGTGACCTCTGAGCGCGCCGGTCAAGACTCGGACCCGGCGTCGGCAGGGCGTACGTCATGTTATCGAACCCCCCATGAGAGGGCAAGGTTTATCACCCGCTTAGCCCGCGTCCATCCGGGTCGGCTGCTTGAGGGTGTCACTGGGCGGCAGATTCAGGACCGCCTCCGGGAACAGCCCCGCCAGCCAGCGCATCACGTCGCTCACCGTGACGACACCCACCGGCCGCCGCTCGGCGTCCACCAGCGGGACCGTGCGGTAGCCGGCCACGCCCATACGGTGCACCGCGTAAGCCACGCGGTCGCCCGCGCCGAGCGCCTCCGGATCGCGCGTCATCACCTCGCCCAGCGCGGTCTGGCGCGCGTCGCGGCCGCGGCCGGCCACGCGGGTGAGGACGTCACGCTCCGTGAAGATGCCGGTCAGGCGGCCGTCGCCGTCGACGATCAGCACCCCGGCCTGACGGCGGGCGAGCATGCGCTCGATCGCCTCGCCCACCGTCGCCGTCTCCCGCAGGCAGATCGGCTCGGCCGGCCCGAGCGCCGTGATCGTCTCGTCGAAGAGGGCGCCGCCGATCTCGTGCAGCTCGCCCTCGATGTCGGGATCGGTCGCGTCGAACTCGCTCATCGCCCACCCCCTGCCCGCGCGCGCTCGCGCCCCGGCGCGGGCGGCGCCTCGCTCGACTCTCGGAGCAGCTGCACGAACCGCTCGGCGGTCGGCGTCAGCGGCTTCTGCCGCCGGTGGACGATGCCGACCGGCCGCACCAGATCGGGCATCGCCACGTCCACCGCGGCCAGCGCCCGGATCGACACCTCCTTCTGCACCGTGTGGCGCGGGAGGATGCTGACGCCGGCGGCGATGATGATCGCCTGCTTGATCGTCTCGATGTTGTCGAACTCCATCACGATGTTCACGCGCACGTTGTGCTGGCGGAGCGCGCGGTCGATCGCCTTGCGGATGGTGAGGCCGGGATCGAAGGCCACGAACGCCTCCCCCGCCAGCTCGGCCGGCAGGACCATCCGCCGGCGGGCCAGGCGGTGGCTGGGGTGGCAGACGAGCGCCATCGCCTCCTCGCGCAGGGGGACCACCGCCAGCGCGCGGTCCATCGGCGGGTAGGACATGATCCCGAGGTCGGCCTCGCCGCTCACCACCGCCTCCACCACCTTGTGCGGGTGCAGGCATTCCAGCTGCACCCGGGCCTCCGGGTACAGCGACATGAACTGCTGCATCGGCCGGCTCACGTCGTGCAGGCCGACCGAGTAGATCGCCGCCACCCGCACGGTGCCGTCGACCCTCGCCTTCACCGCCGCCACCTCGGTCTTGGCCTTCTCCCAGGACTCCAGCAGCCCCCGCACGGCGCCGTAGAACGCCTCCCCCTCGCGCGTGACCACGAACGGGCGCTTGGTCCGATCGATCAGCGCCACGCCGAGATGGGTCTCGAGCTGCTGGATCGCCTGGCTGGCCGCCGACTGGGAGACGAAGTTGTGCTCGGCGCCGCGCGAGAACGAGCGGAGCCGGATCACGTCGCAGTAGAGCTGGAGGGTCTCGAGGTGCACGAGGGCGAGTCTACACCATTAGCCAGACTGATCCCCGGGATATGAATTTTCCGGCGTGACTAATGCTGGTGCCGCGGGTAGTATCGTGCAACTCTTCACAAAGGCGAGACGGGAAGCCTCATCAAAGGGGATGCGGGAATGAAGCAGCAGGGTCTGTACGATCCCGCCCACGAGCACGATTCCTGCGGCGTCGGCTTCGTCGTGGACATCCAGGGACGCAAGTCGCACGCGATCGTGCGCAAGGCGCTCCGCGTCCTCATCAATCTGTTGCACCGCGGCGCCTGCGGCTGCGAGCCCAACACCGGCGACGGCGCCGGCGTCCTGCTCCAGATGCCCGACCGGTTCCTGCGCCGCGAGTGCGGCCGTCTCGGCATCGCGCTGCCGCCCGTCACCGAGTACGGCGCCGGCCTCGTCTTCCTGCCGCGCGACCCGCTGCAGGCCGACAAGGTGCGCGCCCTCTTCCACTCGATCGTGGACGACGAGGGGCAGCGGCTGCTCGGCTGGCGCGACGTGCCGACCGACGACCACCTCCTCGGCGCCACCGCCCGCTCGGTCGAGCCGGCGATCAAGCAGGTGTTCATCGGCCGCGGCGCCGCCGTGCGCGACCACGCC
>JBGQFW010000103.1:0-14614 GCA_041497115.1 Methylomirabilia bacterium
ACGGGCCGGTCGCGCAAGGACTACTGGCGCACCCGCTTCGACATCGCGGCGCTGCGGCCGCCGTGGATGTCCTCGCTGGCCGAGCTGGACGGCCGCGTCGTCGGCTTCCTGTTCGGGTGGGTCGGCGAGTCGGAGTTCGGCATTCCCGTCCCGACCGGCTGGGTGGACCTCATCGGCGTGGATCCGCCGTATCGCGGGCGGGGCGTGGGCCGCGCCCTGCTCGACCGGTTCGTCGCCGGCGGCCGTGAGCTGCGGGCCATCCGCAAGGTCGCCACGCTGGTCGATCTCGCGCAGGCCGACGTCCGGGAGTTCTTCGGGCGGCGCGGATTCCGGCCGGGGCCGATGGTGCAGCTGGAGCGGACGCTCGAGGAGGGCGAGACGCCATGAGCGACTTCCGGTTCATCCGCTACCTGGAGGACTACGACGTGGCGCGGCTGGTGCTCTCCCGGCCGCCGCTGAACATCATGACGGTCGAGATGCTGGGGGAGATGGCGGCGGCGCTCGACCTCGCCGCGATGGCGCCCGCGCTCAAGGCGCTGGTGGTGAGCGGGGAGGGCCGGGCCTTCTCCTCCGGCGTCGCGGTCGAGGAGCACCTCGGCGATCACGTCAAGGCGATGCTGGAGGCGTTCCACGACGTGTTCCGCCGCCTGCGCGCGCTGCCGTTCGTGACGGTCGCCGCAGTGCGCGGCGCGGCGCTCGGCGGCGGCGCCGAGCTGGCGGCCTTCTGCGATCTGGTCATCGCCGCCGACGACGCCACGTTCGGCCAGCCCGAGATCACCATCGGGGTCTTCCCGCCCATCGCCGCCCTGCACTATCCGGCGCGGATCGGCGTGGGGCGCACGCTCGCGCTGCTGCTCTCGGGCGAGACGATCGGCGCCGTCGAGGCCGAGCGCATCGGGCTGGTGGACAGGGTCGTGCCGGCCGCGGGGCTGGCCGACGCCGTCGAGAGCCGGCTCGCCCGGTTCCGCGCCCAGAGCGCGGTGGTGCTGCGGCTCACCAAGCGCGCGGTCCTCGAGTCGCTCGGCGCGGGCTTCGACACCGGTCTGGCCTCGCTGGAGGACCTCTATCGCTACGACCTCATGGCCACCGAGGACGCCGCCGAGGGGCTGCGCGCGTTCCTGGAGAAGCGCACACCCGTGTGGAAGGACCGCTAGGAGGAGCGCCATGAACATCCTGCTCGTCCTGTCCGGGCTCGTCGCCGTCGCGCTCGTCTGGGTCGTCATGCCGATCGCCGTCTCGGCCGTCGCGCTCTGGCGCCGTCCGTGGCGTCTGGTGTGCCCGCGCGCCGGCCGGCCCGCCCGCATCCAGGTCTCGGCGGTGCGCGCTGCCGTCAGCGAGGTGTTCGGGCGGCCGACCGAGATCGAGCGCTGCTCACTCTGGCCCGGCGTGCTCGGCTGCCGGCAGGAGTGCCTCGCGCTGCCCGCCGGGGCGCGCGCTCCGATGCTCCCCGGGGCGCCGCCGCCCCGCGACCGCGCCGGCAACAGCATGCGCATGATCGTCGTGCCGCTCGACGGGGCGCGCGGCAGCGAGAGCGTGCTTCCCGCGGTGGCTGACCTCGCGAAGGCGTGCGGCGCGACCGTCCGCTTGCTGCGCGTGCTGCCGCCGGCCGGAGAAGTGCGGGACGACGACGATCGGCTGGTGGCCTTTGCCGACCAGGAGACGGCACGGATGGACGGCGAGGCGCGGGACTACCTGCAGCGCGCCGCCACGCTCCTCGCGGGCGTCGCGGTCGAGGAGACCGTGCGCGTCGGCGACGTCGCCGCGCAGGTGCTCGAGGAAGCGGAGACGACCGGCGCCGATCTCATCGCCATGGCGAGTCACCGCCGCCGCGGGCTCGCGCGGCTGCTCCGCGGCAGCGTGACCGGCCGGCTCGAGCGGACGACGACGATTCCGATGCTCGTGGTTCGGTACGGCGAGGCGGCGTGACCCGGACGGCGGTGACCCGCTGGGGCGCCGCCGCCCCATCGGCGCCGGCCGTCGTCCGAGCGGAGCCGCGTCGTTTCACGGACTTGCGCGGCGCCGCCCGTCCGGCATCGACCTTGCGAGAGCGCGGGGCGATGACGACCGCCACTGGTGTCCTCCGCGACGAGCATCGTGTGATCCTGCGCGCGCTGCTAAGCTTGGAAATCGCCGCCGGGCGCCTCGAGGCCGGTGACGCGCTGCCGGCTCAGCTCTGGGCCGCCATCGTGGACTGGCTCCGTGTCTTCGCCGACCGCAACCATCACGGCAAGGAAGAGGACGCGCTGTTCCCGGCGATGATCCGATCCGGCCTGCCGATGCGCGGCAGTCCGGTGGACGTCATGCTCGAGGAGCACGCCCAGGGCCGGGCGCTGCTGCGCTCGATGGAGACGGGCGCGGACGCCGAGCGGGCGGCGGCCGCCCGCCGCTATGTGGGGCTGCTGCGCGATCACATCGAGAAGGAGAACGGCTACCTGTTCCCGCTGGCCGACGCGGTGCTCGACGAGCCCGCCCAGGCCCGGCTGCTGCGCGAGTTCGCCAGGGCCGAAGCGGAGACGGGCATCGACGGCGCCCGGGCGGAGGCCGCCGCCATGGGCTTCGCCGCCGCGCTGCAAGGCTGACCCGCGCCGCCATCTACGGATCCGGCGGCCGCTCGATGACGATGCGCACGACGCCGGGGGAGGGCTCGTCGGTCGCGTGGCGGAACCCCCGGGCCTCCAGCTGCGGATAGAGGAACATCGGGCGGCGCTCGTGCAGCACGACCAGCCGCCCGCCGGGCGCCAGCGTCTCGAGCCGCTCGAGCACGCGCACCATCGGCAGCGGCGGCTCGAGCCCGCGCACGTCCAGGCTCTCCCCGGCTCCGTCAGCGGCGCGGTGAGTCGTCTGACGGCCGCTTCCGCACCAGCTCGACTGGGGCATGGTCGTCGCCCTCCTCGAGCCGAGCGTACGGCGCGACCGCCGGGGCGACTATGACGGGGATCATAGCCCTCACCGCACGGGCGGCGCCGCGGCGGGCATGCGGATCCGCCACCACATGTTGACGACGAACAGGCCGGCGCCGGCGATCTGGCCGAGCCCGCCCAGCACGATGGCCAGCCGCAGCGCGGCGGCGGGCGAGAACGGCGCGGCCAGCTCGGCCGCCGCCCGCCCGGCGGTGGCGAGCGTCATGACCCAGTAGACGGTCTCGGCGAGCGCGGGGTGGTAGCGCGTCTCCTCCCGGGCCGGCCGCGGAAACATCCACGTCGCCACGCCCATCACGAGCATCAGCATGAAGCCGACGAGCAGCAGGTGCACGTGGGCGGTGATGAACAATCGCGGCGGGTAGGCGCCGGCCACGAACTCGGCGAGGACGATCCACCCGCCCAGCAGCAGGCCGACGAGGAGGAAGGCAAAGCTGGTCTTGATGTAGCGGCGCACGAGCGGCGGCATCGGCTACCCGCGCAGCGCCAGGCCGAGCAGGACGATGGCCAGCACGATCAGGACGTTGACGCGGGCCAGCCAGGAGGCGCGGACGCGCGCGGCGGGATCGGCGCCCGGCCGGCCGGCGCGCGGCCCGAGGACGAAGTCGTGCACGGCGCTGAGCACGAGGGCCAGCGCGACCAGCGCCGCCTTGGCCCAGAACCGGGGCGCGCCGAGCAGCTCGGGGCGGAACGCGAGGCTGGCGAGGCCGGTGGCCACCAGCAGCCCGAGGGCGATCCACCCGACGGTGCGGAAGCGCCGGCCGCTGTCGCGCACGAGTCGTCCGCGCAGCGCGGCGTCGTCGAGGCCGCGCGTGACCGGCACCAGCACCAGCGCGATGAAGAGCATGCCGCCGAGCCACGTGACGGCGGCCAGCACGTGCACGAAGCGGACCGCCAGCTGCGCGCTCACCGCGCCGGGCCCTCGGCCAGCGCGCGCAGCCGGGCCGGCTGCGCCAGCACGAGCCGCCCGTCCCGCTCGGCGACGATGCCGTCCTTCAGCCAGCGGCTGACGATCCGGATCGTCGTCTCCACCGTCGTGCCGGACATGTCGGCGAGGCTCTGGCGCGTCAGGTGTGGCAGCGCGACGACGCCGGCGCGCGCGCCCTCGCGCTCGGCCAGCCGCAGCAGCGTCGCCGCCAGCCGCGTCTCGACCGGGTCCACCGCCAGCGACGTGACGGCGTCGTGGGCGCCGCGCAACCGCCGGCCGATGAGGAGCGCCATTTCGCGGATCACGGAGGGATGGCGCTGGGTCAGCGCGACGATGGGCTCCTGCGGGATCTTCAGCACGAGCGAGGGCTCGGTGGCCTGGGCGGAGGCGGGATAGGCCCGTCGCTCGACGACCGCGACCCCGCCGAAGGGCTCGCCGGGCCCGAGCAGCTCCAGCACCACCTCACGCCCCTCGCGGCTTCGGCGCAGGATCTTCACGTGGCCGGCGCGCACGAAGCAGAACCACAGCGCGGGGTCGCCCTCGCTGAAGATCACCTCGCGCGCGCGATACGGCGCGTCGCGGGCGACGGTGGTGAGGGCGTTCAGATCGTTGAGGGGAACGCCGGCGAAGACCGGGTTGGCGCGAAGGAACTCGATGACCACCGGCGCCGCCATCGCCGGCGATGATAGCACCCGCGCGTCAGCGGCGGCGGCGGCGCGGGCGGCGCAGCTGCAGCAGCCGGTGGCTCAGCGCCAGGCCGAGCAGCGAGACGGCGGCGCCGAGCGCCTCCAGCACGGTCGTCACGCGGCCGTCGGGCGGCCGCGCCACCGCCCACGGCGTGACGACGATGGCGACACCGACCACCGCGACGACGAGCCCGAGCACCGTCTCCATGGCGACGTCAGGCCAGCGGCAGGCGGATCGTGAAGCGCGAGCCGCCGGCCGGCGGCCGCTCGACGTCGAGAATGCCGCGGTGGGCGACGACGATCGAGCGTGCGATGGCCAGCCCGAGGCCGCTGCCGCCGGTCTCGCGCCCGCGGGCGGCATCCAGCCGCACGAACGGCTCGAAGATGCGGCTGGCGTCGGCCGGCGCGATGCCGGGGCCGGTGTCCTCCACGGCGAGGATCGCCGCGTCCTCCGCCGCCGTGACCGAGACCTCGACGCGGCCCCCCGCCGGGGTGTACTTCACGCCGTTCTCGACCAGGTTGAGCAGCGCCCGCCGCAGCGCGCCGGCGTCGCCCAGCACCGTCGCCGGCGCCACCGCGCCCACCCGCACCGTCACGCCGCGGTCCTTGGCGAGGCGGGCGCCGACCTCGGCCACGTCGAGCACGAGCGGCTCGAGCTCGACGCGGGCGCGCGGCGACTCGGGGCCGGCCGTCGCGCGGGAGAGGAGCAGGAGGTCCTCGGCCAACCGCACCAGGCGCTCCACCTCCTCCAGCGCGGAGGCGAGCGCCTCGCGGTAGGCGGCGCCCGAGCGGTCCGCCCGCAGCGCCACCTCCAGCGTGCCCTTGAGCGCGGTGAGCGGCGTGCGCAGCTCGTGGGCGGCGTCGGCCGAGAACCGGCGCATCTCCCCGAACGTGCTCTCGAGCCGGCCCAGCATGCCGTTGAGCGTCTCGGCCAGCCGGTCCAGCTCGTCGCCGGTGCCGCGCACCTCGATGCGGCGGGCGAGCGCCTCGGCGTCGATGCGCCGGGCCGCCTGCGACATCTCGTCCACCGGCTTCAGCGCGGCGCGCGCCATCACGCGGCCGCCGGCCGCCGCCAGCCCCACCCCGAGCGGGATCAGCAGGGCCAGCGCCTCCACCCAGCGCGTGAGCGTGCGCTCGGTCGCGCGCAGCGGGATGCCGACCTGCACGACCTCCACCAGCCGCCCGTCGCGCCGCACCGGCAGCGCGACGACCCGCACGCGCTCGCCGCGCAGCCGCACCGTGTCGAACGCCGGCTGGCCCGCCGTCACCAGCCGCCACGACGCCGCCGACAGCGGCAGCGTGTCGTCGCGCAGCTTCCGCGAGCGCAGGCGCAGCGTGCCGTCGGGATCGACGAGCTGGAAGAGCTGGTGCTCGGGGTCGAGCAGCTCGCGCAGCCACTGCTCGGCCATGTCGAGCCGGTCGCGGCGGCCGGAGGCGTCGCGCACCACCTCGGCCACCGTCAGCAGCGAGCGGTCCACGTCCTGGGCGAGGCTCCACGCCAGCAGCGAGTAGGAGAGGCCGCTGATGACGACCAGGATCGCCAGCAGCGCGCCTGCGTACCAGAGGGTGAGGCGCGTGTGGATGGACAGCGGCCGCCCCCTCACGACTCCTCCACCCGCAGCACGTAGCCGGCGCCGCGCACCGTGTGCAGCAGCCGCGCCTCGCCGGGCCCGTCGATCTTGCGCCGCAGGTAGCCGACGTACACGTCCACGATGTTGCTCTCGGGATCGAAGTCGAGCCCCCACACGTGCTCGGCGAGCATCGGGCGCGTGAGCACGCGGCCGGGGTTGCGCATGAAGTACTCGAGCAGCGCGTACTCCCGCGTGGTGAGAGTGACGCGGCGCTCGCCCCGCCGGACCTCGCGCCGGGCCGGGTCCAGCGTGAGGTCGGCCGCGCGCAGCACCGGGGCCGACGGCGCGGCGCCGCGCCGCAGCAGGGCGCGCACCCGGGCCAGGAACTCGTCGAAGGCGAACGGCTTGGTCAGGTAGTCGTCGGCGCCCAGGTCGAGGCCGCGGACCTTGTCGGCCACGCTGTCGCGGGCGGTGAGGACCAGCACCGGCGTGGCGATCCGGCGCTGGCGGGCCGCCTTGAGGACCGCGAAGCCGTCGAGCTTGGGCAGCATGAGGTCGAGCACGATGAGGTCGTAGGGGGGCGCGTCGAGGATCAGGTCGAGCGCGGCCGCCCCGTCGGCGGCGACCTCCACCGTGTGCCCCTCCTCGGCCAGTCCCTGGCGGATGAAGCTGGCGACCTTGCGCTCGTCCTCGATGACCAGGATCCGCATGATCCATCCATCTTCCCACCTTTCCTCACGCCGGGCGCACGGCCCGGGCGCCGCCCGACACCACGCGCAGCGCGGGGCGCCGGACCACCGGGATGCTGTAGGGGATGAGGAAGAGCCACCGCGCCCACGCCTGCGTGCGCCGGGGCGCGGGGCGGCGCAGCGCACGCTCGAGGTCGAGACGGACGAGCTCGATCCACCGGCGCCACGCGGCGGTCTCGCCCCGCGGCACATGCCGCTCGAGCGCGCGGGTGAGCGGACCCTCGGGTCCGAGCTCGCCGAGGGCGAGCCCGGGATCGGCAAGCGGATCGCCGAGCACGCGCTCGGCGATCCACACGTGTGCTTGGAGAACGAGACGACGACGCCGCACAGGCTGGATGGCGAGCCAGCACGGCGCCATCGTCTCGTACCAGGCCTTGAGAGCTTCCAGCCCGGCTTCGTCGAGCGCACCGGGCCCACCGCCCGCCGTGCCTTCCACGGCGGCCAGCAGGCGCGAGCGCCGCGGGGGATCGGCATCCCACCGCCGCACCCAGCGCGCCACGATCCTCGTCAGGTCTTGCATCGGCAGCCACTGCAGCACCA
The DNA here is from genome assembly GCA_041497115.1 of Methylomirabilia bacterium. Classification (GTDB taxonomy): domain Bacteria; phylum Methylomirabilota; class Methylomirabilia; order Rokubacteriales; family CSP1-6; genus AR5. The sequence continues at coordinate 7,393 of JBGQFW010000103.1, forward strand.
GCACGTTGCCGGAGAAGCCGGCCGCTCGAAGGTCGGCGATCGCGTGCCGGGCGCCGGCGCGCGTGCGCGCCAGCCAGCCGCCGCGCTCGGCGTCGAGCGGCACCAGCGTCTCGTCCAGCAGCAGCGCCAGCCGCCCGTGGGCGGACTCGTACACCGCGAGCAGCTCCTCGTGGCCGCGACAGACGTCGGCGAACCGGTCGTCCCACATGACGGCGCTCACACCGCCACCGCCACGTACAGGCTCTGTCCCTCCCGGTGCAGGAGCACCAGCAGGGGCGTGCCGGCCGGGTGGCGCTGGATCGCCTTCTGCAGCGCGTCCACGCTCGCCACCGGCTGGCGATCCACCTCGACGATCACGTCGCCCGGCGCGATGCCGGCGGTCTGGGCGCGCCCGCCGTCCTCGACGTCGTCCACGAGCACGCCGCGCGCGTCCCGCACGCCGAGCTGCTCGGCCAGCCGCGGCGTCAGCGCGCGACCGCTGAGGCCCAGCCGCGTCCCCGCCGGCTCGGTGGCGGCCGCCTGCGCCTCGCCGTCCTCGAGCCGCGCGACGGTGGCGCGCAGGGTCACCGCCTTGCCGGCGCGCATCACCTCCAGCGCCACCTCGCGACCGACCGGCGTCTCCGCCACCGCGCGGGGCAGGTCGCTCGCGCGCCCGACCACGCGCCCGTCGAAGCGCGTGATCACGTCGCCCTGCTTCACACCGGCGCGCTGCGCCGGCGAGTGCTCGGCCACCGAGCTCACGAGCGCGCCGGTGGGGCCGCCGAGCCCGAAGCTGCGGGCGAGGTCGGACGTGATCGGCTGGATCGACACGCCCAGCCACCCGCGCACGACGTGGCCGCCGGCGGCCAGCTGGGTGACGACCGGCTTGGCCAGGTTGGTGGGGATCGCGAAGCCGATGCCCACCGAGCCGCCGTTGCCGCTCACGATCGCCGTGTTGATGCCGACCACCTCTCCCCGCGAGTTGACCAGCGGCCCGCCGCTGTTGCCGGGGTTGATCGAGGCGTCGGTCTGGATGAAGTCGTCGTAGGGGCCCTCGCCGATGACGCGGCCAGTGGCGCTCACGATGCCGGTCGTCACCGTCTGCTCGAGGCCGAAGGGGTTGCCGACCGCCAGCACCGGCTCGCCGACCTCGAGCCGCGCCGAGTCACCGAGCGGGATCACCGGCAGGCCCCCGGCGTCCACCTTGAGCAGCGCGAGGTCGGTCTTGGGGTCGCGCCCCACCACCGTGCCGGACAGCTCGCGGCCGTCGACGAACTTCACGCGGATGTCGGTGGCGCCGTCCACCACGTGGTTGTTGGTGAGCACGTAGCCGTCGGCGTTGATGACGAAGCCGGAGCCCAGCCCGTGCACCATCCGCTTCGGCGGGTGGGCGCCGAACTGCCGGAAGAACTCGTCGGCGGCGCCGCTGTCCTTCTGCACGGCCCGGGTGCTGACGTTCACAACCGCCGGCTTCACCGCGCGCGCGACCTCCACCCAGTTCGGCGCGGGCATCGTCGCCATCGCCGGCGCCCCCGGCGCGCGCTCGAGCCAGAGGTGCTGGGCGTCGCGGCCGAAGCCGCTCAGCGGCGAGAGGCCGACGAGCAGCGCCACCGTGAGCAGCGCGGCCGCCGGCCACGTGAAGCGCGCGAGTCGTGTCGTGACCTTCATGATCGTCCTCCCCGCCGGCGGCGCGTCCTCGCGCCCTGCCGACGCCACGAACGATAACGGGTGACGATGAGATGGCGATGAAGGCGAAATGAGAAGTTTCTCACCGGCGCGGCCCCGCCCCGGCGGCCGAGGCGGCTACCGGGCGGGCGTGAGGACGCGGCCGGTGCCGCGCGCGCGCGGGCGGCCGCCGTCCACCACGACGGTGCCGTTGACGATCACGAAGGGAATGCCGGTCGGGTAGCGGTGCGGCTCCGGGTAGGTGGACTCGTCCTTCACGGTGGCCGGATCGAAGATCGCCAGATCGGCGAAGTATCCCGGGTGCACGAGCCCGCGCTCGCGCAGGCCGATGCGGGCGGCCGCCATGCCGGTCATCTTGTGCACGGCCGTCTCCAGCGAGAAGAGCTTCCGCTCGCGCGCGTACTCGCCGAGCACCCGCGGGAACGTCCCGTAGGTGCGCGGGTGCGGCTTGCCGGGGCGGTCGCCCTCGCCCTCGTAGAGCGGGATCGAGTCGGAGCCGATCATCAGCGCCGGGTGCGCCAGCACCTTGGCGACGTTGTCGAGGCTCTGCGAGAAGCTGACCATCCCGACCGTGCACTTCTCCTCGAGCAGCAGGTTCATCAGCACCTCGGCGGGCGCCAGGCCGGCCTGGCGGGCGATCTGGGCGAGGTGCAGCCCCTCCAGCTCGCGCCGGCGGCAGCTGGCGATGAACACCTGGTCGAAGCCGATGCCGCCCTGGGAGACGGTGGACCAGCGCTCGCCGTCGATCAGGCACTCCTCGACGAGGCGGCGGCGGGTGGCCCGGTCGGCCAGCCGCTCGAGCAGCTTGGCGGTGCCGCCATCGTGGGCCCACGTCGGCATCATGTTGTCGAGCTTGGTGCTGCCGGCGTTGTAGGGATAGACGTCGCCGAGCACGTCCACCCCGCGCGCGCGGGCGGTCTCGAACAGCCGCAGCGCGGCGTCGATCTTCGGCCAGTTGTCCTTGCCGGAGGCCTTCACGTGCGAGACCTGCACGCCGACGCCGGCCGTCTCGCCGATACGGATCGCCTCGTTGATGGAATCGAGCAGCATCGAGGACTCGCCGCGGATGTGCGAGAAGTAGTAGCCGCCGCGCGGGGCCATCGCCTTCGCCAGCGCGATCAGCTCCTCGGTGTCGGAGTAGGCGCTCGGCGCGTAGACGAGGCCGGTGGAGAAGCCGAAGGCGCCGGCGTCCATCGCCTCGCCGAGCAGCCGCTGCATCGCCTTCATGTCGTCGGCCCCCGCCGGCCGCGCCTCGAAGCCCATGGCGGCGATGCGCAGCGCCCCGTGGCCGACGAAGTGCGCGACGTTGACGGAGGGGCGGATCGCGCGCAGCGCGTCGAGGTACTGGCCGAAGGTCTCCCAGCGCAGGTCGAGCGAGGCGCCGATGCCGCCGGCCCAGCCCTGCACGATCTCGCGCTGGTCCTCCCGCAGCGGCGCCTGGGAGAACGAGCACATCCCCACGACCTCGGTCGTCACGCCCTGGCGCACCTTGGACTCCGCCGACGGGCACGCGAAGTAGAAGAGGTCGGAGTGCGAGTGCATGTCGATGAAGCCGGGCGCCACCGCGTGGCCGGTGGCGTCGATGACGCGCTCGGCCTGGCCGGCGAGGCCGGGGGCGACGGCGACGATGCGCTCACCCTCGACGGCGACGTCGGCCCGGCGGGACGGGCTGCCGCTGCCGTCCACCACCGAGCCGCCGCGGATCAGCAGCGACCACGCCATCGCGCTCAGGCCTCCTCGATCACCACTGACGTCATCCGGTCGCCCTGCTTGATGCGGTCCACGTGCTCCATGCCCGACACCACCGTGCCGAAGACGGTGTAGTTGCCGTCCAGGTGCGGGGTGGCCCCGTAGGTGATGTAGAACTGGCTGCCCGCCGAGTCGGGGTGCTGGCTGCGCGCCATCGCCACCGAGCCGCGCACGTGCTTCTGCTTGTTGAACTCGGCCTTCACCGTGTGGCCGGGGCCGCCGGTGCCGTCGCCCTTGGGGCAGCCGCCCTGCACGACGAAGTCGGCCACGACCCGGTGGAAGGTGAGCCCGTCGTAGAACCCCTTCTTGGCGAGCGTCACGAAGTTCTCGACGGTCTTGGGCGCGTCGGCGGGGAAGAACTCGAAGCGGATCTCCTGGCCGTTGTCGAGCGTGAGGACGGCGGACTGGGTCACGAGGGTCTCCTCAGTTGACGATCTTGATGGACGTGATGCGGTCGCCGACCCGGATCTGGTCCACGACGCCCATGCCGCTCACCACGCGCCCGAACGCCGTGTACTGGCCGTTCAGGAAGTGGGCGGGGCCGAGCATGAGGTACACCTGGCTGCCGGCGGAGTCGGGATCGTCGGTGCGCGCCATGCCGAGGATGCCGCGCTCGAACGGCCGCTTGTTGAACTCCGCCTTGATCGTGTAGCCCGGGCCGCCGTTGCCCATCTTCGGATCGTCGAGCCGCAGGGTCTTGCTCTGCGGATCCCCGAACTGCACGACGAAGTTCGGCTCCACCCGGTGCACGCGCTGGCCGTCGTAGAACTTCTGGCGGGCGAGCTTCACGAAGTTCTCGACGTGCCGGGGCGCGTCCGAGGGGAAGAACTCCAGCACGATCTCCCCGCCCTTCGCCATCGTGATGATCGCCGTCGGCGACTTGGCGCCCGACGCCTTCTTCTCGGCGGGCGGCGCGGCCGGCTTGGGGGCCGGCGCCTGGGCCGCCGCTGGACCGGCGGCGAGCGCGACGAGACCGGCCAGCGCGACGAGAAATCTGCTCATGCGGACATCCTCCGGGGGCCAGACGTGGCGACCATTATATACGCGGGGCCGGCGGGGCGGGGGTCAGCGGATCGCCGGCCCGGCGACGCGGCCGATCATCAGGAACACCACGCCGAGCGCCGCCAGGCCGAGGAGCACCGCCAGCACCAGCTCCAGCCGCAGCGCGCGGGCGCGCCGGCCCGGCTGCCCGCTGGGGCGCAGGAAGCGCGCGAGGTAGCGGCTGAGCCGCTCGTGGTCGGCGGGCGCCAGGCGGACGAACTGCAGGCCGAGCCGCTCCTCGGTTCGCGAGCGCACGATCGCCGCCGCCACCTCGACGGCGCCGGACTCGCCGAGCGCCAGGCGCAGCCGGACAGTGGCGCCGGGCGCGACGGCGGCGGCGGCGCGGATCGAGCAGCCGTTGAGGGAGAGGTCGGCCGTCTCGCCGGTGGCCTGGATCGTCCCGCCCGACAGCGTCACCGGCACCCGCACCAGCAGCCGGTCGTACTCGCGCCGGTCGGTGGTGTGGCGCGCGTAGCGACGGCGCTGCAGCGAGCGGAACCGCGCGGCGCAGAGCTGGCAGCGGAACGGGTAGAGGTAGACGAGGCTGAGGAGGTGGTCCCACGCCCCGGCCCGCGGACTGCGCCGTCCCGCCTGCTGCCCGCACCGGGGACACCGAAGCATGCTGACCCACATGGTAGGATGGAGTGATGCAGAAGCGCGAAACAATCCGCAACATCGCGATCATCGCCCACGTCGACCACGGCAAGACCACGCTCGTGGACGCCATGCTGTGGCAGTCCGGCCTCTTCCGCGAGAACCAGGCGGTCGCCGAGCGGATCATGGACTCGATGGACCTGGAGCGCGAGAAGGGCATCACCATCATGGCCAAGAACACGGCCATCAACTACAAGGGCGTGCACATCAACATCGTGGACACGCCCGGCCACGCCGACTTCGGCTCCGAGGTCGAACGCACGCTGACGCTGGTGGACGGCGTGCTGCTGCTCGTGGACGCCGCCGAGGGGCCGCTGCCTCAGACCCGCTTCGTGCTCAAGAAGGCGCTGGAGGCGGGGCTGCCGCCCATTGTCGTCATCAACAAGATCGACCGCGCGGACGCGCGGCCCGCCGAGGTGCTCGACGAGGTCTACGACCTGTTCATCGACCTCGACGCCGCCGAGGACCAGCTCGAGTTCCCGGTGCTCTACACCAACGCGCGGACGGGCACGGCCACGACGGAGCTGAAAGTCGACGGGACCACGCTCGAGCCGTTGTTCGAGACCATCCTGACGACCGTCCCGCCCCCGGGCTTCGACCCCGCGGCGGGGCTGCAGTTCCGCGTCACGATGCTCGACTGGGACGATTATGTCGGCCGGCTGATCATCGGCCGCATCGTCAACGGCCGCGTCCGCCAGGCCGACCGGATCTCGGTCGTCCACCGCGACGGCGCCATCGAGCAGGCCAAGGTGACCGTGCTGTACGGCTACGAAGGGCTCAAGCGGGTGGAGATCCCGGAGGCGAGCGCGGGCGAGATCGTCGCGATCGCCGGCATCGAGACGATCGATATCGGCGAGACCGTCGGCGACCTCGAGAACCCGGTGGCCCTGCCGCTGATCCGCATCGACGAGCCGACCGTGTCGATGCTCTTCTCGTCCAACGTCTCGCCGTTCGCCGGCAAGGAAGGGCGCTTCGTGACCTCGCCCCAGCTGCGGGAGCGGCTGCTGAAGGAGCGCAAGCTGAACCCCGGCATCCTGGTGGAGGAGACGGACTCGCCCGACACCTTCCGCGTCTCCGGCCGCGGCGAGCTGCAGCTGGCCATCCTGATCGAGATCATGCGGCGCGAGGGGTACGAGGTCGAGGTCGGCAAGCCGGAGATCATCACGCATCAGGAGAACGGCCGCACGCTGGAGCCGATGGAGCACCTCGTCATCGACGTCCCCGAGGAGTTCATCGGCGCGGTCACCCAGAAGATCGGCCCCCGCAAGGGTCTCATGACCAAGATGGTCAATCACGGCACGGGACGAGTCCGGCTCGAGTACAGAATCCCGTCGCGGGGATTGATCGGATACCGGACGGAGTTTCTGACGGACACGCGCGGCACCGGCCTGCTCAACCATCTGTTTGACGGCTGGGACGGCTGGCAGGGCGATATCGCGCACCGCCAGAGCGGCGCGCTGGTGGCCGACCGCACGGGCCGGACGACCGGCTACGCGATCGACAATCTCCAGGCGCGCGGCGTGATGTTCCTGGCGCCGGGCGAGTCGGTCTACGAGGGACAGATCGTCGGCGAGAACTCGCGCGACAACGACCTCGACGTCAACATCACCAAGGAAAAGAAGCTCACCAACATGCGCGCCTCGACGGCCGACGAGTCCATCAAGCTCACCCCGCCGCGGGTGATGAACCTCGAGCAGTGCCTGGAGTGGATCCGCGAGGACGAGCTCCTCGAGGTCACGCCCAAGTCCCTGCGCCTGCGCAAGCGCGCGATGGGCGGCCGCCGGCGGTTCTGATTCAGATGGGGGCCCCGAGATGGCCCCCAAACCCCCAAGCGTTCGCCGCGCCCCGGCGGAGCCGTGGCGCTTCTCTGGCGTGGTCAACCTCGTGCGGGGCCCCGTCAGCCCCCAAACCCCCCAGCGTTCGCCGCGCCCCGGCGGAGCCGTGGCGCTTCTCTGGAGGCGTCAACGTCCTGCGGGGCCCCGACATGGCCCCCACCCCCCCCAGCGTTCGCCGCGCCCCGGCGCAGCCGTGGCGCTTCTCTATCCGAGGGCTAGGGCGATCGCCCCGAGCACGCCGGAGCGCTCGCCGAGCGCGGGCGGCACGATCTCCGCGG
>JBGQFW010000104.1:0-14353 GCA_041497115.1 Methylomirabilia bacterium
CCGCGACTTCCGCCTCTTCTGGTCGGGGCAGGGCGTGTCGCTCATCGGTACCTGGATGCAGGCGGTCGCCCAGTCGTGGCTCGTGCTCGAGCTCACCAACTCGCCGTTCCGGCTGGGGCTGGTCGGCACGCTGCAGTTCGCGCCGATGCTGGCGCTGTCCTTCTTCGCCGGCGCGCTGGCCGACCGGCTGCCCAAGCGGAGGCTGATCATCGCCAGCCAGTCGGTGCTGTGCGTGCAGGCGCTCGTGCTCGCCGGCCTCGTCCACCTGGGGCACGTCCAGTACTGGCACGTGGCGGTGATGGCCACGATCTACGGCATCGCCAACACGGTGGACATGCCCACCCGCCAGTCGTTCGTCGCCCAGATCGTCGGCAAGGAGTCGCTGCGCAGCGCCATCGCGCTCAACTCGGCGATGTTCAACGGCGCCCGCGTGGTGGGGCCGGCGCTCGCCGGCCTCGTCATCGCGCGCTGGGGCACCGCGCTGGCGTTCTTCTTCAACGGCCTGTCGTTCCTGGCGGTGATCGGCGCCCTGCTGGCGCTGCGCACCGAGGGGCTGCCGTACCCGTCCAGCGGCCGCACGCTGCGGGCGGAGATCGCCGAGGGGGTGGGCTACGCGCTGCGCACGCCGCGCATCGCCGTCGTGCTGAGTCTGGTGCTGTGCGTCAGCATGTTCTTCTTCAACTACAACACGCTGGTGCCGCTCCTCGCCCGCGACGTCCTGCACCAAGACGCCCATGGCTTCGGCCTGCTCATGACCGCCGTCGGCGTCGGCGCGGTGGCCGGCGCCATCGCGCTGGCCACGCTGCGCGCCGACCGCCCGCCGCTCAGCGTGCTGATCGGCTCCGCCCTCGTGTTCGGCGCGGCCATGATGGGGGTGGCCGCCGTCGCCCGCTTCGGGGCGGCGGCGGCGCTGCTGCTGGTGATGGGCTTCTGCGGCATGCTCTTCATGACCGGCGCCAACACGACGGTGCAGCTCACCGTCCCCGACGAGCTGCGCGGGCGTGTGATGAGCCTGCACACGCTGATGTTCGCCGGCGCCACGCCGTTCGGCGCCTTCCTGGTCGGCAGCGTCACCCAGGCACTCGGCGTCCGCGCCGGCTTCCTCGTCATGGGCGGGGGTGGCTTCGTCTCGATCGCGGCGCTCTCGCTGTGGTGGCGCTGGCACCGCCGGCCGAGGTAAGACTGAAGGCCATGCCGGAGCCGACCCGGATCGTCGTGCGTGACACGCCGGTAGACCTGCTGCGCGACGGCGCGGGCGCGCCGCTGCTCTACCTGCACGGCGCCGGCGGCGGCGGCCGCTGGCTGGCCTTCCAGGCGCAGCTGGCCGCGCGCTTCGACGTGCTGGCGCCGAGCCATCCCGGTCACGGCGGCTCGCCGGCGGCGGAGTGGATCGAGCACGTCTCGGACCTCGCCTTCCACTATCTCGATCTCCTGGACTCGCTCGGCCTTGCGCGCGTCCACCTGGTTGGCGCCTCGCTGGGCGGCTGGATCGCCGCCGAGATGGCGACGATGGCGTCGCACCGCCTCGACTCGCTGGTGCTGATCGACCCGGTCGGGATCAAGGTCGAGGGGTGGATCTATCCGTTCCTGTTCGGCATGGAGCTGCCGCAGCTCGTGCAGACGCTCTTCCACGACCCGATGGCGGCGCTGGCGCTGGCGCCCCCCGACATGAGCATCGACACGCTGGCGCTCCTCTACCGGCAGAACACCGCGCTGGCGCGCGTGGCGTGGAATCCGTACCTGTACAATCCGCTGCTGCGGCGGCGGCTGGCCCGCATCGCGGCACCGACGCTGCTCTGCTGGGGCGCCCACGATCGCCTCGCCCCGCCGGCGTGCGCCGAGGCGTGGCGCCGGGAGATCCCCGGCGCGACGCTGCGCGTCTTCGACGGCTCCGGCCACGTGCCGCACCTGGAGGAGCCCGACGCCGTGGCGGCGGCGGTCGTCGAGTTCTGCGCGCGCGGAAAGGGGACACGGTGAAGTTCTACTACTTCCACCTGATGCCGTACCCGATGGAGCACGACGAGCCGTCGTCGTGGGTGACGCTGTCCAACCGCCACTACGACCCCGCCGTCGGCCACACCCTCTATCACCAGTACCTCGACCAGCTCGAGGCGGCCGAGCGGCTGGGATGGGACGGCATCTGCGTCAACGAGCACCACCAGAACTGCTACGGCACGATGCCGAGCCCCAACGTGATGGCCGCCATGCTCGTGCGGCGCACGTCGCGCGCGAAGATCGCCATCCTCGGCAACGGGCTGCCGCTGCGCGAGAACCCGCTGCGCATCGCCGAGGAGGTCGCGATGCTCGACGTGGTCTCGGGCGGCCGCATCGTCTCCGGCTTCGTGCGCGGCATCGGCGCCGAGTACTACTCGACCGCCGTCAACCCCACCCACTCGCGCGAGCGGTTCTACGAGGCGGCCGAGCTCATCTTGAGGGCGTGGACCGAGCCGGGGCCGTTCGCCTTCGACGGCAAGTTCTATCGCTACCCATTCGTGAACCCGTGGCCGCGCCCGCTGCAGCAGCCGCACCCGCCGGTGTGGTGCCCGTCGCAGGGGTCGAGCGAGACGGTCGAGTGGGCGGCCAAGCGCCGGTTCCCCTACCTGATGGTCTTCACGCCGCTGGCGCGCATCGCCCAGATCTACTCCGAGTATCGCGAGGCGTGCGAGCGCAACGGCTACACCGCCAGCCCCTACCAGCTCAGCGTGAACCTGCCGATCTGCGTCGCCGAGAACGACCGCAAGGCGGAGGCGCTCGCGCGCGCGCACGCGATGTGGGTCTATCACGTCGGCCTGCGCATGCTGCCCCCCTACTGGCAGCCGCCCGGCTACACGACCGAGGCGTCGCTGAAGCGGCTGCTCGCCACCCGGGGCAAGATGCCGACCGAGCTGACCTACGAGGACCTCGAGGCGGGCGGCTACATCATCACCGGCAGTCCCGCCACCGTGCGCGACAAGCTGCGCGTCTTCGCCGACGAGCTCAAGGCCGGCATCGTCTGCTCGGGGATGAACGCCGGCAGCCACGAGGCGACGCTGGAGATGATGCAGATGTTCTCCGAGGAGGTCATGCCCCACTTCCGGCAGGACGCTCACGTGGATGAAACCGCCGGAGTGGGTCGGTGACGGACCGCCTGCGCGACCGCGTGGCGCTCGTCACCGGCGGCGGCTCCGGCATCGGCCGCGCCGTCGCCCTGCGCTTCGCCGCCGAGGGCGCGCGGGTGGTCGTCAACGACATCCACCGGGAGACGGCCGAGCGCACGGCGGGCGAGATCGGCGGCGGCGCCCGCGCCGTCGCCGCCGACGTGGCGGACAGCGCGCAGGTGCGCGCGATGTTTGCCGAGGTCGAGCAGGCACTCGGCGGCGTCGACGTGCTGGTGAACAACGCCGGCATCGGCGAGGTGGACCCGGCCGGCCGCGAGGCGTTCGCCGTCAAGGTCGAGACGCGGGTCGCCGAGATGATGACCGGCGTCGTCGAGACCCACTGGGACATCACCCAGAACCTGAGCGACGAGGCGTGGGGGCGCATGCTGGCGGTGCACCTCAACGGCACCTTCTACTGCACGCGCGAGGCGCTGCGGCTCATGAGCCGCGTCAACCGCGGCGCGATCGTCAACATCTCGAGCGTCGCCGGCCTCATGGGCATCGAGGTCGCCCCCCACTACGGCGCCGCCAAGGCCGGCATCCTCGGCTTCACCCGCTCGGTCGCCCGCGAGGTCGCCTCGCGCGGGATCCGCGTCAACGCGATCTGCCCGGGATTCGTCGACACGCCGATCCTCGATCCCTTCCCGCCGGTGACGCGCCTGCTCGCCGAGCGCCAGACGCCGCTCGGCCGGCTGGGCCGGCCCGAGGAGATCGCCGCCGCCGCGCTCTTCCTCGCCTCCGACGAAGCCGGCTTCATCACCGGCCAGTGGCTGTCGCCCAACGGCGGCCTCCTCACGATCTGAGCCGCCGGTGGATCTCCGAGTGGGCACGTCGGGGTGGAACTATCCGGAGTGGCGCGGCTCGTTCTATCCCGCCGGCATGAAGCCGGCGGTGATGCTGCCGTACTACGCGGCGCGATTCTCGACGGTCGAGGTCAACAACACGTTCTACCGGATGCCGACGCAGAAGGTGGTGGACGGCTGGGCCGCCGCGGTGCCACCGGCCTTCACGTTCGTGCTGAAGGCGCCCCAGCGGATCACGCACTTCGCCCGGCTGCGCGACGTCGGCGACCCCGTGGGCTTCTTCTGCGACAACGCGCGCGCGCTGGGGGCCCGTCTCGGCCCCCTGCTCTTCCAGCTCCCCCCGAACTTCAAGGTGGACGTCGGCCGCCTCGCCGGGTTGCTGGCGCTGCTGCCGGCCGGCGTGCGCGCGGCGTTCGAGTTCCGCAACGCCACCTGGTTCACCGACGAGGTCTACGCGCGGCTGGCCGAAAAGAACGCCGCGCTCTGCGTCGCCGACAACGATGACGGCGCCACGCCGGCGGTGGCCACCGCCGACTGGGGCTACCTCCGCCTGCGCGCGACCGGCTACGCCGACGACGACCTTCGCGGCTGGCTCGCGACGGTGCGCCGCATCGGCGAGCGCTGGCGCGACGCCTTCGTGTTCTTCAAGCACGAGGACGCGGGCACCGGCCCCGCGCTGGCCGCGCGACTGCTGGCGCTTCGCTAGCGCCCGGCGTACGGTGCTGACGATGGACGATGCGCTCATGACCCCCGAGGAATTGTTCGGCCGGCTGGCCGTCCTCTTCCCCGACTTCTCCGAGTACTGGGAGGGGCCCGACAACGATCACCGCGACCCCGACGGCTCATTCACGCTCGAGGGGGCGTTCGCGGAGTTCAGCGGCTACTTCTGCGAGCGCTACGAGGAGCTGCCGAGCGAGCGGCTGCAGGGGCTGGCCTGGCTGCTGCTGGAGTGCATGGCCGACCCCGACTCCGACCTCGACGACGCCGCCTCGTCCGGCTTCCTCGACAACGTCGCCGGCGAGCGGTTCCATCAGGACTTCGCGCGCTACCTGATCGGCCGGCCGCAGGAGTACTACGCGCAGTGGGATGGAGGAGTCTGACGGTGGACCGCGCGTTCGTGGCGCTCGGCGCGCTCTCGGGGCTGGTCGCCGTCGCCGCCGGCGCCTTCGGCGCCCACGCGCTGCGCGACCGGCTCGCCCCCGACATGCTGGCCGTCTTCGAGACCGGCGCGCGCTACCAGATGTATCACGCGCTCGCGCTGCTGGCCGTCGCGTGGGCGGCCGGCCGCTGGCCCGGCCCCGCACCCGTCGCCGCCGGCTGGCTGTTCGTCGCCGGCACCGTGGTCTTCTCCGGCAGCCTCTACCTGCTCGCCCTCACCGGCGCGCGCTGGCTCGGCGCCGTCACGCCGCTGGGCGGCCTGGCCTTCATCGCCGGCTGGGCCGCGCTGGCGTGGGGAGCGCTGCGCGGCTGAGCCCGGCTGAATGATAGCTCTTGACGCTATCACAGATAGCAATGTAGGCTAGCACCATGGCCTCGATCATCATCCGCAATCTCGACGACCTCGTAGCGTCGCGGCTCCGGCTCCAGGCGCGTCTGAAGGGCGTCTCGGCGGAAGAAGAAGCCCGTCGCATCCTGACCGAGGGAACGCGACTCAGCCGCCAGGAGTTCATCGCCCGCGCGAACGCGCTCCGGGCCGCCCAGCGACCGCATCGCACGCGGGCCGTTGATCTCATCCGCGAAGATCGCGACCGTTGAGCGAGGGGCGGCGGGCCCAGCGAGGCCGGCTCGCGCGTGAGCGCCCGGCCACGCCCGTCGTCGTGGATGCGTCGATCGCTGTCCAGTGGCTGGTTCCCGAGCCAGGCTCCAGTCAGGCCATGCGTCTCGTGGAGAGCACGTCCATGCTCCTTGCCCCGGACTTGCTCCCCGTCGAAGTTGCGAACGCGCTCTGCAAGAAGGAGCGCCGGGGCGAGATGACGCCGGCGCAAGTCGAGCAGGCGCTCACGGATCTCGACGCCGCCGGTCTCGTCCTAGCCGCGACAGGGCCCTTTTTGATCCGCGCGGTACGCCTGGCCCTCGAAATCCGTCATCCCGTCTACGACTGCCTGTATGTCGTCCTGGCACTCGAATGGAACGCCCGCCTGGCCACCGCCGACGCAGCGCTCCGCCAGGTCGGCGAGCGGCTCGGTCTGGGCATATGGCGCCCGGCGTGACCGGTCACTCCTTCAGGGCGCCGGCCACCAGCCCGCGCACGAGCCAGCGCTGCAGGCCGACGACGATCAGCACCGGCGGCAGGCTGGCCAGGACGGACGCCGCCGCGACGTCACCCCACGGGATCTCGAACACGCCGGGGAAGAGCGCGAGCGCGACGGGCACCGTGCGGCTGGCCTCCGTCGCGGTGAACGTGTAGGCGAAGAGGAACTCGTTCCACGCCGCCAGGAAGGTCAGCAGCGCCGCCGAGGCCACGCCCGGCGCCACCAGCGGCAGGATCACGCGGCGCAGCACCGCGAGCCGCCCGGCGCCGTCGAGGAACGCCGCCTCCTCCAGCTCGATCGGGATCTCGCGGATGAAGCCGGCCAGCAGCCAGGTCAGCAGCGGCAGGGCGAACGACGTGTCGGCGATCACCAGCGCGGTCCACGTGTCGCGCAGGCCGAGCGCGCGCAGCAGCAGGTAGAGCGGGCTCACCGTCGTGATCTGCGGAAACGCCGTGCTGGCCACGATCGCGAGCAGCAGCGCCCCCTTGCCCGGCACCGGCAGCCGGGCGAGCCCGTAGGCGGCCGGCAGCGCCAGGGCCAGCGCGAGCAGCGTCGTCAGCGAGGCCACGCCCAGGCTGTTGCCGAGCGCGCGCGGCATGACGCTGCGCTCGACCACCGCGCGGTAGTGGCTCAGCGTCGGGCTCGCCGGCAGCACGCGGTCGGTCGCCAGCAGCTCGGCGTCCGGCGTGAACGACGTGCGCACCTGCCAGAAGTACGGCGTCGCCCACGCCGCCAGCACGAGCAGCACCGCCGCGTCCCACGCGCGCAGCCGGCGGCTCACGCCGTCGCCGCCTCGCCGCGCAGCGCGCGCAGGTAGCCCCACGCCACCGCCATCACGAGTGCCCAGACCACCACGCCGATCGCCGCCCCGAAGCCGAGCTGCAGCGTCTGGAACAGGCTCCGGTAGGCGTAGACCGTCAGCGTCTCCGTCGTGCCGGCGGGCCCGCCGCCGGTGAGGACGAACATCAGATCGAACGCCCGCAGCGCGTCGAGCGTGCGGAACAGCAGCGCGATCAATAAGATCGAGCGGAGCAGCGGCAGCGTGACGGCCGTCAGCGTCGCCACGCGGCCGGCGCCGTCCACCCGCGCCGCCTCGTAGATCTCGGGAGGGATCGTCAGCAGCCGCGCGTAGCAGAGCAGCGCCACGAACGGCATCGTGCGCCAGACGTCGGCGGCGATCAGCGCGGGTAGCGCGAGGACGGGGTCGCCGAGCCAGTTGAACGCGCGGCCGCCCAGCAGGACGTTCACGAGCCCGGCGGTGGGGTGGTAGAGCCACTCGAAGAGCCGCGCGGTGACCACCGACGGCAGCGCCCACGCCAGCAGCAGCAGCGAGAGCGCCGGCCGCCGCCACGCCCGCTGGCGCTGCAGCGCGAGCGCGACGGCGAGCCCCAGCGCCAGCTCGAGGCCGACCGAGACGAGCGTGAAGACGAGCGTCACGCGCACGGCGTTCCAGAAGCGCGCGTCGCCGGCGAGGAACGCGTAGTGCTGGAGGCCGACGAACCGCGCGACGTTGAAGATCGGGATGCGCTGCTGCAACGAGAGCCAGAGCACCCACAGGCCGGGATAGACGGTCAGCGCGGCCAGGGTCAGCAGCGCCGGCGAGACGAATGCCAGGCCGGCCAGCCGATCGGCGCGCCGGCGCGCCGTCACCGCACGCCGCTCAGCATGTAGTCAAGGCGGCGGCGGGCGTCGGCCACCGCCTGCGCGGGCGTCTTCACGCCGACCAGCGCCGCCGAGAACTCCGGCTGCACCGTCGTCGAGAGCATGAGGTAGTACGGCGTCACCGGCCGCGGCCGCGCGGCCAGCGCCAGGTCGAGGAAGCGCGGCAGGTGCGGGTGGGCGCTCACGGCCTGCGGATCGCGGTAGAGATCCATGCGCGTGGGATAGAGCGCGACGCCGGGCGCGGTGAGCGCGCGCTGCCCCTGGGGGCCGGCCAGGAAGCGCACGAGCGCGACGGCGGCCTCCGCGTGGCGCGTGCGGCGATTGACCGCGAGATGGAAGCCGCCGGTGGCGCCGACGCCGGCGGCGCCGCCCGCGTGGCCGGGCAGCGGGGCGATGCCCACAAGGCCGCGCACCGGCGAGCCGGGCGCCTCGAAGAGGTCCATCGCGTACGGCCACGAGCGCAGGAAGACCGCGCGCCCGTCGCCGAACGCGCGCCGGGTGAGCTCCTCGTCGCCGGCGGTCACCCAGGCGGGGCTGGCGCCGCCGGCGATCAACCCGCGCATGAAGCCGAGCGCGCCGGCGGCGCGCGCGGGATCGGGCAGCACGCGGCCGTCCTCGCCGAGCAGGCCGGTGCCGCTCGCCCAGAAGTGCTCGAGCACGTTGCAGACGAGCCCCTCGTACTGCTTGCCCTGCCAGAGAACGCCCGCCAGCCGCGGGTCGCGCTCGCGCGCGCGGATCAGCGCGGTCTGCTCCACCAGCGCCTCCCACGTCGGGGGCGGCGCCAGCCCGTGCCGGGCCAGCAGGTCGGCGCGGTAGTAGAGGACGCCGACGTTCATGTTCCACGGCAGCCCCCACACGCGCCCCTTCCAGACGGCGGCGGCCGCCGCCGCCGGGAAGTGCGGGGCCAGCTCGTCGCGCGTCACCCACGGCGAGAGGTCGAGCAGCCAGCCGGCCTCGGCGAACTCCGGCACCCAGATGAGGTCGAGCATCAGCACGTCGAAGCTCGGCGTGGCCCCGTCGAGGTTGATCACGTAGAACTGGTGCTGCTCGTCGCTCGTCCACGTGAGCGCCTCGCTGCGCACGCGTACACCGGGGTGGCGCCGCTCGAACTCGCGCAGCAGGCCGGGGATCGGGTCGGACGGGCCGAAGATCTTGGCGTGCTTGAAGACGAGGACGGCCGGCCCCGCTCCGTCCGGCCGCTCGGCGCAGCCGGCGAGGAGGAGGCCGAGCGCCGCCAGGAGCGCGGCCGCGCCCCTCATCCCTCGCCGCGCACGATGCGCGGCAACAGCTCGCCGAAGAGCGTCGCGCCGAGGCGGAACGCTTCCGCCAGCGGGAGCGCGGCGCCGGCGGCCCGGGTCGCCGCCCACCACTCGCCCACGTGCTCTTCCGACCGGAAGAAGTTCAGCGTGTGTCAGAGGGCGGTGCACGCCTTGCCGCGCAGGTCCTCGCGGTCGCCGACCCACGCCATCAGGCCGCCGTCCTCGCGCGGCCCGTCCGGCTCCACCGCGAGCTCGAGCGGCTCGTCGCAGTGGTGGCAGCGCGCGCGCACGCGGATCGGCTGGCGCAGCAGGGCGGCGATGCCCAGCGCGTCGATGGCGCAGCAGGCGAAGCGCTCGCGGCCGTCGGCCAGCACGACGACGAACGCGGTCGGCGTGGCCGACCACGGGTAGGCCAGCACCACGTGACCCTCGCTCACGTACACCAGGTCGTGGGCATCCAGCTCGGCCACCGCGGCGTCATCGCCGAGAGCGGCGACGGGGATCGGCCGGCCGTCGGCGACGAAGCGGTCGAGGATCGCGCCCAGCGCCGACCGGGCGCCGGCGCCGATGGCGGCGCGCCGCGCCCAGCGCGCGCGCAGGTCGGCGTCCAGGCGGGCAGCGGCCGTGCTGACGGGGAACGGCGCGCTCATGCCTTCTTCGATACCACGCTCAGCCGGGCAAGAGCGGCCGCGATGTCGATGCCGGCGCCGAGCACCGGCGCCATCGGGTCGCCGAGCTTGTCGAGCCGCGTCGGCATCGTCCGGATCGTGAAGCGCCGGGGGTCGAGGCGCGCCGTCACCTCGGGCCAGCGCAGCGGGCACGACACCGGCGCGCCGGGCAGCGGCCGCACCGACAGCGGCCCCACGATCGTCTGGCCGTGGCCGTTCTGGCCGAAGTCCACGTAGACCTTCCCGCCCCGCGTACGGAGCATGCGGGCGATCGTCGCGATGGCCGGCACCGCGTCCACCGCCAGCGTGGCGAGCAGGCGCGCGAACGTCCGCGTCTCGTCGTAGGTGTAGCGCGCGGCCAGCGGCAGCAGGATGTGCAGGCCGGTTGCGCCGGAGGTCTTCGGATAGCTGGGCAGCTCCAGCCGCTCGAGGATGCGCCGCAGCGCGAGCGCCACCTTCACCACGTCGGTGAACGGCGCGCCCTTGGGGTCGAGGTCGAGCACGAGCCAGTCGGGCCGCTCCAGCGCGCCGACGCGCGAGGCCCAGAGGTGCAGCGGGATCGTCCCGGTATTGGCCACGTAGCGCAGGGTCTCCACGTCGCCCACGATGAAGTAGTCGATCTCGCGCTCGGCGCCCCGCGCCCAGATGCGCTCGCGCCGCACCCACGCGGGCGTCCACGCCGGCGCGTCCTTCTGGAAGAAGGACTTGCCCTGGATGCCGTCGGGATAGCGCGTGAGCACGAGCGGCCGGTCGGCCAGGTAGGGCAGGAGCCACGGGGCCACGCGCTCGTAGTACCCGACGAGGTCCGCCTTGGTGTACCCCTCGGCGGGCCAGAACACCTTGCGCGGGTTCGTGATCGTCACCTGGCGATCCGAGGCGCCGGCGACGACGGCGGTCGCGCCCCCGGCGTGGCGGCCGCGCGGCGCCGGCGCCGCCGTCTCGCGCACGCACTCCTCGGGGCGCTTGTCGGCGCGCAGGCCGAGGAAGGCCGGGTGGCGGATGCCGCCGTCCTTCGTCCACTCCGTGAACCGCACCTCGGCGACGAGCGCCGGCGACACCCAGTGATGGCCGCGCCCCGTCGGCGCGCCGGCGGCGAACGGCGGGGTCTTCCGCGCGAGCGGCTGCAGCCGCGTCCACACCAGCTCGAGCGTCGCCTCGTCGAAACCGGTGCCGACCTTGCCGACGTAGACGAGACGGTCGCCCTCGTACACGCCGAGGTGCAGCGCGCCGAACCGGTTGCGGCCGCCCTGCGGATCGGTCCAGCCGCCGACGACCAGCTCCTGGCGCAGCTGGCACTTGATCTTCAGCCACTCGCGCGTCCGACCGCCGACGTAGGGGCTGGCCGCGCGCTTGGCGACGATGCCCTCCAGCTTCTGCTCGGCGGCCGCCGCGAAGAAATCCTCGCCGCGGCGCTCGACGTGGTCGCCGTAGCGGATCACGCCGCGCGCCGGCACCACCAGCGCGAGGCACGCCTTGCGGTCGGCGAGCGGGACCTGGCGCAGGTCGCGGCCGTCCAGCGTGAGCGCGTCGAAGAAGACCGCGCTCACCGGCTCGGTCGCGCGCGCCCGCTCGACGTCGGCCGGCTTCGTCAGGTGCATGCGGTTCTGCAGCCGCTGGAACGACGACCGGCCGGTCTCGTCGAGCGCCACCACCTCGCCGTCCAGCACGAAGTGCGTGAGCGGCAGCGAGCGCAGCGCGGTGACGATCTCGGGATAGCGCGCGGTGAACACCTGCCCCGACCGGCCGTAGAGCGCCACGCGGTCGCCGTCGCGGGCCGCCAGCACGCGCACGCCGTCGTACTTGATCTCGAAGAGCCAGCCGGGGCGGGAGAACGGCGCCTCCGCGAGCGAGGCGAGCATCACCGGCGCGCGTCCGGCGTTCACCGCGCGCGCGGGCGCCTTCGTCTTGGCCAGCCGCGCGCGCAGCGTGGCGAGTCGCGCCGAGCCCGCGCGCACCTCCTCGACGGAGAGGCCGGAGAGCACCGACTCCGGGAAGCGCGCGGTGACGTCGTCGTCGCGGGCGAACCCGTCGGCCTTCTTGAGCAGCAGCCACTCCTTGGCCTTGCCGCTCATGCGCGCCAGCGTCCAGCGCCCGCGCAGCTTGACGCCGAACAGCTCGAGCTCGAGCCGTCCCGCGCGCAGCTGCTCGGCGGCCGGGCCGTCCTTGACGAGCCGGTACCAGCCGAGGTCCCACACGATCACCCCGCCGGCGCCGTAGTTGCCGGCAGGGATGATCCCCTCGAACTCGGCGTACTCGACGGGATGGTCCTCGACGTGGACGGCCAGCCGCTTGTCCTCCGCCCGCAGCGAGGGGCCCTTCGGCACCGCCCAGCTCTTGAGCACGCCGTCCATCTCCAGGCGGAAGTCGTAGTGCAGCTGGCGGGCGGCGTGCTTCTGCACGACGAAGCGGCGCCCCTCGGCCGCGCCGCGCGCGCCGAAGGGCTCGGGGGTGCGCGCGGGGTCGCGCTTCTTCCGGTAGTCGTCGAGGGTGGCGGACACCGCAATCCCTTGGATAGTCCCGGCTTTGGCGCATGATAGGCGCTCGCGTGCTATCGTGCAAAGCCTCGGAGCAGATCGGAGAAAGGGGAGGGACGCGATGCCGCCGCACTCGCTGGGGTCAGGAACGATCTCGTTCGGGCTGGTGTCGATTCCCGTCCGCCTCTACACCGCCGCGTCCTCGGCCAACGTCGCCTTCAACCAGCTGCACGGCGTGTGCGGCGCGCGCATCAAGCAGCAGACCTTCTGCCCCACGTGCAACCGGACGGTCGAGCGCGCCGAGCTCGTGCGCGGCTACGAGTTCACCAAGGACCAGTACGTGCAGGTGAAGGACGAGGAGCTGAAGGCGCTCGAGGGCGAGGCCTCGAAGATCATCGACATCGCCGAGTTCGTGCCGCTGGCCGACGTCGATCCGATCTACTTCGAGAAGACGTACTACCTCGGCCCCGACAAGGGCGGCGACAAGGCGTACCGGCTCCTCGCCGACGCCATGGAACACGCCGGGCAGGTCGCCCTCGCCAAGTACGTGATGCGCGGCAAGGAGAGTCTCGTCCTCATCCGCCCCGCCCAGCACGGCCTCATGCTGCACACGATGTACTTCGCTGACGAGGTTCGCGACTTCGGCGAGATCGACAAGGGCGAGTCGGCCAAGATCAAGGACGGCGAGCTCGACCTGGCGCTGCAGCTCATCAACGGGCTGGCCGGCGAGACGTTCTCGCCCGCGCGCTACACCGACGAGTACCGCCACCGCGTGCTGGAGATGATCAACCGCAAGGTCGAGGGACAGGAGATCACCGTCTCCGAGGCGGCCGCGCCGCGCGCCCAGGTCATCGATTTGATGGAAGCGCTCAAGGCGAGCCTCGCCAAGCGCGGCCTGTCCGCCGAGGACGCCGCCGCCAAGAAGCCGCCGGCCAAGGCGGGCGCCGCCGCCGCGGCCAAGGCCCGGCCGGCCTCGGCGAAGAAGGCGGCGGGCGGCCGCAAGTAGCCGTCGACCAGGGCCCATGAGCCTCCGCCATCGCGTCGCGCTCGTCACCGGTGCCGGCCGCAACATCGGCCGCGCCATCGTCCTGGAGCTGGCCGGCCGCGGCGCCGATGTCGTGGTCAACACCCGCGAGCGGATCACCGACGCCGAGAATGTCGCCGGCGAGGCGCGACGGTTGGGGGTCAAGGCGCTGGCGATCGCCGCCGACGTCGGCCGGGCCGAGGAGGTGCGGCGGCTGGCCGAGCGCGCGCTGGCCGAGTTCGGCCACGTGGACATCGTCGTCAACAACGCGGCCATCCGGCCCGAGAAGGCCCTGCTCGAGATGACCGAGGCCGACTGGCACCGCGTCCTCGACGTGGACCTGAGCTCGGCGTTCTACACGACGCGCGCGTTCGCGGCGGGCATGGTCGCGCGCCGCTGGGGGCGCATCATCAACCTCACCGGGATGAACGCGATCCAGGGTTACGCCGGGCGCGCCCACGTGTCGGCGGCCAAGCACGGGCTGTGGGGGCTCACCAAGGCGCTGGCCCGCGAGCTCGGTCCCCACGGCGTCACGGTCAACGCGGTCTCGCCGGGGCCGATCGAGAGCGAGGCGATGACGGCGACGAGCGCCGAGCACATCCGCAGCATGCTGCCACGCGTGCCGGTGGGCCGCCTCGGCACCCCGCACGACGTCGCCGCGATGTGCGGCCTGCTCGCCTCCGACGACGGCGGCTTCGTCTCCGGCCAGATGATCGCCGTCAACGGCGGGGGAACGACCTAGCCGCCGAGCACGCCCGAGTGGACGGCGCGGATCTCGACCTCGGCGCCGTCGGCGAGGGCCAGCATGCGCAGCGCGGCGGGCGCCAGCTCGGCGCGCCGCCCGTCTCCGGGAACCACCTCGACCACCCACGCGCGCAGCGGCGCGCCCCGCGGGTTGACGAGTTCCACGATCGCGCCCGGCCCCACGCCCAGCCCGCCGGCGGTCGCCGCGTCCAGCCGCACCGCGCGGCCGCGCGGGTCGTCGAGGCCGGCGGCGCCGCACAGGCGGACGTGCGGTCGCGCGGCGCTCAGCGCGGCGCGACGCTGCGCGGTGGCCTCCACGTCCACCACGCC
>JBGQFW010000105.1:0-14311 GCA_041497115.1 Methylomirabilia bacterium
CCCCGGCGCGGCCGTGGCGCTTCTCTGGAGTGGTCAATCAACATCGTGGGGGGCCTCGAACGGGCCCCCCATGCCCCCCGTGGCGGCTCACGGCGCCCCGGCGGTGCCGTGGCGCCGCTCGGCGACGCACCCGCCACGACGTCGGCGCGACGGGGAAGGTCAGCGGAAGATCTTCTTGAGCCCCTCGACGCCTTGGTTGACCGCGCGCTCGGCCGGGCTCAGTGGTGAGGACGCCACCGGGCGGGGGGCGAGGCGGATGTGGATCTCGGCGCTCTGGCCGGCCAGCACCTGGATCTGCCGCGTCTCCGTCGCGTAGCGCGGATGGGAGACGCGCAGCCGGTAGCTCCCCTCCCTCAGCGTGCGGCGCGCCTCGCCGCCGGCGACGGGCAGCGTCGTGACCAGCGCGTCCTTGGGCGTGAGCAGCTCCACGGTGGCGTCGGCGACCGGCTTGCCGGCCCGGTCCTGGACGATCGCGATGACCTCGCCGCTGTCGGCCGGCGTCATCCGCCCCGGGCGCAGGTAGCCGTAGAGCGCGCCGCCGATCGAGAGCACGGCGGCGATGATGCCGAGCGTCGCCTGCACGCGCGAGAACGACAGGTGGCCGCGCAGCCGGAGGAACCGGCCGGGACGCACGTCGGGGGACGGCGCGGCGGGATCTGCACTCATGACCCGGCCAGCGTAGCAGGTCTCAGCGGCCGAGGTAGGCGCGCCTGACCCGCTCGTCGGCCAGCAGCGCCGCGCTCTCGCCGGCCAGCGTCACCGTGCCGTTCTCCAGCACGTAGGCGCGGTGCGAGCAGCGAAGCGCGCGCAGCACGTTCTGCTCGACCAGCAAGATCGTGAGCCCGTCGCGGTTGATCGCGACGAGATTGGCGAAGATCGCGCCGACCACCACCGGCGCCAGCCCCAGCGAGGGCTCGTCGAGCATCAGCAGGCGCGGCCGCGCCATGAGCGCGCGGCCGATCGCCACCATCTGCTGCTCGCCGCCCGACAGCGTGCCGGCCAGCTGGCTGCCGCGCTCGCCGAGGCGCGGGAAGAGGTCGAGCACGCGCGCCAGCGTCTCCGCCCGGCGCGCGCGGCCCTCGGCGGTGCGCGCGCCCAGCTCGAGGTTCTCGCGCACGGTCATGGTGGGGAAGAGCTGGCGGCCCTCCGGCACGTGGGCCACGCCCGCCGCCACCACCGCCGGCGACCCCAGCCCGTCGAGGCGGCGGCCGTCGAGCTCGACGGCCCCGCGCCGCAACGGCAGCAGCCCGGCGATCGCCCGCAGCGTCGTCGTCTTGCCGCTTCCGTTGCCGCCGATCAGCGCGACGATCTCCCCCGCCCGCACCTCCAGCGACACCGCGCGCACCGCCACGACGTCGCCGTAGCCCGCCTCCACCCCCTCAAGCCGGAGCACGCACGACCTCCTCGTCGCCCAGGTACGCCTCGATCACCCGGGGGTCGCGGGCGACGGCCTCCGGCCGCCCCTCGGCGATGCGCTCGCCGTAGTTCAGCACGACGACGCGCTGGGCCAGCGACATCACCGCGCGCATCACGTGCTCGATGAGGAGGACGGCGACGCCGCGCCGGTTGATGGCACGCACCAGCTCCACGATGCGCTCGGTCTCGGCCTCGGTGAGCCCCGACATCACCTCGTCGAGCAGCAGCAGCCGCGGCTCGGTCCCGAGCGCGCGCGCCAGCTCCAGCCGCTTGCGCTCGGCCAGCGTGAGGCCGCCGGCGGGCAGGTCGGCCTTGGCGCCGAGCCCCAGCTCGTCCAGCACCGCGCGCGCCCGCCGCTCGGCCTCGGCCACCTCGCGATGGCGGCCGAGCGTGGCGATCATCACGTTGCGCACGACGGTGAGCCGCGGGAACGGCCGCACGATCTGGAACGTGCGCGCGAGGCCGAGCGCGTTGACCTGGTGCGGGCGCAGGCCGCGCAGGTCGCGGCCGGCGAAGCGCACGCACCCCTCGTCGGGGGTGAGGAAGCCGGAGATCAGCGCGAAGGCCGTGGTCTTGCCGGCGCCGTTGGGGCCGATGAGCGCGACGATCTCGCCCTCGCCGACGGCGAACGTGAGGTCCTTGACGGCCTGCAGGCCGCCGAAGCGCTTGCCGAGATTTTGGACTTGTAAAAGGAGCGCTGGGCCGGCTTGAAGCGTGGGTGGGCTGTTCGAGGTCGTTCCCGGCTCCGTCATGCCCGGCTCCGTCATGTGCGTCCTGCGCGCGAGAAGAGTTTTCGCAGGGAGGGGTAGGCGCCCTGCGGGAGGAAGAGGACGACGGCGATCAGCAGCACGCCGTAGACGATGAGGTGGGCGCCGTGCAGCCCGCTCTGCCCGAAGAAGTAGCGCGACAGCTCGCCGAGCGGCGTGAGGATGAACGAGCCCACGATCGGCCCCAGCAGCGTGCCGCTGCCACCGATGATCGGGCGGATGATGATCTCGACCGAGAGCGGGATGCCGAACACGGCGGCCGGCTGCAGCGAGAAGTTCTGGAACGCGTAGAAGGTCCCCGCCAGGCCGGTGAGGAAGGACGACACGACCATCGCCAGCATCTTGTACTTGAACGTGTCCACGCCGAGCGCCTCGCAGGCGGTCTCGTCCTCGCGGATCGCGCCCAGGTAGATCCCGAACCGCCGCCGCTCGATCAGCGCGGTCACGCCGGTGGCGAGCAGCATGAGGGCGAGCGCCACGTAGTAGTAGGCGCGCGGGTCCTGGAACTGGAACTGGCGCGGGTTGCCGGTGAAGGTGATGTAGAGGCCGACGGCGCCGCCGACCGCGTCGATGTTGGAGGCGAGGATGCGGCAGATTTCGGCGAAGGCCACCGTGAGCAGGACGAAGTAGAAGCCGCGCAGGCCGAAGCGGAAGCCGAGGAAGCCGATCACCGCGCCCAGCACCGCCGCCAGCGCGGCGCCGACGAACATCCCGATCCACGGCGTCACCCCGCGCTCGAAGAGCAGCGCCGAGGTGTAGCCGCCGATCCCGACGAAGGCGGCGTGGCCGACCGAGAGCTGGCCGGCGTACCCCCCGACGACGTTCCACGCCTGGGCGAGCGCCGCGTAGAAGAAGATGAGGATGAAGATCGTGACCGCGTAGCCGCTGAGCACCGCCGGCAGCGCGAGCAGGACCGCTACCACCGACAGTTGTAGCGAGGTCCGCCAGCTCGGGTAGAGGCGCAGGTGGCCTGACATAGAAGGGCGTGGCTATGTTTGGCGCTTGCCAAACAGCCCGGCCGGCCGGAAGAGCAAGATCACGATCAGCAGCGAGAAGCTGAACAATTCCTTGAGCGACGGGCGCAGGAAGACGGCGCCCAGCGACTCGGCCACCGAGACCAGCAGCCCCCCGATGAAGGCGCCGAGCAGGCTGCCCATGCCGCCGATGATCACGATGTTGAACGAGGTGACCGACAGCGACAGCCCGGTGGGCGGCTGGAAGGGCAGGATCGGCGACACCAGGGCGCCGGCCGCGCCCACGCAGGCGGCGCCGATGCCGAAGGCGACGGCGTAGATGCGGCGCACGTCGGCGCCGATCACGCGCGCGCCGTACTGGTTGTCGGCGGCCGCCCGGATCAGGCGTCCCATCTCGGTCCGGTAGAGGAACAGCCACAGCGCCAGCGTGAGGACGACGGCCACGCCGAAGGTGACGAGCCGGGCGACGTCCACGTAGAGGGGGCCGAGGTCCCAGGTCAGCCGGGCCAGCGGTGAGCGCACGCGGTTGGGCTCCGGCCCGAAGGCGAGCAGCGCGGTGTTCTCGAGCACGAGGGCCACGCCGAGCATGAGAAGGATCTGCATCTCGTGCGGCGCCTCGATGATGGGGTCCACCAGCCCGCGCTGCACGGCCATGCCGAGCGCAAAGAGGGCGAGCGCGCAGAGGGGGAACGAGACGTAGGGGTCGAGGCCGGCCCGGCCGGACAGCATGAAGGCGAGGTACATCCCCCACACCATCATGTCGCCGTGGGCGAAGTTCACGACGCGCATCACGCCGAAGATCAGCGTGAGGCCCACCGCCATGAGGCTGTAGACGCCGCCGAAGAGCAGACCGCTGAGCAGCCCCTGCGCGACCAGCGTGACGTCGATCGTCCTACGCCTTCGGCCGCGGGAACACGACCTTCGCCAGCGCGGCGTCCCTCGGCCAGACCGCCACCGGCTTCTGGTGGAGGATCTGGATCATGGTCGTGATCGCGTTGGGGTTGTCGCCGACCTCGTTGAAGTGGACGGGGCCGCCGTACTGCATGAGGCCGGCGCTGTAGTTCGTCTTCCGGATGGCGTCCACGATGGCGTCGGGATCGTCCACGGAGGCCGCCCGCTCCAGCACGTCGGCGATGACGAACACGGCGTCGTAGGAGTAGCCGGAGTTGGTGTCGAACGTCTTGCCGCTCGAGCGCTTGCGGTACTCCTCGGCGACCGCGTTGGTCTTGGGGTTCTTGAAGTTCGCCCACGGCACGCTGTCGAGCACGTGCTCGAGGTCGTCCTTGAGCGCGGCGAGCTGGCCGGCCTCGTAGAAGCCGGGGCTGCCGGGGCCGACGACGCCGAGGACGTCCAGCCGCTGCTTGCGCATCTCCGGCAGCAGGAGCTGGGCGCTCGCCGGCCGCGCGATCGGCGCCACCACGTCGGGCTTGAGCGACTTGAGCTTGGCCACCTCGGTGGAGAGGTCCGACGGCGGCTCCGGCCACGCGATGACGTCGTCCTCCAGCAGCGTCCACGCCGGCCTGGCCGCCTTGTAGGCGGCGAGGAACCCGCGCGACTGGCTCTGGCCGAAGAGGTCGTTGCAGTACATCAGCGCGACGCGCTTGGGCGTCACCTTGGCCTCGGCGAAGATCTCGGTGAAGTACTGCACCGCCTTGCGCCCGAACGACGAGCCGGTGGGGAAATTGCGGTAGACGTACTGGACTTTCTGCTGCCCCTCCTTCACCGACTTCGCCACGTTGGCGGTGATCGGATCGGCCGCCGCGATGTCCACCAGGAACGGCACGCGGCGCTGCTGGGCGACCGACACCATCGCCGCCGTGCTGCCCGAGTCGAACGAGCCCATCAGCATCTGCGCGCCCTGGGTGACGACGCGCTCGGCCTCGACGCGCCCGTTCTCGACCTTGGTCTGCGTGTCGCCGAGGACCAGCTCGAGCCTCAGCCCGCCCTTGCTCTTGATGCCGCCCGCCGCGTTGACGGCCTCGACGGCCATCTGGGCGCCGAGCCGGCACGCCTGCCCCGGCTCGGCGAGCGGGCCGGTGACCGGATGCACCGCGCCGATCTTGAACGTCTTGCCCTGCGCGCGCAGGGGGCGCGGCGCGCCGAGCACGGCGGCGCCGGCGGCGGTCTTGAGGAAGGTGCGGCGGCTGAGTCGCATGGTCATCACGGCCTCCTTCGATCGGGTAGGCGGATTATATACTTCTCGGCCCTGTCGGCTCAGCGCGCGAGCAGGCGCCGGACGCGGTCGGCCGCCTGCACCAGCCCGCCCGGCAGCAGCAGCACGATGGCGATGAACAGCGCGCCGAAGATCAGCAGGTGGAAGTCCACCCAGCGCACCGCCAGGTACTCCTTGAGCACCACGTAGAGGATCGCGCCGAGCACGGGGCCGTGCAGCGTGCCGACGCCGCCGATGTACGTCATCAGCAGCGCGTCGAACGTCCACGTCGGGCTGAACGCGTGCGACGGGTAGTAGCTGATGTGGTAGTAGCCGAAGAGCCCGCCGGCGAGGCCGGCCAGCCCGGTCGAGAGCGCCAGCGCGGTGAGCTTGAGCCGCAGCGCGCCGACGCCGGAGGCCTCGGCCGCCTCCTCGTCCTCACGGATCGCCTGCATGCCGAGACCCGCGCGCGAGCCGGCCAGCGCGGCGACCGTCACCACCGACACCGCCGCCAGCGCCAGCGCGAGATAGTAGCGGTGGCTCAGCCGGTAGCCGGCGATGGTGGCGGCGGGCAGCGTGGAGATCTCCGGCAGCGCGTTGTTGACGGTGGTCCTGAGTATTTCGCCGAGCGCCAGCGTGCCGATGGCGAAATAGGCGCCGCGCAGCCGGAAGGCGGGCGCGCCGATCACGAGGGCGAACGCGGTGGCCAGCACCGCGCCCGCCGCCAGCGCCGCCACCACCGGCGTCCCCTTGATCCAGAGCGTGCGCGCCAGCAGGGCGCCGAGGCCGAAGAACGCGGCGTGGCCGAGGTTCACCTGCCCGGCGTAGCCGGCCACGATGTTCCAGCTCTGCGCCAGCGTGATCGAGAGCAGGACGAGGAAGACGAAGTTCAGCACGTCGTCGCGCGGCGCCAGCCGCGGCAGGAAGGCGAGCGCGCCGAGACCGGCCAGGATGGCGAGCGCCCAGCGCCGCTCGCTCATCGCCCGAACAGCCCGCGCGGCCGCGCGATCAGCACGACGACGAAGATCACGAGGCCGACCACCTCGCGGTAGGGGCCGCCGAAGGTCGCCGCGCTCGCCGCCTCCGCCACGCCCAGCACGAGGCCGCCGACGAAGGTGCCGGGCATCGAGCCGAGGCCGGCCAGCACGACCACGATCAGCGCCTTGAGCGTCCACTCGAGGCCAATCGACGGGCTGACCGAGTAGCCGACGGTCACCAGCGTGCCGGCGGCGCCGGCCAGCGCGGTGCCGATCGCGAAGGCCAGGAGATACGCGCGCCGCACGTCGATGCCGGTCAGCAGCGCCGCCTGCCAGTCCTCGGCGGTGGCGCGGATGGCCTTGCCCCACCGCCAGTGCCCCAGCAGCAGGTGCAGGCCGCCGATGAGGACGAACGCCAGCGCCAGGCTCAGCAGGCGGACGACGGGGATCGTGAGGTCGCCCACGCTGAGCACGACGCCGCCGTAGGGGGTCACGATCGAGCGCTCGTCGGCGGTCCACAGGCGCACGGCGAGGGCGTGCAGCGCCAGCGCCAGGCCGAAGCCGATCAGCAGCGAGTTCTTCACGCGCGTCTCCTCGCCGGCGCGCACGACGAAGGCGAACAGCCCCAGGTAGAGGACGGCGCCGGCGCCGAGCGCGAGCGGAAGCACCAGCGCCAGCGCGACGAAAGGGTCAAGGCCGAGCAGGGACACCGCGAAGAAGGCGGCGTAGCCCCCCAGCATGATCAGCTCGCCGTGGGCGACGTCGAGCACTTTCATGACGCCGAACACCAGCGAGAGGCCGGCGGCGGCCAGACCGTAGAGGCCGCCGATCAGCAGGCCGAGCAGGAGCTGCTGGGCGAGGATGCTCACGGGCCCACCGCCAGCGGGCCGAGATAGGCGCGGCGCACGTGCGGATCGCGGAGCAGGTCGGCGGCGGCGCCCTGCCCGGCGATGCGCCCGGACTCCAGCACGTACGCGCGATGGGCGAGCGTGAGGGCGGCCTGCACGTTCTGCTCGACGAGGAAGACGCCGACGCCCGCCCGGTTGATCGCGGCGAGCGACTCGAAGATCGAGGCGACCAGCCGGGGCGCGATTCCCAGCGACGGCTCGTCGAGCATCAGCAGCGTGGGATTGGTCATCAGCGCGCGGCCGACCGCCACCATCTGCTGCTGGCCGCCCGAGAGCGCGCTCACGAGCTGGCGCCGGCGGGCCTGGAGGTCGGGGAACAGCGTGTACACGCGCTCGAGGCCGGCCGCCTTCGTGGCGCGCGCGCGCGGGGCGAAGGCGCCGAGGTCGAGGTTGTCCTCCACCGTCATGCCGCCGAAGAGGCGGCGCCCCTCCGGCACCAGCGCCAGGCCGCGCTCGACGATCAGGTGGGCGGGGACGGCGGCGAGGTCCTCCCCCTGCCAGCGGATCGCGCCGGCGCGCGGCCGCAGCAGCCCCGCCACGGTGGTGAGGAGCGTGCTCTTGCCCGCGCCGTTGGGGCCGAGCAGCGCGACGATCTCGCCGGGCCCGACCGAGAGCGAGACGCCGAAGAGCACCCGGATGTCGCCGTAGGCGACGTCGAGGTCGCGGATCTCAAGCACGCATCGGGCCCAGGTACACGCTCACGACGGCGGGATCCGCGGCCACCGCCGGGGGCGGCCCCTCGGCGATCTTCTCGCCCGCGCTCAGCACGATGAGCCGGTCGGCGAGGTCCATCAGCGCCCACACGATGTGCTCGACCATCAGCACCGTGAGGCCGCCGGCGACGAGGCCGCGCACCAGCGCCATCGCCGTCGCCGTCTCGACCGGGTTGAGGCCGGCCATGAACTCGTCGAGCAGCAGCAGGGCGGGCGCCGTCGCCAGCGCGCGCGCCAGCTCGAGCCGCTTGCGGTCGATCAGCGTGAGACGCGCGGCGGGCGTCGCCGCACGCCCGTCGAGGCCGACGAGCGCCAGCAGCCGGTGCGCCTCGGCGGTCGCCTCGGCGCGCGAGCCGCGGGCGCGGCCGTAGAGGCGGCCGACGAGGACGTTGTCGAGCGCGGTGAGGCCGGCGAACGGGCGCACGAGCTGGAAGGTGCGGGCCACACCGCGCGCGCAGATGCGGTGGGGGGCGAGCCCGGCCACGTCGCGGTCGTGGAAGCGGATGCGGCCGCCGTCGGGGGTGAGCGCGCCGGCGATCAGGTTGAACAGGGTCGTCTTGCCCGACCCGTTCGGGCCCATGATGCCGACGAGCTCGCCCTCGGCGACGGTGAAGCTGACCTCGTGGACGGCGCGGACGCCGCCGAAGCCCTTCGAGACCCTCTCGACCTCGAGCAGGGCCATGCGGCGTGCGCGCGCTACCGCCTCACCGCTTGGCGAACGGCGGCGCCGGGTACGCCAGCGGCGCCGTCGCGAACTCCTTGGGCCACACCAGCTCCTGCTTGCCGTTCTGCCACTGCGCGAACGCCGCCGGCACGATGCCGGTGCCGTCGGGACGGAACTTGACGTGGCCGATGACGGTGGTCAGGTCGGTGGCGGCGACGGCGTCGCGGATCCTGGCGTGGTCGGCGCTGTTGGCCTTGGAGATCGCCGCCGCCAGAATCTGCACGCACGCGTAGGCGGGGCCCACGATCGGGTCGGCGGGCCGGCCGAACTTCTTCTCGTGCGCGTCGTTCAGCTCCTTCACCCCCGGCGCCTTCATCGCGTGGTGCCAGCCGGCCGCCAGCACCGTCCAGTCGCCGTCCTTGCCGAGGTTCTTGGTCCACGGCGGCGAGTCGGAGGCGCGGATCATGATGTTCAGCTTCGGCGTGTAGCCCAGCTCCTTCATCTGCTTGATCATCGTCACGCCGTCGGGCGGCGTCGGGATCGCGAAGACGGCGTCGGCGTTGGCGGCCTTGGCCTTGAGGATGAGGTCGGAGAAGTCCTTGGCGCCCGGCGCGTACTCGCCCTGCACGACCACCTGGTAGCCGGCGGCCTTGCCCGCCTCAGTCCACGCCGCGGTCATCTCCTGGCCCCAGTCCGTCTTCTCCTGGAAGATCGCGACGGTCTTCGGCCGCTCGGCGGCGGGGATCAGCGCGAGCAGCCCCGCGGTGTGCTTGCCGATGTCGGGCGACTTCCAGAAGGGCGAGAACAGGTACTTGAACCCCTGCTGGTGGATCCGGTTGAGCGCGAACGCGATGCCGAGGTACGGGATCTTGTTCTTCTCGGCGACCGAGGCGGCGGCGGCGTGCAGGTCGGAGCCGAACCCGCCGAGGTAGGCGACGACGCCCTGGCCGGCGAGCGTCTCCAGCCGCGCGACGGTCTTGGTGGCGTCGGACTCGTCGTCGAGGAGCACCAGCTCGAGGGGCGTCTTCTTCCCGCCGACCGTCACGCCGCCACCGGCGTTGATCTGCTCGACGGCGATCTCGTAGCCGGCGCGCACCTGGGCGCCGCCGGGGCCGTAGCGACCGGTGAGCGGCACGACGGCGCCGACCTTCACCGTCTGCGCGAGGGCGGGCAGCGGCAGTGCGGCAGCCAGGGCGAGGGCCAGGATCCAGGCGAGTCGTCTCATCGGTGAGCCTCCTGTCGTCGGGTGAGTGTCACCGCCCCCAGACCAGCCGCGCGGTCTCCGCCACCCGGCGGAGCTTGTCGCGCTGGTCGTCGGGGCTGATGCGGTTGCCTTCCAGCGTGGACGCGAAGCCGCACTGCGGGCTGAGGGCCAGCCGCGCCAGCGGCACGTAGCGGGCCGCCTCGTCGATGCGCCGGCGCAGCTCGTCCACCGGCTCGACGCGCGGCTTCTTGGTCGTCAGCAGCCCGAGCACCACCTCGCGGTCCTCGGGCATCGCGCGCAGCGGCTCGAAGCCGCCCGAGCGCTCGTCGTCGTACTCGAGCAGGAACCGCTGGAAGCGGCTCCGCGCGAACACGCGGGCGATCGGCGCGTAGTCGCCGCTCGCGTAGAACTTCGACTGGTTGTTGCCGCGGCAGATGTGCAGGGCGAAGGTCACGCCGGGATGCGCGCCGATGACCGCGTTGTCCATCTCGATGCACGCGTCGATGAGCCGGTCGGGATCGCTGCCGCGCCGGCGGTACCCCTCGCGCAGCGTGGGGTCGAGCAGCGCGGCGTACTGGGGCGCGTCGACCTGCACGTACGTGCACCCCAGCCGGACCAGCTCGTCCACCTCGCGACGGGTGACGTCCACCACGTCGGCCAGGTAGGCGTCGCGGGTGGGATAAGCGCCGGCCGACTTTTCCGGATCGTAGTACGCCGCCGCCTGCTGCGTGCTGATCAGCGTGACCTTGGTCGGCCGGATCGTGCGCGCGCGCAGGTAGACGAACTCCTCGCCGCACATGCTGCGCCGCCAGCGCAGCGTGCTCACGACGACCGGCCGCTGAAAGACCAGCTCGGCGCCCGCCTCGTCGCGGAACGGGATCGCCCAGCCGCCCAGCCGGTCGAAGCCGTCGAGCGCCTCGATGAGGTGGCCGAAGAACGCGTAGCGGCGCAGCTCGCCGTCGGTGACGACGTCGAGGCCGGCCGCCTCTTGCAGCTGGATCGCCTCGTCCACCGCGCGGTCCTCGACGCGCTTGAACTCGGCGGGCGCCAGCCGGCCCACCTCCAGCGCCGCCCGCGCCTCGACCAGATACTTCGGACGCAGCAGGCTGCCGACGACGTCGGCGCGGATGGTCACCCGAGCAGCTCCTTGGCGATGATCACGCGCTGGATCTGGTTGGTGCCCTCGTAGATCTGCATGATCTTGGCGTCGCGCATGAAGCGCTCGACGGGAAACTCGCGGGTGTAGCCGTAGCCGCCGAAGACCTGCACCGCGTCGGTGGCGACCTTCATGGCGGCGTCGCCGGCCCAGCACTTGGCCATCGAGGCCTCCAGCGTGTTGCCGCGGATGCCGGCGTCCACCTGGCGGGCGGCGTGGTGCACCATGAGGCGGGCGGCGTGCGTGGCCATCGCCATGTCGGCCAGCATGAACTGGATCCCCTGGAACGCCGCGATCGGCTGGCCGAACTGCTGGCGCTCCTTCGCGTAGCCGACGGCGGCGTCGAGCGCGGCCTGCGCGATGCCGACCGCCAGCGAGCCGGTGGACGGCCGCGTGATGTCGAGGGTGCGCATGGCGATGCGGAACCCCTCGCCCTCGGCGCCCAGCCGCTGCCCGGCGGGAATCGCGCAGTCGGTGAAGTGCAGCGCCACCGTGGGCGAGGCGCGGATGCCGAGCTTCTTCTCCTTCTTGCCCACCGTGAAGCCCGGCGTGCCCTTCTCGACCAGGAACGCGGTCACCCCTTTCGCGCGCTTGGACGGATCGACGGTGGCGAAGACCGTGAGGACGTCGGCGTGATCGCCGTTCGTGCACCACTGCTTGGAGCCGTTGAGCACGTAGTGGTCGCCGCGCCGCACCGCGGTGGTCCGCAGGCCGGCCGCGTCGGAGCCGGCGCCGGGCTCGGAGAGCGCGTAGGCCGAGAGGATCTCGCCGGTCGCCAGCCCCGGCAGGTACTTCTGCTTCTGCTCCTCGCTGCCGGCGAGCAGGATCGGCAGCCCGCCGAGCGGCTGGTCGAGGTACTGCGTGCCGGTGGAGGCGCACGCCGCGGCGATCTCCTCGCAGACCAGCGCCAGCGCCAGGCACCCCATGTCGGTGCCGCCGTACGCCTCGGGCACCCAGATGGCGTAGAGACCGGCCTCGA
This sequence comes from Methylomirabilia bacterium, assembly GCA_041497115.1. Taxonomy (GTDB): domain Bacteria; phylum Methylomirabilota; class Methylomirabilia; order Rokubacteriales; family CSP1-6; genus AR5. Next base: position 11,911 of record JBGQFW010000105.1, read on the forward strand.
CGATGGCCTTGATCGACTCCTCCGGATAGCTCTCCGTTTCGTCGTAGTGGGCGGCGTGCGGCGCGATCCGCTCGCGCGCGACCTTGCGGGCGAGGTCGCGGATCATCCGCTGCTCGTCGGTCAGGTAGAAGAGGTCGGCCATGGCCCCGTGTTCGCCTCCGGTCACCGCTTATCAACGACCGACGTCTATGGTATATCTTGCTGGCTGTTGTCCCCGGCTGATTATCGATTTCCGAGCGCGCGAGGACGAATTATGGCCGAAGTGACGCGGCGCCGCACCGGCGAATTCCTGCGCAAGCTATTCGAAATCCTCATCCCCCACCCCGACGGAATGCAGGCCCGTGACGCCTTGGCGGCGCTGGACAAGACCGTCCAACTGACAGAATACGAGAGCGGGCTCTACGAGTCTGGCGGCCGACGCTTCGAGAAGATCGTTCGCTTCGCGACTGTTGACTGCGTCAAGGCCGGGTGGCTTCAAAAAATGAAGGGGCGCTGGATCGTCACCGAAGCAGGAAAAACTGCGTATAGCAAGTATCTCGACCCCGAAGCCTTTTACAAGCAAGCGGTCAAGTCGTATCACGAGTGGAAGTCGAGTCGGCCGGAGTCGGAGCCAGACACCACCGAGGAACCCGAGGACAAGCCGAGCGGCAAGGCGGCCAGCATTACATTCGAAGAGGCCGAGGAACAGGCCTGGTTTGAGATCGAGCAGTACCTTCGCGCGATGAAACCCTACGACTTCCAGGACCTCGTCGCCTCCCTGCTACGGGCCATGAGCTATCACGTTTCGTGGATCGCGCCGCCCGGGAAGGACGGCGGTATCGACATTCTCGCGTGGACCGATCCACTCGGAACGCGCCCGCCCAGGATCAAGGTCCAGGTGAAACGCCAGATCCAGGCCGTCACTGTTGACGGGCTGTGCTCCTTCATGGCGCTCCTCGGCGATGACGATGTGGGCATTTTCGTCTCGATCGGCGGCTTCACGAAGGACGCTGCCGAGGAGGCGCGGACGCAAGAGAAGCGCAAGGTCACTCTCGTCGATCTAGAGGCGCTCTTCGATCTCTGGGTCGAGCACTACGCCCGGCTGAACGACGAGGCTCGCCGGCGGCTGCCACTTCGCCCGATCCATTTCCTGGCTCCCGAACCTTAGAGCGGCCGCGTCGATGCGGAGACGGTTGAGGTGGCGTGTACTTCGATATAATCGGATCGCTCCGTGACGTCGAGACTATCGCGGTCGGGTCCTCAATCCGCGGGCTCGCGCGTTTGCGACGCCGTTACGGGCGCGGTCGGTGGCGTAAGCTGAAGGGCGTGGGCATGGTACGGGTGGCCAGTGGTGTGGTGCGCCGAGCGGAAATTCACTGGTATGAAGCGCACGGTATAGGCAGCGTGCGACACAAGATCAAGAGGTTCCTGGATTGACAGCGACAGCGCGAGTCAGAAAAGGCTTTGCCCTCTGCCTCCACAACCGTGGGTGCGAGGACCTGGAGGTCGGCAAAGTCTATCGCACGATCCCCGACAAGATCGCGAGAGCCGCAGGTCATCTGCGGGTCGTCGATGAATCAGGCGAGGACTATCTGTATCCCACTCAGTATTTTGTTTCCATCGCGTTGCCTGCAAGAGCCAAGCGTGCACTGACGTCGCGACGCCCCAGGAGCGCGGTCAAACCCGCCTGACCACCAAGACAGCGCCATGGATCGTGCAACGCTTGCCGCCCTGGTCGTGCGCTTCACCGAGGCCTTCAACGCCAACGACCTCGAGGCCGTGATGGCGTTCATGGCCGAGCACGCCGTCTACGAGGAGTTCACCGGCGCGATCAACCGCGGCACGGCGGCGATCCGTGCCGCCTTCGTGCCGCAGTTCCGCGGCGATTTCGGCACGATGCGCTTCGAGGCCGAGGACCTGTTCGTGGACGCCGGCGCCGGCAAGGCGCTGATCCGCTGGGTCTGCCGGCTCGAGACCGGGCGTGGGCCGGCCGGCTGGCGCGGGCTGGACATCCTGCACTTCGAGGGCGGCCTGGTGACGCAGAAGCTCACCTACGCCAAGGCCAAGGTGCCGCTGCTCACCGCGTAGCTCCCTCGCCCGCGATCACCAGCACGTCCACGGCGACGACGTCGGCGCCGGCGGCGATGAGCGGGTTGACGTCGATCTCGGCGATGCGCGGCTCGGCCAGGATCAGGCCGGCGACGGCGTGGATCGCCTGCACCAGCGCCGTGCGGCCGACCGGGCGGAGCCCGCGCGGCCCGGCGAGCAGCCGCGGGCGCGCCCCCTCGCCCAGCATCGCCTCCGCCTCGCCCTCGCCGAGCGGTGCCAGCCGCACCGAGACGTCGCGCAGGACTTCCGTCAGCACGCCCCCCGCGCCGAACACCACGACCGGGCCGAACACCTCGTCGCGCCGCGCGCCCAG
>JBGQFW010000106.1:0-14097 GCA_041497115.1 Methylomirabilia bacterium
ACGAACCCCAGGCGATGCATCCGGCTGCTGATTCCACTCACTCGCTTCTTCCTCCCCTGACTCTCTCGTGACGCCCGATCGAGACTATGGGCGCGTCCACCCATTATCACCCTCACTCGCACTGTCCCCTGTCCCTATGGCCCGCGCGTGACGTCAATCGTTCCGGTGAAGAGGCAGAATCCGCCGTTGGCCTGGCCGGCGATCGAGCCGCCGGTGAAGTTGAGGCCCGGCGCCGCCCCGTTGATGTTGCCCTTGCCGTTCGAGGCAAACGCGTTGTTGATCGTGGCCGTGTATGTGAAGCTCGACAGGATCTTGCCCGGGGTACCCGTCATGTCAACCGCCTGCACGGTTCCGGTGACGTTGTAGACCTGGTGGAATCCGACGCTCAAGTCCTTGAGGGTGGTGGTTCCCGAGAAGCTCGACGGATTCGCCAGGGTCTGATTAACGATGTGGAAGGGCCCGAGAAGGTTCAGGTTCGTGATCTCGCAATCCGTCAGCGTCACGATCACGCTGGCGGTCGTCAGCTTCTTCATGTCGGGAAGGATCGCGACCTTCTTCGCCGTCAGCGTGAACTGGTTGTTGCTCGGGTCCGCGTCGACGTTGGCCGCGCCGGGATCGGCAAGGGCCGAGACGAAGTAGTTCCCGGCCAGACGGACGACCATGTTCACGACCTCCTGCACCACGATCGGCCCGCTCACGCTCACGCTTCTGCCCGGCGCGATCGAGCCCACCACGGACTTGTTGAACATCAGGTCGCCTGCCCCTGGCGTCTGCGCCGCCGGGCTACCATCGTCGCGGTTGGCGAACACCTGCACGTCGAACGGGACCGACGGCCCCTGGCCGATGTTCTTGATCACGACCGTCGCCATGGGCGGCGACTCGACCTTGCCGCGGATGGCCACCCCCGGCGGGGTGATCGTGAGCACCTGGAGGTTCGGCAGCTGGACGTTGATCGCCACCGTCGCGCGGACGTTGTTCGTCTCGTCGGCCTCGGCCACGTCACCGGGGCCGTCGGCCCTGACGAGGATGAAGTACGAGCCCGGCGTCGTGCCGTGCGGAATGACGACGCTCGTCGTCGCGCTGGAGCTGGCGTTCGGCGCCAGGGACGCGATGCTGCGGTTCGCCGCCAGCGGCACCTCGCCGCCGGTCGGCGTCGCCGTCGTCGAGAGGAAGAAGCTCACGGTCGACGCGCCGGCCGGCTGCCCGCCCCGGTTTACCACCGTGGTGGCGACCGGAACCGTGAAGCCGGGTGACGCCAGCGTGACCGACGGGGTGGCCGCGGTCACCACCAGATCCGGCCCGACGACGATCCGCGTGGCGCTGGCGCCGAGGTTGTTGTTCTCGTTCGCCTCGAGGATGTTGTCGGGCGCGTCCACGTGGGCCAGGGCGTAGTAGAGGCCCGGCGCGGTACCGACCGGGATGGTGACCGGCGAGACGACCTTCGCGGTGCCGCCTCCGAGAATCTGGGCGACGCTGACGTTGGCCAGCGGGATGGCGCCGACGACGCTGTTGTTGACGCTGCTCAGGAACAGGCTCGAGAACGACGCCGGCGCGGTACCGGGCGCGGGCGACAGGTTCTTCACGCTGTGCGTGATGCTCACGCTGCCGTTGGCCTTGGAGGCCGCCGGCGTGAAGGTCACCGACTGCACGGTGAGGTCCGGCCGCACGACGTTGACGACGTTGGTCAAGCGCGTGTTGTTGGTCTCGTCGGCCTCGAGGACCCCGCCCAGCGCGTCGGCCGTGACGCGGACCTTGTAAAGGCCGGGCGAGAGGCTGGTGGGCATGAACACGTTGTCGATGAAGGTCGCCGTCCCACCGGCCGCCACGGTGGTGACGGAGCGGTTGGGTCCCACGACGACGTCCGGCGTGCCGGTGGGCACGCCCATCGTGTTGACCGACACCAGGGTGAAGCCGACGACAAAGGTGTTGGCCGCGGCCCCGCCGCCGTTCTTGAGCGTGTACCTGACGCTCAGGTTGGTGCCGGGCGCGGCGCCAGTGGGCGCGGTGGCCGCGGTGACGGACAGGTCGGGGCCGACGATGAGCCGCACGCGGCTGGCCCCGAGGTTGTTGGTGTCGTCGGTCTCGACGATGTTGCCGGGCGCGTCCGCCTGGGCCAGGACGAAGTAGAGGTCCGGCGCGGTGTCGAGCGGAATGGTGACGAGCCTGGGGACGCTGATGCTGGCGCCGCCCAGGATCTGCGGCACGCTGACGTTGGTCAGCGGGATGGCGCCGACCACGCTGTTGTTGACCCTACTCAGGAACAGGCTCGACGTAGAGGGCGGCGCGGTGCCGGGCACGGCCGCGAGGTTCTTGACGACGTGGGTGATGGTGACGCTGCCGTTGGCCTTGGAGGCCGCCGGCGTGAAGGTCACCGACTGCACGGTGAGGTTCGGCCGCGCGATGTTGAGCGTGCCGGTCGTCAGCAGCGTGTTGTTCGTCTCGTTCGGCTCCGCCAGGGCATTGCCGGCGTCGGCGATGACGCGGATACGGTAGAGGCCGGGCGTCGTCCCGCCCGGGATCAGTACGAGACCGCTGCCCGGCGCGCTCGCGCCCGAGCCCAACATGGAGACGCCGCGGCTCGGCCCGATCGGAATGTCGCCGCCGGTCGGCGTGCCGGCCCCGTTCACGGGCACCAGCGTGAAGCCGACGGTGGAGGCGCCGGCCGTCTGGCCGCCCTGGTTCTTGAGCGTGTACGTCACGCTGACGTTGGTGCCGGGCGCCGCGCCGGCCACCGTGCTGGCGGCGGTGACCGTGAGGTCAGGGCCGAACGATTCCAGCGCGGCGAAGACGTTGATGCGCTTCACCGTGACGCTGGAGGCATTGCCCGAAGCGGGGAACGTGACGATCGACTTGCCCGTGGACTGCAGAGCCTGGAGCAGCACGCTGACGTTGGCGCCCGGCATCGCCTGCTTGAGGACGGCGAACGCCCCGGCCACGTGCGGTGTGGCCATCGAGGTGCCGGCGATCGTCTGGTAGTCACCGTTGGGGTCGGACAGCGGCGTCGAGGACGTGATCCAGATGCCGGGCGCGAAGAGTGAGAGGAACGGCGCGCGATTCGAGAAAGACGAGATCCCGTCGGTCGGCGTCACCGCGAACGGATCCGTCGCTGACCCGCTGTCGTTGGTCGAGCCGACGCTCACCGCGCTGGAGATGCACCCCGGCACCGAGATCATGTTGTTCTTGCCGTCGTTGCCCGCCGCGACCACGGTCGCGATGCCAGCGTTGCGCAGATTGTCGATCGCCGCCTTCGTCGCGGGCGCCGCGGTGTCGCAGGCCGCGGTCGTGAAGAAGTTGTCGCCGCCGAGACTCATGTTGACGGCGGCGACGGTGAACGTCCCGTCACCGGTCGGCGCCTGGCTCTTGGCCAGCACGTGCTCGAGCCCCGCGATGATATCCGACTCCGACGCCGAGGGACTTCCGCCCTCGCTGGAGAAGACTTGCACGGCCATGATGTCCGCGCCCCGGGCGATGCCCGAGCGCGGCACGTTGACGAGCGGCTCGCCGTTGCCGGCCGCGATGCCGGCCACGTGCGTGCCGTGGCTGCACTCGTTGAAAAATCCCTGGGTGGCGATCGTGAACGCACACGGCGCCGCGGCGCCCGGTCCGAGCTGTGTGTCCATTCCGTTGGGGCAGTCCCCGCTGCCACCGGGCCCATCGATGCCGCTCGCGAAGCACGCCTCGTCCACGACCTTGCCGGCCAGGAACGGATGGTTGCTATCCACGCCGGTGTCGAGCACCGCGATCACCATGCCACTGCCGTCGGCCCCCGCCGCCCACGCCTGCGGCGCTTGCACCAGCGGCCCGCTCTGCTCGAGCATCGGCCGGAACACGCGGTCCTCGTGCACCGCCGTCACCAGCCCGCGCATCGAGTCCAGCGTGCGCAGCCCGTCGGGCCCGACCTCGAGCGCCATGTACGGGATCGTGCGGAACTGCCGGGTGACCCGGTGGCTCGTCGGCCGCAGCCCCCGGCTGACCGCGCTCTGCACGAACCCGATCATCTGGCGCTGCCCCGCCACCGCGGCCGCGCTGGGCAGCGCGGCCTCGGGCTGAGCACCGATGCCGCCGAGCTGCACGATGACCCGCACGCGCCCGGCGCTCATCGCCTTCTGCATGAGGCCGGCGGGCACCACGGTCGGCTCGGCGGTGATCCCGCGCGTGGCGAGGGCCAGCCCCAGGCAGAGCACGGTGAGGAACAAGACGGAGGTGGGGCGGCGCCTCATGTCAGCGCACCGGCGGCGCCGGCGCCAGCGGCGATAGCTTCCGGTCCTCGGAGATGCTCACGACGTTCGGCGAGGCCGCCAGCACGCGCAGCGCCTCCTCCGAGGCCACGAGCGACATGAACGGGATCGTCGAGTAGCGCCTCCCGATCCGGTGCGGCACCGACGCCAGCTCGGCCGCCAGCGCGTCCTGCGCGGCGGCGATGACCGCCGCGCCGGCGCCCTCGGGAACGCGGAGTCCTACGATCACGCTCACTCCCCCCTGCGCGCGCGCCTTCGCCACCAGCTCGGGCGCGAGCGCGACCCCGGACGACGCCGCGACGCAGCCGGCCACGCTCACCACGAGCGCGACCGCGCGCGCGACAGAGCGCCAGCCTCGAGGCACGACCGACTCACGATGAACGGCGTGCTGCCTCAGGAGTGCCGCTGGCCTGCGTCCACCATGGAAGACGGCGTCCAGGCCTGGTGGAAGGCCAGGGCGCGGTGCATCGCGGGCGACAACACCGAATGAGTCTCGACGACGGGACTCCGAGAGTCAAGACTGCGGCCGTTGCCGAAAGTACGGCGCTCGCCATGGTGTGGCAGATTCTGCAACGCGGGTGCCACGGTGTTCAAGGACGTCGCCGGCGCCCAAACGTCTAGAACAAAAGGCTCAGATCAACTCGTATCGCGACTCATGACGCGCAGCGTGATCAGCAGTTGTCCGTGGCGGGCCCGATTAACCGGGCCCTTCGCCCGCAGCTTGGCTCAGCGGATCTCGGTGATCGCGACGGCGCGCTGCAGGCGCGCGGCGCGCGCCGCGGCCTCCACGACCTCGAGGGCGTGGACCCCGGCCTCGGCCGGCACCGGATTGGCGCCGCGGCCCTGGCCGGCGGCAAGGAAAGCGTCGAGCTCGAGGCGCAGCGGCTCGTCGCCGCGCGCGGGCAGCTCTTCCTTGCCGGCGTCGATCGCCTCCCAGGCCTCGCCGCGGCGCTGGTGGTCGCCGGTGTGCAGCGCCACCGTGGAGGCGCCGTAGTCGGCGACGAGGCTGCCGCGCTCGCCGACGATGACGCACTCGCGGTGGGTGCCGGGAACGAAGTAGTTGGCCTCGACGATCACCGGGACGTCGCCGTAGCTGACGGCGGTGAACGACATGTCGTCCAGGCCGCGCCCCAGATAGTCACGCTGCACGGCGCTGACGCTGGTGGCCTCGCGTCCGAGCAGGTGGGCGAACAGGTCGAAGTAGTGGATGGCGTCGGTATGCGTCACGCCCACGTCGGTGCGCGGGCGCTTGAAGCCGGAGAAGCGGCCGGTGGCGTAGCGCACGGCGCCGATGCGGCCGGCGGCCAGCGCCGCGCGCAGGGTGGCCGTCACCGGGTGAAAGCGGAAGATGTGGCCGACCTGCACGACGCGTCCCGTCTCGCGCGCGAGCGCCGCGACGGCGCGGCCGTCCTCGACGGAGACGGTCAGCGGCTTCTCGACGAAGCAGTGGCGGCCGGCGCGCAGGCACGTCTCGGCCACCGCGCGGTGGCTGTCGGCGGGGGTGACGATGTCCACCGCCTCGACGTGGTCGACGGCCTCGCGGAAGTCGGCGACGGCACGGGAGGCCTCGACCCCCTGCCCCACCGCCCACCGGCGCCGCTCGGGCGAGACGTCGGCCACCCAGACGGTGGCGCCGAGCTGGGTGAGCACGCGCAGGTGCTTCTCGCCCCAGCGGCCGAGGCCGACGAGCAGGACGTTCACGGGGCTTCTACTCGCGGCCGGGCTCGCCGCCGAGGTCCTCGGCCACCTCGTAGCGCAGGAAGCGGTTCTTCATCCAGCGCACGACGAGCAGGTCGGCGGTGGCCACGAACACGCGGTTCATCACGCCGTACTTGGACTGGCCGAAGCGGCGCGGCCGGCTCTGCACCGGCACCTCGAGGACGCGGTAGCCGCGCATCCGGAGCAGCGTGGGGATGAACCGGTGGAAGCCGCGATAGAGCACGAGGCCGCGCAGGCACTCGCGACGGAACGCGCGGAACGTACAGCCGCTGTCCTGGATCCGCTCCTCGCTCAGCCAGTTGCGCACGCCGTTGGCCACGCGCGAGGAGACGCGCCGCACGATCGAGTCGCCCTCGCCGCGCTTGACGCGCCAGCCGGTGACGGCGTCCCACTGCTCGAGGTGGGCCAGCATGGCGGGGATGTCGTGCGGATCGTTCTGCAGATCGGCGTCCATCGTGACGACGACGCGGCCGCGGGCGGCCTTGAAGCCCGCGTCGGAGGCGGCCGTCTCGCCGGCGTTGGCCTTGAGCCGCACCAGCCGCACGCGCGGGTCGGTCTCGCGGAAGCCGCGGATCAGCTCGGCGCTGCGGTCGCGGCTGCCGTCGTCCACGAACACGACCTCGAAGGCGAGGCCGAGCGGCTCCAGCACCGAGCGCAGCTCGGCCCAGAGGGGCGGCAGGTTCTCTTCCTCGTTGTAGACCGGGATGACGACCGAGAGATCAGTCACCGGACGGCCTCCGGCTCGTGCCCGGCCACTCGCCGGCCAGGCTCTGCGGCAGCTGCAGCCGGTCGAGCACGCGCGCGATCGTGTGGTTGACGACGTCGTCGAGCACCTTGGGGCGGTTGTAGAACGCCGGCACCGGCGGCAGGATCACCGCGCCCATCTCGGCCAGCGACGTGAGCACGCGCAGGTGGCCCAGGTGCAGCGGTGTCTCGCGCACGAGGAGGATGAGCGGCCGCCCCTCCTTCAGCGTGACGTCGGCCGCCCGCGCGATGAGCGTGTCGGAGTAGCAGCTTGCGATGGCGCCCGCCGTCTTGATCGAGCACGGCGCGATGACCATGCCGCCGGTGCGGAACGAGCCGGAGGCCAGGGTGGCGCCGATGTCCTTGACGTCGTAGTGGTGGTGGGCGAGCGCCTCCACCTCGGCCACGCTGTGGTCGGTCTCCTCCACGAGCGTGCGCTTGCCGGCGGCCGAGATCACCAGGTGCAGCTCGACCGTGGTGGTCGCGCGCAGCACCTCGAGCAGGCGGATGCCGTAGACGGAGCCGCTGGCGCCGGTGATGCCGACGACCAGCCGCGTCACAGCCGCAGCCGCCGCCGGTACACTTCCTCGCGCGTCTTGTCGTAGAGCACGTCCCACTCGTGGCTGCCCTCCGGCATGGGGCGCGAGTAGGTCGACAGTGTCTTGCGCACCTCGCTGTCCACCGACTCCTCGAGCTTGGATTCCTCGGTGAGCGCGCGCAGGATCTCCGGCCGCAGCTCGTCGGGCGCCTTCACGTGCACCGCCCCGGAGGTGGTCAGCTCCTGCATGATCAGCTCGGCCAGGTGGAAGATCCGCTCCCGGCTCATCCGCATCAGAGGATGAATCCCCGCTCGCGCGCGAGCTTCTCCTTGACCTTGCCGAGGAGCTGCCGGTAATCGGCGGCCGAGTCCTTGATCATCTTGGCGTGCTCGAGCAGCAGCTTGCGCGCGTCGGCGTCCAGCTTCTCCTCGGCGACGAGGTCGGCGACGACCACGTGGCGGATCGCCGCTTTCACCGCGCTCTCGTCGCCGCGCACCTCGACGACCTTGCGCGTGGTGAGCCGCTTCACGACGGCGTCGGCCATGCGCTGCGCGATCTCTTCGCGACGAGACATAGCAGCCAAGATTACACGCGCGCGACGCAGAGTGTCAAGGAACGGACGGTAAAAGCAGCGTCATTCGCGTGCCGTGCGGCGTCACGTTCTCGGCGCGGATGCTTCCGCCGTGCGCATCCACGAGCGACTTCACGACCGCCAGCCCCAGCCCGGCGCCGCCGGCGGCGCGCGCGCCCGCCGCGGTGCGGAAATACGGCTCGAAGACGGCCGCGAGGTCGGCCTCGGCGATGCCCGGCCCCTCGTCCTCGACGGTGATCTCGACAGCGGCCGCGTCGTCGCACGGCCGCGCCGCCACGCGCACGCGGCTGCCGGCGGGCGAGTACTTCACCGCGTTCGACACGAGGTTCTTCACGACGCGATCGAGCGCATCGGGGTCGGCGTCCACCGGCAGCGGCCCCCGGCACGCGAGCTCGAGGCGATGACTGGTGCGCGCGCGGCGCAGCACCTCCACCGCGTCGCCGACGACGGCGGCGGCGTCCACCCGCGCGCGGCGCAGCGGCGGCGCCAGGCCGCGCTCGAGCCGCGCCAGGTCGAGGAAGTCGCTGACGATGCGTCCCAGCCGCTCGGTCTCCGCACTCATGATGGCGCCCACGCGCGCGATCTCGGCGGGGGCGAAGCGCCGCCGCGCCAGCAGTTCGCTGAACCCCTGCAGCGCGGTCAGCGGCGTGCGCAGCTCGTGCGAGGCGATGGCGACGAAGTCCGACTTCATCCGGTCCATCTCCACGACGTGACGGGTGGCGGCGCCGATCTTCTCGGCCAGCTCCTCGGCGAACCGCCGCTGGCGGGCGGCCAGCCGCGCGTTCTCCAGCGCCAGCGCGATGTGCGCGGCCAGCGCCACCACCGCCCGCCGCTCGTCGGCGCCGAGGTCGCCGCGCCGCTCGAGCGCCAGCGCCCCCAGCGTGCCGCCGCGCCCGACGAGCGGCGCCACGAAGCCGCGCCGGGGCGCCGGCCCGCCGCCGAGGTCGGGGACGAAGAGCGGCGCGCCGGAGGCAAGCACGTGCGCCACCGGCGAGCCCGGCGCCACCGCGGCGCCGCCGGCCACCGCAAGCCCCTCGCCGTCACGGACGGCGAGCGCGACGTCGCCCGCCAGCCGCAGCCGCAGGCACGCGCGCAGGCGGAGCAGCGCCGCGTCGAGCGGCACGTCACCGCCGACAGCGTGCGGCACCGCCGCCAGCGTCTCGTAGCGCGCGCGCTGCCGCCGGACCCCGGCGGCGAGCGCGCCGCTCAGCACGCCGACACCGAGCAGCAGCGCGAACGTGGCCAGCCCCTCCAGCACCGGAGGCGTCGGGCCCGCGCGCTCGAGCGCCGGCAGCACGAACGGCGCGTACAGCAGGACGGCGGCCAGCGCGGCCACCGCCCCGCCGCCGCCCCACCGGAGCGACGCGAGCACGACGGGGACGTGATAGGCGTGGCGCCAGAGCGAGGCGGCGCCGGCGCCGGAGAGCGCGACGGCGAAGGTCACGCCGCCGAGGGCGAGGGCGACGACGAGCGCCACGACGCCTCAGCGCGGCGCGAGCAGCCGGTAGGCGGTGAAGAACACGACGCCCGCCGCCAGCGGCGCCGCCAGGCTTCCGCTGCGGGCGAGCAGGACGCAGTTGCCGGCGCCGAGCAGTGCCAGGTAGAAGGTCGCCCCGGCCAGCATCCCCGCCGAGTGCGGCAGCAGCGGATCCGCCAGGTAGCGCGCGACCGACGCCGCCGTCGCCAGCGCCGCCGCGCCGGCCAGCGGCCACCGCCGGTGCGCGCGCGCGAAGAGGCCGCCGCGAAAGAACGCCTCGGCGGCGAGCACGTTGGCGAACGCGTCGTACGCGAGCCAGCCAGTCACCGCGGCGGCGCCGCCCGCGCGCACGTGGTAGCCGAGCGTGAGCGAGGCGTTGACCAGGAGATGGGCGCCGAGCAGCGCGCCGAAGAGCGCGCCGGCGGCGAGGGCGCGCCCCTGCCCGCGAACGCCGCCCAGCCAGTCGGGACGGCGCCAGAGCAGCCACACCGGTAGCGCCAGGTAGGCGAGGGCGCCCCACGGCGCCACCCGCGCGCACGTGGCGGCGGCGGCGAGCAGCAGCGCGACGGAGAGCGGGGCCCAGCGGGCGGGCGCGCCCTCGCGGGCGGCCCACGCCAGCGCGGTACCGAGCAGGGCGCCGTGCGCCGCCGCGAGCCCGGCGACGCGGGCGCCGGCGGGCGGCAGCGTGACGGCGGCGGCGAGCCAGGCGCCGGCCAGCACGAGCAGCGCGGCGACGGGGGTGCCGTCGAGCAGGCGGGCGGACGGCGGGACGCGCGGCAGCTCGAGGGTGCGCACGCGATCAGGCCAGGCCGTCCGCGCGCAGGATCCCGAGCAGCGCGGCGACCACGTCGGGATCGAGCGTGTGGGCGGCTTCGGCGGCCAGGTGCGCCAGGGCGGCGTCGCGCGTGAGGGCCGCGCGGTAGGGTCGCTCGGAGGTCAGCGCGTCGAAGACGTCGGCGACGGCCACCACGCGGGCGCCCAGCGGAATGGCGGCGGCAGCCAGGCCGTCGGGATAACCGGTGCCGTTCCAGCGCTCGTGATGGTGGCGGATCACGAGCGCCCCGCCGGCGAAGAACTCGAACGGCGCGACGATCTGCGCGCCGATGACCGGGTGCTGGCGCATGAGGGCCCACTCCTCGCGCTCGAGGCCGGCGCGCTTGCGGAGCACGGACTCCGGCACGCCGATCTTGCCGATGTCGTGGAGCAGCCCCGCCTGCGTGAGCGTCTCGACCTCGCCGCCCGGCAGCCCCAGCGCCACCGCCAGCCGCCGGCTCCAGCCGCCGACGCGCTCGGAGTGGCCGCGCGTGTAGACGTCCTTGGCCTCCAGCGCGTTGGTGAGGCCGAGCAGCGACTGGCAGATCGAGCGGCGCAGCTGGTGGTAGAGGCGCCGCACGTCCTCGGCGTAGCGCAGCGACTGCAGCTCGGCGGCTAGTCGGGCAGCCATGCGGCACGCGGCAGCAGGCCTTCCACCAGCGAGAGCAGCCGCACCGGCGAGAAGGGCTTGGTGAGGTAGTGCGTCGCGCCCGCGGCGAGCCCGCGCGCAATGTCCTCCTGCTGCGCCGCGGCGGTCAGCATGATGATGCGCGGGGCGGCCACGCGCGGCTCGCGGCGCAGCCGGCGGCAGACGTCGAGCCCGCTCATGTCCGGCAGGTTGACGTCGAGGAAAACCAACTCGGGCTCGAGCTCCGCCGCCAGGGCGAGGGCCGAGGCGCCGTCGGCCGCCTCGACCACGCGCACGCGCTCGTCTTCCAGGGTCACGCGCACCAGCTCGACCACGTGAGGCTCGTCGTCGGCGATGAGGATCGTCAGCATGGCCCCTTCAGGCAGCAAGGGGCACGCCACGGGCGGCAGTACGACGGAACGGAGACTTACGACGCGGCGACGGCGGGGACTGCCGCGGGACGGGGGCAGGCCGCCCGCGCGGCGGGGCAGTGGCCGGCTAGTGGCCCCGGCCCGCCACCTGCAGCCGGGTGAGCGCGCGGGCCAGCGCGCACACCGCCCGCGTGTAGTCGATCTCCTCCTGGCTGGCGCGGCCGGTCAGCCGGGCCTCGGCGCGCTCGCGGGCCCGCTCGGCGCGGGCGCGGTCGATGTCGGCCGGCGTCTCGGCGCCGTCGGCCAGGATGATGACCTTGTCGTTGCGGACCTCGGCGAAGCCGCCGGAGAGCGCCACGTGCGCCTCCTCGCGGCCGACGCGGTACGTCACCTCGCCGATGCCCAGCGTGGCCAGGAACGGCGCGTGGCCCGGCAGGACGCCGAAGTAACCCTCGCTGCCGGGGACGACGACCTCGTCGACTTCGACGGCCGCAACCATCCGCGTCGGCGTGGCCAGCTCGAGCGTGAGGCGCTCGGCCACTCAGGCCACCTCGCGCAGCTTCTTGCCCTTGTCCATCGCCTCGCCGATGTCGCCGACCATGTAGAAGGCCTGCTCGGGCAGCTCGTCGTGCTTGCCCTCCACGACCTCCTTGAAGCTCTTCACCGTGTCGGCCAGCTTCACGTAGCGGCCCTGGGTGCCCGTGAACGCCTCGGCCACGAACATCGGCTGCGAGAGGAACCGCTGGATCTTCCGGGCGCGGGCCACCGCCAGCTTGTCCTCGTCGGACAGCTCCTCCATGCCGAGGATGGCGATGATGTCCTGGAGGTCGCGATAGCGCTGCAGGATGGACTGCACGGCGCGCGCCGTCTGGTAGTGGTCCTGGCCGAGGATGTTCGGATCGAGGAGGCGCGAGGTGGAGGCCAGCGGGTCCACCGCCGGGTAGATACCCAGCTCGGCGATCTGGCGCGAGAGCACGGTCGTCGCGTCCAGGTGGGCGAAGGCGGTGGCGGGCGCCGGGTCGGTGATGTCGTCGGCCGGCACGTAGATCGCCTGCACCGAGGTGATGGACCCCTTCTTGGTGGACGTGATGCGCTCCTGGAGCTGGCCCATCTCGGTGCCCAGCGTGGGTTGATAACCGACCGCCGATGGCATGCGGCCGAGCAGCGCCGACACCTCCGACCCCGCCTGGGTGAATCTGAAAATATTGTCGATGAACAGAAGGACGTCCTGTCCTTCTTCATCTCTGAAGTACTCGGCGGCGGTGAGGCCGGTCAGCGCCACCCGCAGCCGCGAGCCCGGCGGCTCGGTCATCTGGCCGAAGATGAGGGCGGTCTTCTCGATGACGCCCGACTCCTTCATCTCGTGATAGAGGTCGTTGCCCTCGCGCGTCCGCTCCCCCACCCCGGCGAAGACGGAGATGCCGCCGTGCTGCTTGGCGATGTTGTTGATCAGCTCCATGATCAACACGGTCTTGCCGACGCCGGCGCCGCCGAAGAGGCCGGTCTTGCCGCCCTTGCTGTACGGCTCCAGCAGGTCCACCACCTTGATGCCGGTCTCGAACATCTCGACCTTGGTGGACTGGTCCTCGAAGGCCGGGGCCGGACGGTGGATCGGGTACGTCTTTTTCGTGGTGAGCGCCGGCCCCTTGTCCACGGGCTCGCCGACGATGTTGAGGATGCGGCCGAGCGTCTCCTTGCCGACCGGGATGGAGATGGGCGCGCCGGTGTCGCGCACGATCATGCCGCGCGTCAGGCCGTCGGTGGACGCCATCGCGATCGTGCGCACCTGGCTCTCGCCGAGGTGCTGGGCGACCTCCAGCGTGAGCTTGGAGGAGTAGGCGAAGACGTCCTTGTTCTCCACGCCCTGCACGAGCAGCGCGTTGTAGATGGCCGGCAGCCGCCCGGGCTCGAACTCCACGTCCACCACCGGACCGATGACCTGGACGATCTTCCCGTCGCTCATGCTTCGGCTCCTTGCTTTAAGGCTTCGGCGCCGCCGACGATGTCGAGCAGCTCCTTGGTGATCTTCTCCTGGCGCGCCTTGTTGTACTGGATCGTCAGGACGTCGATCATCTCCTTGGCGTTCTTGGTGGCCGCCTCCATCGCCGTCATGCGCGCGCCGTACTCGCCGGCCAGCGACTCCATCAGCGCCCGCCAGACCTGCATGCGGACGTGGCGGGGCAGCAGGTCGCCCAGGATGCCCTCGGCGCTCGGCTCGTAGATGTAGTCCACCGGCTCGGCGGCGCCGCCGGCGGCCCCCGCCTCGGCGCGCGGGATCGGCAGGAGGCGGACGCGGACCGGCCGCTGCACCGCGACCGAGCGGAACTCGTTGTAGAGGAGGACGACCTCGTCCACCTCGTTGTCGAGGTACTGCTGCATGAAGTAATCGGCCAGCTCGCTGGCGTGGCTGTAGGCCAGCCGGTCCCAGAAGCCGACCAGGTCGCGCTTGATCGTGGTCGCCCGGCGCCGGAAGAAGTCGCGCGCCTTGCGCCCGACGACGACCAGCGTCACCTCCGCCGCGCTCGACTGGCGGACCAGCTCGACGGCGCGGCGGATGATGCTCGAGTTGAAGGCGCCGGCCAGACCGCGGTCGGCGGTGATGATGACGATCTGCCGGCGCGGCCCCTCGCGCTGCTCGAGCAGCGGGTGCGCCGCGCCGTCGGCCGACTCGGCGCCGGAGACCAGGTTGCCGAGGAGCTCGGCCATCTTGTTGGCGTAGGGGCGCGCCGACAGGATGCGCTCCTGGGCGCGGCGCAGCTTGGCCGCTGCCACCAGCTTCATGGCGCGCGTGATCTTCTGCGTGGATTGGACGGAGCGGATCCGCCGCTGGATGTCTCTGAGCGTTGCCATGAGGCGCCTAGGCGGCCTTGATCCCCTTGGCGGCCAGGAACTCGGCCTTGGCCTCGGTCACCGCCTTCGTGAGCGTCTCGCGCAGCGCGTCGCTGATCTCTTTCTTGTCGCGGATCTCGCCGAGGA
>JBGQFW010000107.1:0-14055 GCA_041497115.1 Methylomirabilia bacterium
CTGGTATCGCTCGCCCGGGGCGCCGGGGTTGATCCCATGGTGGAGCGCCGTCTCCGCGAGCAGCGCGAGCGCGTCAGCCTGCTGCTGGGCCATCGTCGGCGGATCGCCTGCCGGGTCGTTGAGCCGGGCCTGCTGATACAGCGTGTCGCGGGCCGCCGCCAGCGCCTGCACGAGCAGCGCGCCCACCTCCGGCGCCAGCCGGCCACGGATCGTGACGGTACCGTCTTCATCTTGATACACGTGCAGCGAACGGCTCGCGTGCTGGCGCGCGGCCTCACGCGCCTCGGCGTTGCGATCCACCCGCCGCCAGCCACGCACGATCCGCTCGACGTGCGCGGCGGTGCCGGCCTTGCCCACGGCCAGCAGCCGTTCCTCGGTCTCCGGCGTGGCCACGCGCGTCAGCGCGCGGACCTTGGCGTAGGACAGCTCGCCGCGGGCGAGGGCCTGGGCCAGCCGCGGCAGCGTGCCCAGCGCGCGGGCCACGCGGACCCGCTCGCGGGCGGCGCCGAGGTCGAGCCCCACGCGCCAGCCGAGCCATGCTGCACAAGAGCGACAGCCCTGGCTGGCCCATCCTCCGCGCGCGTCGAAGTCGCGGATGAGGTCGAGGAGGCGCGCGGTCGCCGCCTCGAGGTGCGCGGAGAGCTCGGCGATCTCATCGCCCAGCCGGTCCGTGTCTGCGGTGCAGCTCTGCATGACGAGTCCCCCTTGTTCTGGGGCGACTGTACACCGTGGTTTTCGACCCGCCTGGGAGGCGCGAGGAGCCGCGATCGCGGGCGCGAGCGAGCGTTTTCGGGACCAGGCCAGCCGCGGCCCCATCGCGGGCGTCTGTGGGCCGCTGGGCTGGCATCCGACGCGCACTGCGGACGCGCCGCCACCGCCCTCGGAGAACCCTGTCAAGCGAAAAAGTGCGCTGGCGGCGCTTGATACCGCCACTACGTCAGCGTCTCGCGCGGCCGACGGCGTCGGCGAGATAGGCGGCGAGCGCGGGCTCGGAGACGAACTCCGGCGTGGTGTCCGGCACGCCGAGGTAGTAGATCGTCAGCGCGGGCACGTCGGCGTTCCACTCCTCCTCGGAGCGATAGAGGCGGATCTCGCGCCGCGGATGGTCGGCGAACGTGCGCCTGGACGTCCTGAGATCCACCGGGCCGGAGACGCGGCCGCCCGGCGTCATCAGGCGTCGCTCACCGCTGAACGGATCGATCCCGTACAGCCGGACCCAGGCGTACGGTCCAGTAAAGAGTCCTGCGCGGAGGTCGACGCGGATCACGACCTGGGTCTCCTCTTCAAGCGGCGCGCGCAGCACGGCCCAGACGAGGGTGACGCCGGGCGCCGAGAAGACGTCGCGCTCACCGTGGATCTCGGGGCCGGCGCCGAGCGGCAGCTGGGCGGCCAGCACGAGGGCAAGCCAGGCCGTCATGCGCCCTCGCGCAGGACGCCGACGCCCTCGGCGGGCAGCCGCACGGTCACCGGCGTGCCGGGCGCAAAGCGCGCGTCGGCGGCGCCGCTGTAGCGCGTCACCTGCAGCGCCTCCTCGCCCACCCGCACCTGGTACTCGACCTTCTCGCCGAGGAACGTGCGGCCGGTCACGACGCCGGCCGGGCCGTCGCCGCCGGCCGGCGTCAGCTCGACCGCCTCCGGGCGGACGACCAGGCGCACCTTGTCGCCGACCGTTGGCGCGGGCCCGGCGACGGCGATCCGCATCCGCCGCCCGGCAACCTCCACCTCCACGCCGCCGGCGCCGACGCCGATCACCAGCGCTTCCACCAGGTTCACGCGGCCAATGAAGCGCGCGACGAACTCCGAGGCCGGGCGCTGATAGAGCGCCTCGGCGGTGCCCTCCTGCACGATCGTCCCCCGGCTCATGACGGCGATGCGGTCGGAGATCGCCATCGCCTCCTCCTGATCGTGCGTCACGTAGACGGTGGTGATGGACAGGGCCTGCTGCAGCGCGCGGATCTCGCCGCGCATGCGCACGCGGAGCTGCGCGTCGAGGTTGGACAGCGGCTCGTCGAACAGCAGCACGCGCGGGCGGATCACGATGGCGCGGGCCAGCGCCACCCGTTGCTGTTCGCCGCCCGAGAGCTGCTGGGGGAACTGGCGCTCGTAACCGCGCAGCCCGACCAGTGCCAGGATCTCGGCGACGGCGCGCGCGATCGCGTCCGCCGGCTGTCCCTGCACGCGCAGCCCGTAGGCGACATTGTCGAACACGGTGAGATGCGGGAACAGCGCGTAGTTCTGGAAGACGAAGCCGAGGTTGCGGCGGTTGGCCATCAGCGCCGTCACATCCTCGTCGCCGATCCAGACGCGCCCGGCGTCGGGCTGCTCGAACCCCGCGATCATGCGCAGCGTGGTCGTCTTGCCGCAGCCCGAGGGGCCGAGCAGCGTCACGAACTCGCCCGGCGCGACGGTCAGGCTCACGTCGCGGGCGGCGTGCACCTCGCCCTGCACGCGGTGGGCGAAGCGCTTGGTCAGCCCCTCGAGCCGGATGCCGACGGCGCCCATCACCCGCCCAGCAGCCCCGCCACGGTCACCCGCCCGGGCGCGCGGAAGCGCCGGAGCAGGCGGCCGAGGACCGCCAGCACGACGAGCACGATGGCGACGACCAGCATCGAGAAGGCGGCGGCGGGGCCGAGCGAGAGCTCGGTCATGTTCTCGAGGATGCGCACCGTGATGAGCGTCCAGTTGATGGAGATCAGGAAGACCGTCGCGCTGATCGCGGTCATCGAGCGGATGAACACGACGCCGAGCCCGGCGAAGAACGCCGGCGCGATCAGCGGCAGCGTGATCCGGCGGAAGGTCGTGGCGCTGGAGGCGCCGAGCGACTGGGAGGCCTCCTCCAGCCCCGGATCGATCTGCTGCAGGAGCGCCACCGTCGTCCGGATGCCGGTGGGACTGTAGCGGAAGACGTAGCAGGCCACGATGATCAGCGCCCCGCCGGTGAGGACGAGCGGCGGGTCGTTGAACGCGATCAGGTAGGCGATGCCCACGATCGTCCCCGGCAGCGCATAGTTGACCATCGAGACGATCTCCATGGCGCGCCGGCCACGAAACGCCTTGCGCGCTACGAGGTAGCCGAGCAGGATGCCGTACACGCCGCCGAGCGGCATGCCCACGCCGGCGATGATCAGCGTGTCGCCGATCGCCTTCGCCCCCTCGGTGAAGATGACCCGGTAGTGGCTCCACGTCCACGCGTGGTTGGCCCCCAGCGCCACGACCAGCGACGCGTAGGCGAGCAGCGCGTAGAACCACACGACGACGGCGGCGACCGCCAGGCAGCCGGCCAGCAGCGGCACCCGCGCCCAGCCGGCCACGGTCCGGACCGCCGTCGCCGCGCCGGCCTTGCCGCTGATCGTCACGTAGTAGCGGCGGCCGACCCACGCGCGCTGCAGCAGGTAGACCGCGAACGCCGGCAGCAGCAGGACGAACGAGAGCACCGCGCCCCCCTTGAAATCGAAGAGGCCGGTGATCTGCAGATAGGCCTGGGTCGGCAGCACGGGGAAGTCGTTGCCGGCCAGGATCAGCGGCGTGGCGAAGTCGGCGAGCGACGCGGCGAAGACGAGCAGGAACGCGTTGCCGAGGCCGGGCACCGTCAGCGGCAGCGTGACGGTGCGGAAGACGCGCCAGCGCGAGCCGCCGAGGCTGAAGGCCATGTCCTCCACGTTGGGGTCGAGCGCGGCCAGCACCGGCTTGAGCGTGAGATAGGCGATCGGAAAGTACGTCAGCGTCTCGGCGCCGAACGTGCTGGCGAGGCCGTAGACGGTGAACCCCTTGATGCCGAGGAGCTGCCAGGTGACGAGCCCGCGCGGCCCGAACGAGAAGATGATCGCGATGGCGGTCGTGAACGGTGGCGACACCAGGGGCAGCAGCGCGGTCGCGTCGAGGAGGACGGACCACGGACGCGGCAGCCCCGCCCGCGCGGCGGTGAACGCGAAGAGGAAGCCGAGCGCGGTGCCGGCGACGCCGACGAGCGCGCCGAGCAGGAGGCTGTTGCCGAAGGCCCGCAGGTGATGGGGGTCGCGCAGGATCGCCACCACCGGCCCCACCGTGACGCGCCCGCCCTCGACGAACGCGCGCGTGACGAGGGCGGCGAGCGGGAAGACGACGAAGAGCGCGAGCAGCGCCCACAAAACGACCACGGCGACGAGGAGCGCGGGATCCCGCCGCAGCGGGCGGGCCGCGTCACTCCTTGAGATTGAGCACCTCGTTCACCCAGCGCTCCACGATCCGCTTGCGGTTGGCGCCGGCGTAGGCGTCGTCGATCGGGAAGATCTTCGCCCCCTTGAGGACCTCGGCCAGGCTGGGCTCGATGGCGACCTCGGGATGGGCGGGGACGAAGTTGATCTTGTGGGGCGCGAAGAGCTTCTGCATCGCGGGTGACGACGCCCAGTCGATCAGCTTGCGCCCCAGCTCCGGATTCTTCGCACCCTTGATCACGGCGATCGCCTCGGCCGACGTCCCGATACCCTCCCTCGGAAAACTGATGACGACGTCGTAGCCCTTGGCCTTGGTGTCGAGGGCGTCCACGATGAAGAAGATGCCGGCCCCCGCCTGGCCGAGGCCGACCGGCAGCGTGCCGCCGCCGCCGCTCTTGGTGTAGAGCTGCACGTTGCGGCGCTTCTTCTTCATGTACTCGAACGCCTTGCCCTCGTCGCGACCGTTGACCTCGAGGATGGAGAAGATGCGCGTGACGGCGGTGCCCGACGTCCGCGCGTCGGCCATCTGGAGCATGTTCTTGTAGGCGGGATTGAGCAGGTCGTCCCACGAGGCCGGCGGCTTGAGGTTGTTGTCCTTGAGGAACTTGACGTTGCTCATGAACACCAGCGGGTCGTCGGCGATCGCCACCCAGCTGCCGTCGGCGGCCTTGAAGCGGGCGGGCAGCGCCGCGAAGGACGGGGGCCGGTAGGGCTCGAAGATCCCCTCCTTGACGCCGGCCGCGAACGTCTCGACTGGCCCGCCGAAGAGGACGTCCACGCGCGGATTGTTCTTCTCGGCAATCAGGCGGGCGAGCGCCTCGCCGGAGGAGAAGCGGACGAAGTTGACCTTGATCCCGGTGGCCTTCTCGAACTCCTGCAGCATCGGCCGCGCCCAGTTCTCCGGCCAGATCGAGTACGCGTTGAGCGTCTCGGCAGCGCGGCCGGGCATCGCCCCCGCCGCCACCACCCCGAGCGCCAGCGCCACCAGCAGCCCGCGTCGAGCGAATCGCATGGACGTCTCCCCCTCGCGCCCGTGAGTCAGCGCAGCTCGTAGCCGGGCGCGACCTCCGTTTCCATCTCGGCGGGCGAGGCCGGGCGGCCGTCGCGGCGGAACCCGTCGTCGGTCGCCGCCCGGCCGGCCACCCAGCGGCCGAGGCAGCCGGTGACGTCAGCGCCGCCGAGGACCTCGGTCCACATCACCATGTAGTCGCCGCCCCCGGCGGCCTTGCCCCCGACGTCGGGCAGCTGGTAGCGGCCGGGGTCCAGCACCCACAGCCCGGCGCCGTACTCCTT
Organism: Methylomirabilia bacterium; assembly: GCA_041497115.1. Classification (GTDB taxonomy): domain Bacteria; phylum Methylomirabilota; class Methylomirabilia; order Rokubacteriales; family CSP1-6; genus AR5. Next base: position 5,487 of record JBGQFW010000107.1, read on the forward strand.
CTCGAGCCGCGCCTTCACCGACGCGGCGATGGCGAGGTTGACGGCGGTGTGGCCGCCGCCGCGCGGGCTGATCGGCGTGCTCGCGTAGACGACGAGCCGGCCGGCCGCGCGATGGCCGCGGATCTCCTGGCGGAGCTTGGGGACGAGCCCGGCGACGGCCGGCGCGAACGCCGGGTCGGCGCAGTACTTCATGCCGAGCGCGGTGGTGGCGGCGGCCCGCGGCGGCGGGCAGTCGGCGGCGGCGACCGCCCCCGCGAGCACGACGGCCGCCGCCAGCGCGATCGCGGACGCCGTCCGCCGCCTCACGCTGTTACTTGACGGCGACGATCTTGTCCCAGAGCTCGCCGTACTGCTGCCGGTAGGCCGGCCAGATCTTCTCCTCGGCGATCTTCCGGAACGAGGCCACGTCGGCGGCGTTGACCTTCATGCCCCTCGCCTCGAGGATCTCCTTGGCCTTGGCCAGATTGTCCACGCTCTCGGTCATCTCGCGGACTTTCTTCTGCGCCTCGCGCCCGACCTCCAGGAAGAGCTTCTGCTGCTCGGGGGTGAGGCTCTTCCACACGTCGAGGTTCATCACCAGCAGCGTCGGGCCGTAGTTGTGGAAGGTCATCGAGACGTACTTGGAGACCTCGTACACCTTCAGCGCGTTGATGTTGTAGATCGGCAGGTCGGCCCCGTCGATGACGCCCTGCTGGGCGGCCGGCACCACCTCGCCCCACGGCATCGGCACCGCGCTGGCGCCGAGGCCGTTGACGGTGTCGGCGAACACGCGCCCCTGCTGCACGCGCATCTTGAGCCCCTTGAGGTCGGCCGGGGTGACGATCGGCTTACGGTTGTTCCAGAAGTGGCGGAAGCCGTAGTCGTAGAAGTAGATGATCTTGACCTTGTACTTCTGCTGGAACGTCTCGTCGAGCTTGCGGCCGATCTCGCCGTTGAACATCGCGTAGGCGTGGTTGTAGTCGCGCACCAGGTACGGGGTAAGGAACACGCACATCTCCGGGAACACCGTGCACGCGGCGCCCACCGGCGTGCCGAGCGCGATGTTGCCGGACTTCACGGCGTCCATGATCTCCAGCTCCTTGGAGAGCAGCGTGCCGCCGTGGAAGACCACGTTCAGCGTGCCGTTGGAGCGCTTCGTCACCTCGTCGGCGAGATACTTGAAGCCGATCGCACCCGACTCGGGCGGCGCGATGATGTGCGCGAGGTCGAGCTTGCGCGGCGCCGGCTTGGGCTGGGCGGGCGCCGGGCTCGATCCGGCGGCGAGGAGCACGGCGAGGGCGACGGTCACACACGCGACGCTGCGCTGGACGCGGCTCATGGGGCCTCCTGTCGGCGCGCCGAACTTCGCGCGATCACGCACCATTGTCAAGCGGCGCCCGCCTTGCTACGATCCGCGCGCCGTGAGCCCGCTCCTCCGCGGTATCCGCGCGCTGCCCCACGTCGTCATCACCGTGCTCATGCTGATCGCGATGGTCGACATGCTGGTCGGCGTGTTCCTGCGCTACGTGATGACGTGGGTGTCGGCGCAGTTCGACCTGCCGAGCGTCCGCTTCTTCTGGGTCGAGGAGGTCGGCGAGTACGCGCTGGCCTGGCTCACCTTCATCGGCGCCGCCCTCGGCATCCGGCGCGGCACGCACTTCGCCGTGCAGATCCTCACCGACCGCTTCCCGCCCGGCCTCCGCCGCGCCGTCGCGATCAGCCATGGCGTGCTCATCGCCGGCTTCGGCGCGCTGCTGGCGGTGTTCGGCTGGCAGGTGAGCGAGCTCAACAGCCAGTCGTTCTCCCCCGCCCTCGACCTGAACCTGCGCTGGCTCTATCTCTCGTCGGTCGTCGGCGGCGTCCTCATCGTCGTCTACAGCGTGGCCGCGCTGGTGGACGCCTGCCGCGCCCCCGTCGCGGAGTCCTGAGCGATGCTCCTCACCACCGTCGGCATCACGTTCCTGATCCTCACGCTGCTCTCGCTGCCGATCGTGTTCGCGCTCGGCCTCGCCGGGTTCGCCGGCCTCGTGGTCGGCAACTTCTCGCTGCAGAAGCTGCCCTCCAGCCTGGTGGCCGGCTCGCAGAGCTGGGTGTTGCTGGCGATCCCCACCTTCGTGTTCGCCGGCAGCCTCATGGAGCGCTGCGGGATGTCCTACGCGCTGGTGGACCTGGCGCGGGCGCTGGTCGGCTGGGTGCGCGGCGGCCTCGGTCTCTCGGTGGTGCTGGCCGAGTACTTCTTCTCCGGCATCTCCGGCTCCACAATCGCCGACGTCTCCGCCATCGGCTCGATGCTGACGCCGCCGATGCTGCGCGCCGGCTACAAGCCCGAGCACGCCGTCTCGCTGGTCGCCTCGGCGACCGCCATGGGCATCCTGGTGCCGCCCGCGATCTTCATGATCGTGCTCGGCCAGGTCACCGACACCTCGGTCGTCGGCATCTTCCTCGGCGGCTTCATCCCTGCCGCCGTCACCGCCGCCTGCCTGATGGTCGTCATCCTCATCCAGGCCCATCGCCTGCAGTGGCCGAAGGACCGGCGCTCCACCCGGAGCGAGTTCGCCGCCGCCGTCCGAGGCTCGCTGGTTCCGATGGTGGTGCCGATCCTCATCGTGCTCGGCTTCTTCTTCGGCGTCTTCACCGCGACGGAGGCGGGCGCGCTGGTGGCGTTCTACTCGATCGGCGCCGCCCTCCTCTACTACCGCAACGTCACGCTGTGGAAGATGCTCGAGCTCGTCTACGAGAGCGCGCTGCTCACCGCCGCCGTCGTCTTCCTGCTGTCGGTGGCCAGCGTCTACCAGTTCTTGATGGGCATGCTGGGGGTGCCGGCGATGCTGGGCGAGCTCCTGCAGCCGCTCGAGCCCACGCCCTGGCTCTTCCTCTTCGCCGTCTCGCTGATCGTGGTCGTCTTCGGCATGGTCCTTGAGGGGCTGCCCGCCGCCGTCGTGCTGGTGCCGGTGGTCTTCCCCGTCGCCCGCAAGATCGGGATCCACCCGATCCACTTCAACATCGTCCTCACCGCCGCCGTCGGCATCGGCCTGTTCCTGCCGCCCATCGGCGTCGGCCTGCTGATGGCGCTGCGCTTCGCCGACATCTCGGTCGGCCGCCACTTCCGCGCCTACTGGCCCTACCTCGTGTCGCTCGTCGTGGGGCTCCTGCTCCTGATCGTGTTCCCGGAGATCACGCTGTTCCTGCCGCGCCACGCCGGCATGGTCCGCTGAGCGTGCGCGGGAGCGACGACCGCATCCTGACGACGCACGTGGGCAGCATCCCGCGCCCGGCCGCCCTGCGCGATCTGCTCGTGCGGCAGGACCGCGGCGAGCCGGTGGACGAGGGCGCGCTGGCGCGCGAGATCGAGGCGGCGGTGCGCGAGGTCGTGGCCAAACAGCTCGAGGCCGGCGTGGACGTCGGCAACGACGGCGAGCAGCCGCGCGCCGGCTTTTCCACCTACGTGGCCCGGCGGATGCGCGGCTTCGGCGGCGCGAGCCGGCGGCTGCCGTCACGGGACCAGATCGACTTCCCCGACTACGCCGCCCTGCTGGCCGACCGGCGGCGCGCGGCGGCCCGCATCAACGACGCGCCCCAGGCGATCGCCGAGGTGCGCTACGAGGACCTCGGCGAGGCCGAGCGCGAGTGCGACATGTTCCTGCGCGTCACCGCGGCGGCGCCGCGGCCGTTCGCCGATCGCTTCATGACGGCGGTGTCGCCGGGGACGTGCGCGACGATCCTGCTCAACGCGTGGTACGACTCCCACGAGCGCTACGTGATGGCGCTCGCCCGCGAGCTGCGAAAAGAGTACGAGCTGATCCACGCCCGCGGCTTCGTGCTGCAGCTCGACTGCCCCGACCTCGCGATGGAGCGCGCGCGCTTCTTCCAGCACGAGTCGCTGGAGGGGTTCCAGCGCGCGGTCGAGCTGCACGTGGAGGCGATCAACCAGGCGATCGTGAACATCCCGCCCGACCGCGTGCGCCTGCACCTGTGCTGGGGCAACTACGACGGGCCGCACGTGCACGACGTGGCGCTGGAGGCGGTGCTGCCGATCGTGCTGCGGGCCAAGGTCGGCGCGCTCTCGATGCCGCTCGGCAATCCGCGCCACCAGCACGAGCATCGGGTCATCAAGCGCCACCGGCTGCCCGACGGCATGCTCTTCATCCCCGGCGTGATCGACACGACGACCAACTACGTCGAGCACCCCGAGGTCGTGGCCGGGCGGATCGAGGACGCGGTGGCCGCCGTCGGCGACCGCACGCGCGTGATCGCCTCCACCGACTGCGGCTTCGGCACCTTCGCCGGCTCGGAGATGTGCGCGCCCAGCGTGGTGTGGGCCAAGCTCGCCGCGCTGCGCGAGGGCGCCGACCTCGCGACCCGCCGACTCTGGGGGTGACGATGGCGACGCCGGCGATCGGGTTCCTCGGCCTCGGCACCATGGGCGGCCAGATGGCGCGCCGGCTCGTCGCGAGCGGCTACGCGGTGACGGGCTACGACATCGCCGCCGAGCGCATGCGCCAGGCGTCGGACGCCGGCGTCACGCCGGCCGACTCGCCCGCCCGGGTGGCCGGGGGCGCGGACGTCGTCCTCTCCAGCCTCACCGACCCCGGCGCCGTCCGCCGCGCCTACCTGGGCGCCGACGGCGCCGTCGCGGCGGCGCGCACGGGCGCGACGCTGATCGACCTCAGCACGATCGACCCCGACACCTGGCGCGAGGTGGCCGCGGCCGCCCGGCCGCGCGGGGTCGACTGCCTGGACGCGCCCATCAGCGGCGGCCCCGCCGACGCGGGCAGCGGCGGGCTCGTGTTCATGGTCGGCGGCGACGCCGCGGTGCTGGAGCGCTGCCGCCCCGTGCTGCAGGCGCTCGCCCGCGAGCTGCACCACGTGGGGCCGCTCGGCTCCGGCTACATCGTGAAGCTCGTCAACAACGTGATGTCCATGGGCAACATGGTCGTGGCCGCCGAGGCGATGGTGCTGGGCGTGCGCGCCGGCATGGACCCCGAGCGCCTGTTCGAGATCCTCAAGAACAGCGGCGGCCGCTCGCACCACTTCCTCAAGCGCATGCCCAACGTGCTCGCCGGCGACTTCACCCCGAATTTCTCCATCGCGCTCTCGCGCAAGGACGTGGGTCTCGCGCTCACGCTGGCGGCGAGCCTCGGCATGCCGATGCACGCCACCTCCGCCGTGCGCCAGGTCTACGAGACCGCGATGGCCAACGGCCTCGGGAACCTCGACATGGCCGCGGTCACGAAGCTCTACGAGGAGTGGACGGGCGTGAAAGTGCGCGGCGGGCCCGCGAAAAGCGAGTGAATCCCGCTCGATTCGCCGAGCCCGCCGCTGCATGTCGCTGATTCGAAGCGATAGTCGGGGCTGGCCCCCTTCCTGCACTGTTGGACGTCGAGCCCAGGAGGGTGTGATCATGAAAAGGTTTCGGCATCAGCGCGGCTTCACCCTGATCGAGCTGCTCATCGTCGTGGCGATCATCGGCATCCTGGCCGCCATCGCTGTCCCGCTCTACGCCAACGTGCAGGCGCGGGCGCGCATCGCCAAGGCGCAGGCCGACACGCGCGCCATGGCCTCGGCCGTCAGCATCTACTCGGCGCACTGCGGCGCCCTGCCCGACAACGGCTCCGCCGCCACCACCTGCCCGACCGCGAGCAACCAGTCCGGCGCGCTCCCGGCCGCCCTGACCACGCAGCAGACCAACGCGCAGAACCAGGTCGGCGGGCCGTTCATCAACAGCATCCCGACGCTGCCGGCCACGTGGACCGGCTCGGGCACGTCCTACAAGTACACTAGCACCGCGATCGGCACGTTCATGATCTGCGGCAGCGGCGACAGCACGGCCGCGGACAGCAACGGCGGCTCGACCTGCCCGTAGTCCAGCGTCCGCCGGGCTCGCCTACGAGCCCGGCCTGGTCGCCTTGAGCGAGAACATCAGCGGAAGCCGCGGGAACCGCGGGCCCAGCCCCCAGCCGCCCCGCCCGACCGGCTCCGTGAAGGCGACGACCTTCCACACGCAGTAGGGAAACTCGTGGAGGAAGTCGATCCGGAGCCCGGCGCTGATCAGCGCGTTCACGATGTCACCCATGCTGTGCTGCCACGTGTGCTCAGGCGTCGTATATCGGGTCGCCTCGTCGGCGTAGTCGGCGGCGGGCGGCCAGCGGGTGCCGGCCGGGTCGTGGAAGTACGAGAAGTACGGGCGCAGCTCGGTCGAGCCATCCGTGATGTCGTCGGCCGTCGGGAAGACCCGGATGAACGGGTGGGCCTCGACGATATAGAAGGTCCCGCCGGGCTCGAGGTAGCGGGCGACGATCTCCCCCCAGCGCGTCAGGTCGGCAAGCCAGCAGAGCACGCCGTGGGAGGAAAAGACGACGTCGAATCGTCCCGCGAGCGTGGCCGGCAGGGCGTAGACGTCGGACTCGACGAACCGCGCGTCGATCCCGGCCTCGGCGGCCAGCGAGCGGGCGAGCGCGATGGCCTTCGGGGAGAAATCCACACCGGTGACGCTGGCGCCCCGCCGGGCCCACGCGAGCGTGTCGAGCCCGAAGTGACACTGCAGGTGCAGGAGCCGCTTGCCGGCGACGTCGCCGAGCTCCTCGACCTCGATCGGGTGCAGCTCGTACCGCCCGGCCCGGAAGTCCTCGAGGCCGTACACGTTGCCGCGGGCATGGATGTCGGTCGCCTCGTCCCAGTGGGCGCGATTCGCCTCCATCGGCGTGCTCACTGCGAGTCGCGCTCGGGCGCGGTCACCGTGGTGCCGCCGTCCACCACCAGGACGTGGCCGGTGATGTAGCGGGCGTAGTCGGAGAGCAGGAAGCGCACCGCGTGGCCGATGTCCCAGCCGGTGCCCTCGATCTTGAGCAGCGAGGCGTTGCGCCTCCGCTCGCGGGCGGCCTCGCTCATGCCGCGCGCGTAGACCATCGGGGTGTACATCGGCCCCGGCGCCACGCAGTTCACGCGGATGCCGTCCCTGCCGTGGTCCACCGCCATCGCCTGGGTGAGCGCGATGACGGCGCCCTTGGAGACGGAGTAGGTCGTGAGCCCGCGCGGGCGGAGCGCGGAGATGGACGACACGTTGACGATGGCGCCGCCGCCCCCACGCTTCATGGCGGGGATCGCGTGCTTGGCGGTGAGGAACATCGTCTCCACGTTCACCTGCATGACGCGGCGCCAGTTCTCCTCGGTCTCGTCCACGACGGAGCCGCGGCTGCCGATGCCCACGTTGTTGTCGAGCAGGTCCAGGCGCCCGTAGGTGTCGAGCGCGGCCTGCACCATGCGCCCGCACTCGGGCGACTGCGTGACGTCGGCGTCCAGCGCGATGGCCTCGCCGGCCCGGGCCTCCTGGATCATCGCCACCGTGCGCTGGGCCAGCGCCTTGTCGCGATCCACCACGACCACCCGCGCGCCGGCCTTGGCCAGCAAAATGGCGGCCGCCCGCCCGTTGCCGATGCCGTCGCCGGCGGCGCCACCGCCGCTGACGATCGCGACCTTGCCGGCCAGCCCCCAGGTATCCGGAATCTCGAGCGCCATGAGCGTCTCCTCGTCAGTCGTACGTCTCGCGGTGGCGCAGCTCCACGAACAGCCCGTTGGTCGCCTGCGGGTGCACCCAGGCGATGTCGTGGCGCGGGCTGTCCACCCTCACGCCGTCGGCGCGCAGCTTGCCGACGGCGCCCGGGATGTCCTGGCACTCGAAGCCGACCAGGTAGACGCCCTCGCCGTGCCGGGCCAGGAAACGGCCCACCGCCTTGTCGGGGTCGGTCGGCTGCATCAGCTCGATGTGGCCGATGCCGGTGGGCAAGATCGCGTTCTTGAAGCCGAACTGCTTCGATTCGCTGCGCGTGTGGACCCTGAGCCCGAACAGCGTCGTGTAGCGCTCCACCGCGGCGTCCAGGTCGCGCACGACCACCGACAGCTCGACGACGTCTCCCAGCATGGCGGGCCTCCTCGCGCGCCCTAGGGTACATCGGGTACTATCTCGCCACGAGACTCTCACCAAGGAGCGCGCCATGGCCGACCGGCTGATCTCCGGCGACAACCACATCGACCTCACCTACTGCCCGCCCGACCTGTGGTCGTCGCAGGCGCCGGCCAAGTGGAAGCTGCTGGTGCCGCGCGTGGAGGAGCTCGAGGACGGCTGCCACTGGTTCGTGGACGCCCAGGACAAGGGCATGTGGAACGGGGTCGGCCCCGGCTTCCTCAAGCACACGCCCGGCGTCTTCGCCCACATCGACGAGATGAAGCAGTCCGGCTTCGAGTGGGACTACCGGCCGGGCGCCCGCCCCCGCCCCACCACCCCCGAGCTGAGGCTGGCCGACCTGGACCGCGACGGGCTCGACGCCGAGGTGATCTACGGCTGCCTGATGATCAACGACCTGATCGCCAGCGGCGACATCCGCGCGTGGGCCAACGCCGTCTACAACGACTGGGCGGCCGACTTCGCCCGGCGCTCCGACCCCAGCCGGGTGTTTCCGCTGGCCATCATCCCCAACAACGATCCGCTGGCGGCTGCCGCCGAGGTGCGCCGGTGCGCCAAGCTGGGGCTGCGCGGCGGCGACCTCGCCTTCAAGCGGATGAACGTGCCGCTCTACCAGCACGAGTGGCACCC
>JBGQFW010000108.1:0-13506 GCA_041497115.1 Methylomirabilia bacterium
CGGCGCAGCCGTGGCGCTCCTCTGGAGGCGTCAACGGCCTGCGGGGCCCCGACATGGCCCCCAAACCCCCCAGCGTTCGCCGCGCCCCGGCGCAGCCGTGGCGCTCCTCTGGAGGCGTCAACGGCCTGCGGGGCCCCGACATGGCCCCCAAACCCCCCAGCGTTCGCCGCGCCCCGGCGCAGCCGTGGCGCTCCTCTATCCGAGGGCTAGGGCGATCGCCCCGAGCACGCCGGAGCGCTCGCCGAGCGCGGGCGGCACGATCTCCGCGGCGCGCACGTAGCCCCCGAGCAGCGCGGTCACCTCCGCGCGCACCCGTGGCAGCAGCGCTGAGCGCGCCATCACCCCGCCGCCCAGCACGACGCGCTCGGGCGAGAGCGTCAGGATCACGTTGACGAGGCCGAGCGCCAGGTAGCGCGCCTGGAGCGCCCATGCCGGATGGTCGTCGGGCAGCGTCTCGGGCGGCCGGCCCCAGCGCGCAGCCAGCGCGGGCCCCGCGGCCAGCCCTTCCCAGCAGTCACCGTGGTGCGGGCACGCGCCCGCGAACGGATCGGCGGCGCGGTCGTGCGGGATCCGCGTGTGGCCCATCTCCGGATGCACGAGGCCGTGGACGGGGCGGCCGTTCACGACGGCGCCGCCCCCGATTCCCGTGCCGACGGTGACGTAGACGACGCTGGCGACGTCGCGCGCCGCACCCCAGCGCTGCTCGGCCAGCGCGGCGGCGTTGACGTCGGTGTCGAGGGCGACCGCCACGCCGAGCGCGCGGCGCAGCGGCCCGACGAGATCCACGTGCTGCCAGCCGGGCTTGGGGGTGGTCGTGATCGAGCCGTACGTGGGCGAGCGCGGGTCGAGGTCGACGGGCCCGAAGCTGGCAACGCCGAGCGCGGAGAGAGGCGCGTGAGCACTGAAGAACGCGATCACGCCGGCCAGGGTCTCGGCGGGCATCGTCGTCACCACGCGTGTCTCGGCGACGACCTCGGGACCACGGCCGACGGCGCAGACGAATTTCGTCCCGCCCGCTTCCAGCCCGCCGACGAGCGCCCCCGTCATCGCCCCTAGTATCGGCTAGACTTCCCGCCAGGAGGACCGTCGCGTGAGGTTCTTCCGCCCGACACGCGTCACATGGCTCGTGCTCGCGCTGCCGGCGATGGGCGCGGCGCTCGTGCGCGCCCTGGGGTGGGATGCGGGGTTCTTCGCGCTCTACATCGTCATGCTCGAGCTGCCGTTCCGCCTGTGGAGCGCGCTGGGCGTCCCGGTCGGCCGGCGCACCGACTTCTACGGCTGGGCCGATCCCGGGCCCCTCGGTCTCACGCTGATCCTGCTCACGGACGTCGTCGTCTGGTACGTGGTGGCGAGCGCCGCGGCGGCGGCGTGGCGGACGGCGGGCCGCCGCGCCCGTTCGTGAGCGCGGTCAATCGGTCAGGCAGGCGGCGGACAGGGGCTTGGGCGCGCGGTGGAACCGCTCGAACCAGTGCTCCTCGGTCTGAGCACAGGCCGAGAGCATCTCGGCCGCGTCGAGGGGGCGCAGGCCGCCGGCGGCGAGACTCTTCAGCTCGGCGTCGGACAGCACGTGCGAGAACTGCGCGTTGCGCATCTCGAGGCGAATGACCGACATCTCGGCGATGACCGCGCAGGCGACGTCGACGTCCCCGCGCGCGCGCAGCAGGCCGACCAGGTCGTCGCGCCCCTCGGAGGCGCCGTGCTCGAGCTCGTCGCGCAGGATGATCTTCGCCGCCTCGGCCAGCAGCATCTCGTAGTCGCCGCCGCGCAGGCCGATGAAGCCGTAGAAGAGGCTGCCGCCACCGCCCCGCGTGAAGAGCGCGGCGGCCAGCTCCAGCGTGCGCCCCTCGCGCCGGAAGTCGTCCCAGCGCGCGTGCTCGCGCCGCGCGGTGTCGTACCACGGCGCCGTCCGGCTCTCCTCGCGCAGCGCCTTCCAGCGCACGGGCGCGCCGCCGAGTCCCTCGTAGAGGTAGGCCAGCATCGCGTAGTGGCGTGCCTCCTGGTAGTCCTCGGTCAGGCGCTCGACGAGCGCCTCGCGCGGCAGCGTGTCGTCCACCGCCTCCGCCAGCCGGCACACGTGATGGCTCGCCAGCTCCTCGACGTTGCGCGCCTCGCGCGCCACCTGGAAGCGCAGCCAGTCCAGGTGCCGGGCGCGCGGCCGCGGCGCCGCGAACGTCCGGCGGCCGATCTCCGCCTCGCCGGCACGGAACCGGCTCACCAGCCCCTCGATCTCGGCAAACCAGCCGTCGCGGGCGGCCTCGCCCGCGCTCATGCCGGCACGCACTCCGCGAAGCCGGCGCCGATCGGCGAGGAGTAGACCGGCACGTAGTCCACGACCGTCCACGGCGTCGTCCCGGTGAGGCCGGCGCCGACGATCCAGTTGCGCACCTCGCCGGTACCGCTCACCAGCACGTCCTCGGGCAGCGCGGTCAGCTCGGCGCCGCGGCCGGCGGCGAGGGCGTCGAGCACGCGATGATCGAACGCCTCGTCGATCGTCGCCTCCGCGTGGCCCGGCGTGTGCCAGAGACCGCCCGAGCACGCGACGGCCACGCGCTCGACGTCGCGCACCTCGGCGAGCACCGCGCGCAGTGCCCGGCCGAACGCGTAGCAGCGCGCCGGGCTCGGCGCGGGCGGCTCGTAGCAGCTCACCAGCAGCGGCACCACCGCCACGTCGCCGTCGGGCGTCAGGTAGCGCAGCGGCGGGGTGAAGGCGTGGCCCAGCCGTGTGTCGCCGGTCTCGGCGGCGTCGAAGCACGCCACGTCGAAGTCGCGCCGCGCCAGCCCCTCGACGAGGGCGCGTGCCAGCGCCGGCTGGCCGGGCGCCTCCACGCCGCCGTCGTCGCCGGTCAGCACGCGCAGGCGCCGCGAGTACTTGAACCCCGCCACGCGCGCCCCGGTGTAGATCGCGAAGGGGACGATCGTGCGCTGGAACAGCTCGCGCTGGTCGTCGCCGATGAGGATCAGCGCCTGGGGGCGCGCCGCCGCCAGCGACTTCGCGAGGTGCGCGAACGCCGCCCGGCAGCGGCCGTGCTTGGCCTCGCGCTCGGCCGGGCTCTCGCGCGGCAGGTCGGCGCGCAGCGGCGTGCCGCCGCTGATCTGGGCGCGCAGCGCGGGCCAGAGGTCGGGCGAGGCGAAGAGGTACGGCGAATGGGCGAAGCCGACGACGAGCGAGACCGTGGCCACGTCGGCTACTTCGACGGCCTGACGAGCCCGTACGACTTCACCGCCACCACGCCCTCGATCGAGCGCGCGTGGCGGGCAATCTCGTCCACCTTCGCCGGGCGGTCCACCAGGCCGGTGAGCACGACGTGGCCGCCCAGCACGGTGAAGTCCACCTGCGAGGCCTTGAGGTCGCCGTCGCCGACGATCTTGGCCTTGAGCTTGCCGGTGATCGTGTAGTCGCTCGTCTTCGACGGCTGGCCGGCCACCCAGTAGGTGTCCACCCGCTTGACGCCTTCCACGCCGCGGGCCAGCGCCGGCGCCTGCCGGCGGATGGGCGCGTCGGCGGGGGCCACGCCGGCGATCACGACCTGGCCGAGATGGCTGAAGACGTCCAGCGTGACCGCGCTCTTGCTGTCCACGTCGCGCGCGCCATGGCGGGGATCATAGGCGATTCAGAGCTGCAGCACCACGATGCCGGCGACGGCGAGGAGGGCGCCGAGCACGATGGGGACGGAGAGGCGCTCGCCGAGGAAGATCACGCCGAGCGGAATGGCGAACAGCGGCGCCGTCGAGGACAGCACCGAGCCCACCGCCACCCCCGCGTACTTGAGGCTGGCGACGAAGAGCACGGAGCTGCCGGCGGTGACGAGGCTCAGCGCGGCGATGCGCAGCAGCGGGCCGCGGCCGCCCGCGCGCAGCGCCGCCGGCGCTCCGCGCGCCCACGGCGTCAGCCACAGCAGCGCCGAGGCCAGCGGCAGCCGGATCGCCTGGGCGGTGAGCGGCTCGATCTCGCGCAGCGGCGGCTTCATCATCACGGTGGAGACGGCCCACGCCGCCGAGGCCAGCACCGCCGTCCAGATGCCGAACCAGAGCCGCTCCGGCCGCGCCTCGCCGGTGCGCCCGCCCACGATCGCCGCGACGCCGCCCAGCGTGAGCAGCGTGCCGGCGGCGACCGGCAGCGTGATCGGCTCGTCCAGGAAGACGGCGGCGAGCACGGCGGCGCCCACCGGATAGGTGGTGGCGATCGTCATCGCGCGACCGAGGCCGATGGCCCGCGTGCTCTCGAAGAACACCGTGTCGCCGATCGCGATGGCGGCCACGATCGAGACGGCCAGCAGCAGGAACGTCGTGCCCGACATCGCCACCAGCGTCCCCGGCCCCGGCCCCGTCACCACGACGGCCAGCAGCAGGACGCCGGCCACGCCGGAGCGCACCGCGTTGATGGTGACGGAGCCGTAGTGGGCGATGATCGAGCGCGCGAGCAGGCTGGTCACCGACCAGGCCAGCGCGGCGCCGAGCGCGCACAGCGCGCCGAGGGTCGGGTCGGAGATCACCCGGCAGTTATAGCAGGCCCGGTGCTATCCTGACGCCTGCGCAATGAAGCGTCCAACCGTGTACGAGACGCCCCGCCCGGCGGCGGCGCCCGGCGAGCGCGTGGTGACCAGCACCTGCGGCCACAATTGCGGCGGCCGGTGCGTCGTCAACGCCCACGTCCGCGACGGCCGGATCGTGAAGATCAGCACCGACCCGCGCCGGTGGACCCCCGAGATGCCACCGCTGCACGCCTGCGTGCGCGGCTTCGGCCAGGCCGAGCGCGTCAACCATCCCGACCGGCTGCGCCATCCGCTGCGCCGCGTCGGCCCGCGCGGCAGCGGGCAGTTCGAGCGGGTCTCGTGGGACGCGGCGCTGGACGAGGTCGCCCGCCAGATGCTCCGCATCCGCGACGCCTACGGGCCGGCGGCGATCCTCGACTGCTCGCGCACCGGCAGCCTGTCGATGCTGCACAACGCCCGCGCCACCGCGCAGCGGCTCCTCCACCTGTTCGGCGGCTGCACCGAGCTGTGGTCGAACATCTCGGCCGAGGCCGAGGTGTTCTCGGTCCACATGACCTACGGCGCGCGGGCCGATTACAAGAGCGGCGGGCGCGAGCCGACCGACTACGCCAACTCCCGCCTCATCGTCATGTGGGGGTGGAGCCCGGGCGACGGCACCTTCGGCACCGGGACGCTGCAGTATCTGAAGCTCGCGAAGAAGCACGGCACGCGCATCGTCTGCGTGGATCCCCGGCGCACGCGGACGAGCCACGATCTGGCCGACGAGCACGTGTTCATCCGGCCGGCCACCGACACCGCCGCGCTGCTGGCGATGGCCTACGTGATCGTCACCGAGGGGCTGCACGACGCGGCGTTCCTCGGTCGCCACGTGCTCGGCTTCGACGAGTCCCACCTGCCGGCGGGGGCGCCGGCGGGCGCGTCGTACCGCTCGTACCTGCTCGGGATGAGTGACGGCATCCGCAAGACGCCCGAATGGGCGGCGGCGATCACCGGCGTGCCGGCCGCGACGCTCCGGCGGCTGGCGATCGAGTACGCGACGCAGAAGCCGGCGGCGCTGCACTGCGGCTACGCGCCCGGCCGCACGATCCACGGCGAGCAGTTCCACCGGGCCGCCTACGCGCTCTGCGCGATCACCGGCAGCGTCGGCACTCCCGGCGGCAACTCCGGCGTGAGCAACGGCGCCACCGGCCGCGGCGGGATCACGAGCCTGCCGCCGGGGCCGAATCCGGCCAACGCCCGCGTGGCCACGCCGCTGCTCGCCGACGTGCTGGCGCGCGGCCGGGCGGGCGGCTATCCGGCCGACATCAAGATGGTCTACTCGGTGGGCGGCGATCTCTTCAACCAGGCGCCGAACGTCGCCAAGACCCTGGCCGCCGCCGAGCATCTCGAGTTCATGGTCGTCCACGACCACTTCATGACGCCGACCGCGCGCTACGCCGACATCCTGCTGCCCGCCACCACGTTCTGGGAGCGCAACGACGTGCACACCCCATGGGCGGGCGCCGGCCACTACGCGATCTTCATGCAGCAGGCGCTGGCGCCGATGTACGAGTGCCGGAACGACTTCGACATCTGCGCCGACCTGGCCGGCCGGCTCGGCCTGTCGGGCTACAGCGACAAGACGGAAGATCAGTGGCTGCGCGAGCTGACGAAGGACACGATCGACGACTTCGACGCCTTCCGCGAGCACGGGCTGGCGCGGCTGCCCGCTCCCGACGACGCCGTGGCCTTCGCCCGCGAGATCCGCGACCCCGAGCGCCATCCGTTCTCGACGCCGTCGGGGAAGATCGAGATCTACTCGATGACGCTGGCGGCCAATCCCGATCCGTACGGGCTCGGGCCGATCCCGCCCATCCCGACCTGGATCCCCGACCCCGAGGAGGGGCGCCATCCGCTGCGGCTGGTCACTCCCAAGTCGCGCGCGCGCACCCACTCGATCCACGACAACCAGCCGATCCTCTCGCGCGCCGACCGCGACGACGTGTGGATCCATCCCGCCGACGCCGCCGCCCGCGGCATCGTGGACGGCGCACGCGTGCGCGTGTTCAACGAGCGGGGCGCGACGATGCTGCCGGCGCGGGTCACCGACCGCATCGCCCCCGGGTGCGTCTCCATCAAGGAGGGCGCGTGGTTCACCCCCGACGCGCGCGGCGAGGACACCCACGGCTGCGCGAACGTCCTCACCGGCGATCGCGCCTCGCCGGCGGCGGCGGCGACGTTCAACAGTACCTTCGTAGATATCGCGCTCGCCTAGCGCCGCCGCCATCGCCGACACCGGCCTGATCCTGGCGTGCCTGGGCTGCTGCTGCGGCAACCCCGAGCGCGGCGGGGCCAAGACCGTCCCCGGCACGCTCAAGCGCCAGATGCGCCGCGCCTTCCGCGAGGCGATGGTGGACGGCCGGCTGCGGCTGGCCTTCACCGACTGCCTGGGCCCCTGCAGCGAGGCCAACGTGATCTTCGTCTACCTGGACGGGCGCCCGCTCTGGCTGCGTCGCATCAACACGATCGAGCCCTTCCGGGCGCTGCTGGACTGGGCGCGCGAGGCGGCCGAGGGCGGGCCGCTGGCGCTGCCGGCCGCGCTGGCGCGCCGCGCCTTCGCGTGGACGGGCGGCGGCCCCGGCCCCGTCCCGCCGGTGGCCGATTGACCCGGCGCGCGGCGGCGCTCGCGCTGGCGCTCCTGGCGCTCGGCGGCTGCGCCGCGCTGCGCGAGCGATTCCCCGGCCCCGACATCCTGTTCGTCGCCACGCCGGAGGCGGTCAGCCTCGAGATGCTGCGGCTGGCGTCGGTGACCGCGCAGGACACCGTCTTCGATCTCGGCAGCGGCGACGGCCGCGTCGTCATCGCGGCCGCCCGCGACTTCGGCGCGCGCGGCGTCGGCGTGGAGATCGACCCCGGCCTGGTAAAGGACAGCCGCGACGCCGGGCTGGCCGCCGGCGTCGGCGAGCGCGTGACGTTCCTCTGGCAGGACCTGTTCGCGACCGACCTCGCCGGCGCCACCGTCGTCACCCTCTACCTGCGCGACGACGTGAACGTGCGATTGCGCCCCAAGCTGCTGCACGAGCTGGCGGCCGGCACGCGCGTCGTCTCGCACGACTTCGACATGGGCGACTGGACGCCCGACCGCGTGCAGCGCGTGCAGGGGCCGTCGCGCGAGCACCGCCTCTACCTCTGGCTGATCCCGGCCCGCGCCGACGGCGACTGGCGCGTCCGCGTCGGCGACCGCGAGGGCACGCTGGCGCTCACCCAGCGGTTCCAGGCGCTCGACGGCACGCTCACGCTCGACGGGCGCTCGTCTCCGCTCACCGGCGGCCGGCTCACCGGCGAGCGGATCGACGTCACCGCCGGCCCGCTGACCTTCACCGGGCGCGTGCGCGGCGACGCGATGGACGGCACCGCCACCCGGGCGCCGTCCTCCACGCCCCTGCCCTGGACGGCGATCCGCGCGCGCTGAGCGCGGGCCGACGCGGCGGCTGAAGTACCATGGGGCCCAGGAGGCTCCCATGGACTGGAAGGACTACCAGCACCTCGTCTTCGAGCGCCGGCCTCACGGCGTGGTGCTCGTCACGATCAACCGCCCCGAGGTCCTCAACGCCACCAACGACCGGCTGCACTGGGAGCTGACGCAGGTCTGGCTCACGTTCGACGCCGACCCCGACGCGCGGGTGGCGGTGGTGACGGGGGCCGGCCGCGCGTTCTCGGCGGGCGGCGACCTCGACATGGTGGAGGCTAACGCGCGCGATCCCAAGCGGCTGGGGCGCGTGCTGCGCGAGGCCTCCGACCTCGTCTACAACATGATCAACTGCGACAAGCCGATCGTCTCCGCCATCAACGGCGTCGCCGTCGGGGCCGGCCTCGTCGTCGCGCTGGTCGCCGACATCAGCATCATGTCGGAGAGCGCGCGGTTCACCGACGGCCACACCAAGCTCGGCGTGGTAGCGGGCGACCACGCCGCCATCCTCTGGCCGCTGCTGTGCGGCATGGCCAAGGCCAAGTACTACCTGCTCACCTCCGACTTCATCGACGGCAAGGAAGCCGAGCGCATCGGCCTCGTGAGCAAGTGCGTGCCGGCCGAGCAGGTGGTGCCGGCGGCGCTCGAGGTCGCCGACAAGCTCGCCCTCGGCAGCCAGCAGGCGATTCGGTGGACCAAGCGCAGCCTCAACAACTGGCTGCGGATGGCCGGGCCGATCTTCGACCAGTCGATCGCGCTGGAGATGCTGACGTTCATGGGCGAGGACGTGCGCGAGGGCATGCAGGCGATCCGCGAGAAGCGCCCGCCGAAATTTCCGTCGGCGGGGTGAGCGCGCTCGACGTCTGGGGCGGCGGCGTGATCGCGGCCGCCGTCGCCGGCTGCTTCGCGGCCGAGCGGGGGCGGCCGCTGCGGCGCGCGACGCGTCCGCTCGCCGAGCGGCTGGCGACCAACGCGGCGATGGTGGCGCTGGCGGCGGCCACACTGCGGCTGGCGATGATCCCTGCGGCGCTGGCGGTGGCCGCCGCCGGCGAGCGCGCCGGTCTCGGGCTGCTGCGCTGGCTGCCGCTGCCGCCCGCCCTCGGCGCGGCACTCGGCTTCCTGCTGCTGGACTGGACGGTCTACGTCTGGCACCGCCTCAACCACCGCGTGCCGCTCCTCTGGCGCTTTCACCTCGTGCACCACACCGACCTCGACCTCGACGTGAGCACCGCGTTCCGCTTCCACGCCGGCGAGCTGCTGCTCGCGGTCCTCTGGCGCAGCGCGCAGATCGTCGCGATCGGCGCCGGCCCGGCGCTGGTGCTGGTCTACGAGGCGGCGATGGAGGCGGCCACTGCCTTCCACCACAGCAACTGGCGGCTGCCGCCCCGCCTCGAGCGCGCGCTGAACGTGGCGCTGGTCACGCCGCGCATGCACGGCATCCACCACTCGGCGCGGGAGGCGGAGACGAACGCCAACTGGTCGGTGATCTTCACGGTGTGGGACCGGCTGCACGCGACGCTGCGGCTGGACGTCCCGAACGAGACGCTGACGATCGGGCTGCCGGCGTGGCGCGACCCGCGCGAGCTCTCCGTGGTCCGGCTGCTCGCGCTGCCGTTCGTCCGCCAGCGCCCGGCGTGGACGGCGCGCTGAGCCCTCAGCGCGCCAGCGCCTTCTTCTTCCAGAGCGCCCACGGCCGCGGGATCGTGCCGCCGACCGTCGCCTCCGCCTTACGCGCCTCCTCGTCGTCGAGATAAGTGACCGGGCCGCCCAGCGCCATCGCCTGCGCCTGCAGCTTCGCGTTCATCTCGGTGTAGACGCTGCGGAAGACCGCCGCGGGCAGTGACGCGCCCACCACGACGGCGCCGTGACCCCGCATCAGGGCGACCGGGCGGCCGCCGAGGGTCTGCGCGAGTGCCTTACCCAGCGCCGGAGTGCGCACGAGCATGTCGGTATCCTGGCCGCTCGCTGCGCGGATGTCGAAGACCGGCACGCCGCCGCCCAGGAACGCGCTCATGTGATAGAGGGGACGGAGCGCCACCGTGCTCACGCTGAACGGGATCACCGACGGCGAGTGGTTGTGCACCACCGCCTTCACGTCCGGCCGCACCCGGTAGATCTCGCCGTGGATGAACCGCTCGAGGTAGCTCGTCCGCCCGCGCGCGTCCACCGCGTTGCCGTCCAGGTCGTACTCGAGGACGTCGGCCGCCGTCACCAGCTCGGGGGCGATCGAGTGCGACATCAGGTAGCGCTGCGGATCGGCCGGATGGCGGACGCTCACGTGGCCGTAGCCGTCCACCACGCCCTGGTCCACCAGGATGTGATTGGCGGCCACCAGGTCGTCGACGAGCGCGGGCGCGACGGGCCCGGCCGAGGCGGGCGCGGGCGCCTGGGCCCACGCGCGGCGCCCGGCGAGGAGCGCGGCGGCGGTGACGGCGGCGGTGCGGAGGAAGTCGCGACGGTGCGCGGAAGGCATGACTCCGTCTCCTATGCGCGCCGGGGGCGGCGCGTCTGCAGTGAGCGGCGAAGCTCGTCCAGCGCGGCGAGGAAGGCGGTGAGCGCCGGGGTGTTCGGCTTGTCACGGCGGCGGACCAGCCCCATCTGCCGCTCGAGCGGCGGGACCAGCCGGATGGCGGTGAGCGTGCCCGCCCGCACCTCGCTCTTCACCGAGAACCACGAGGTGACCGAGAGGCCCAGGCCGGCCTCGACCAGCTTCTTGATCGCCTCGGTGTTGCCCAGCTCCATCGGCGAGCGCGGCGCCACCCCGGCGCGGTGGAACCAGCCGTCGATCACCCGCCGCAGCGTGGCGCCCCGCTCGAAGAGGATCAGCGGATACCCCGCCAGCGTCGCCGGGTCGATGGATCGAGGAGCGCCCCGGCTCCGCCGGGGCGCTGCCGAGCGTCCGGGGGGTGTGGGGGGCCATCTCGGGGCCCCCCACTCGGCGATCGCCACCAGCTCGTCGTGGAAGAACGGCGACACGACCAGCTCGCGGTCGCGCACCGGCAGGCTCACGATGCCGACGTCCAGCTCGTTGGCCACGACCGCGCGCGTGATCTCGGCGGCGTTGCCGGTGACGATCACGATCTCCGTCTCGGGATAGCGGGCGCGGAAGCGGCGCAGCGCCGGCGGCAGCAGGTAGATGCTGATCGAGGCGCTGGTGCCCAGCCGCACGCGCCCGGCCACCACGCCGCGCAGCCCCTGCACGCGCTCGACCCCCGCCTGCAGCTCGCGCAGCGCGCGGTCGGCGTGGGCCAGCAGCACCTCGCCCGCGCGGGTGGGGAACGCGCGCTTGCCCACGCGCTCGAGCAGCGGCAGCCCCAGCGCCTGCTCGAGGTGACGCACCTGCATGCTCACCGCGGGCTGGGTGAGGTTGAGCGACCGGGCCGCGCGCGAGAACGAGCCGTGGCGGGCGATCGCCTGCAGCGTGCGCAGGTGGGCGAGCTGGAGATCCACCGACGAAAAATATCTGATCGTCAGGATCAAAACAATTGATTTCCCTGCTGGCGTCGGCGGCACCAGGATCGGGCCATGGAGACCAACGTCTACGCGCTCGAGATGATGGTGGCCCAGCGGCTCGCCGACGCCCGCGCCGAGGCGCGCCGTCTCGATCTCCTCGCTCAGCGGCCGCGGCGGCGCGCGCCGCTGCGGGTGCGGCTGGGACGGTCGCTGATCGCGCTCGGAGAATGGCTTCGCGGCACTCCCGTGCTCGCCGCCGCCCGGTCGCGATGATCCGGCCCGCGGCGCCATCCGATAGCGCGGCGATCGCCGCCATCTGGAACCACGAGGTGCGGGAGACGTCGGCGACGACCGACACCGAGCCGCGCAGCGTCGAGGCCCAGCAGGCGTGGCTCGCCGCCCACGGCCCCGACCACCCGGTGATCGTGGCGGTCGAGGACGGCGAGGTCGTCGCCTTCGGCGCCCTGTCGCCGTACCGCCCGAAGCCGTCCTACATGCGCACGGTGGAGAACTCCGTCTACGTGAAGGAAGGCTGGCGCGGCAAGGGGCTCGGCGGCCTCGTGCTCGACGCGCTGCTGGCGCTCGCCCGCGCGCGCGGCCACCGCTCGGTCATCGCGCGCATCACCGGCGGCAACGACGCGTCGCTGGCCTTGCACGAGCAGCGCGGCTTCGTTCGGACGGGCTGCGAGCGGGGCGTCGCCTGCAAGCACGGAATCTGGCTGGACGTGGTGACCCTTCAGAGGATACTCATCGACTGAGTGTTCACCCGACCCGTCCTGCTCTGCGTCGCGATCACCGGTCTCGTCCACGTCGTCACCTACCTGCTCAACACCCAGCTGCCGCTGCACGTGGTGGCGCTGGGCGGCCGCCACGCCCAGATCGGCTGGATCTTCGCGGTCACGACGGGCGTCGCCATGCTGCTGCGCCCCCAGGTGGGCGGCTGGGTGGACCGCTACGGCGCCCGCGCGGTGATGGTGCCGGGCGCCGCCGCGCTCCTCCTCACGATGCTGGCGCTCAACGTCGCCACCACGCCGACGGCGCTCATCGCGCTGATGGCCGGCCTCGGCATCGGCAACGCGCTCACCTCGACGACGGGGAGCATCGTGGTCGCCGGCGAGAGCCCGCCCGAGCGGCGCGGCGAGGCGCTGAGCCTCTACTACGTCGCCTCCTCGGTGGGCGTGGCGCTCGGCCCCGTCGCCGGCTTCGCGCTGGCCGACCTCGGCGGCATCGCGCTCAACTTCGCGGTGGTGACGGCGCTGGCGGCGGTCGTGGCCGTCCTGGTCGGCGCCCTGCGCACCGCCCCCGGCAACCCGGCGGCCAAGGGCGGGCTGCAGCGGCTGTGGAGCCGCCACGCCGTGGCCGCCTCGCTCGCGCTGATCGTCGTGACGACGGGCCACGCGACGGTCTACGCGTTCCTGCCGCTGTACACCGGCGCGCGGGGGCTCGGCCGGGTCGCGTGGTTCTTTCCGCTGATGTCGGGGTGCACGATCGTGAGCCGGCTCGTCCTGCGCCGCGCCTCCGACCGCTTCGGGCGCGCGCCGGTGCTGGTGCCGGCGCTCGGCGCCATCGCGCTCGGCAACGCGCTGCTGGCGGCGCCGCCCGGCGTGGCCACGCTCGTGCTGAGCGCGGCGCTGCTGGGCGCGGGCAACTCGATGCTCTACCCCACGCTGGTCGCCCTCGTCGTGGACCGGGCGCCGGCGCGCGAGCGCGGCCTGGCCATCGGCACGTTGTCGGGGGCGTGGGACGTCGGCGTCGCGATCGGCTCGCCGCTCATCGCGCTGCTCGTCGACGCGCGGGGCTTCCCCGCCGGCTTCGCCGCCTCGGCGTGCATGACGGCGCTCGGCCTCGCCGTCTTCCTGGGCGTCGAGCGCCGCCGTCGCGCCGCGTCCTCGCTCGCCGTCGCCGACTGAGCGGGCGCCGGGGGTAGACTGAGCGGGTGGCCCCGCCCGCCGCGCTGCGCGCCTTCGCCAACCGCGACTTCCGCCTCTTCTGGTCGGGGCAGGGCGTGTCGCTCATCGGTACCTGGATGCAGGCGGTCGCCCAGTCGTGGCTCGTGCTCGAGCTCACCAACTCGCCGTTCCGGCTGGGGCTGGTCGGCACGCTGCAGTTCGC
>JBGQFW010000109.1:0-13501 GCA_041497115.1 Methylomirabilia bacterium
CGCAACGCGTGAAAGCGTTTGCGGGCTCGCCGTCGGGCCGGTACACTCGGTGACACGGCGCGGGCTCGTGGTGCAGCCTGGTTAGCACACTGGACTGTCAATCCAGAGGTCGCGGGTTCAATTCCCGTCGAGCCCGCCATTCATCGCGCGCTCCGATGACGGCTCGCGCGGGCCGTCATCGGAGCGCTTCCCACCTCAGAACCCCTCGTCCCAGGGGATGCTGAGCCGCGTCGCGGCATTGATGAGGCCCACCATGCTGTAGGTCTGCGGGAAGTTGCCCCACGCCTCGCCGGTGCGCGGGTCGATGTGCTCGGAGAGCAGGCCGTGGCGGTTGCGGCGGCCGAGCATCGCCTCGAAGAGCGCGCGCGCCTCGTCCCGCCGGCCCAGGCGCGCCAGCGCCTCGATATACCAGAAGGTGCACACGACGAACGCGTTCTGCGGCACGCCGAAGTCGTCGGCCTCGCGGTAGCGGTACACGAAGTCGCCCTGCCGCAGCTCGCGCTCCACCGCGCCCACCGTGGCGGCGAATCGGGGGTCGTCGTCGCGCAGGAACCCGAGCTCGGCGAGCAGCAGCAGGCTGGCGTCGAGCGTGTCCCCCTCGAACGCCGCCACGAAGCTCCCGCGCGTGTCGCTCCAGGCGCGGGCGCAGATCGTCCGGTGCACGGCGTCCGCCTGCGCGCGCCAGTGCGTCGCGCGCTCGTCGAGGCCGAGGCGCCGGGCGATCTTGGCCAGCCGGTCGCACGCCACCCAGCACATCACGCTGGAGAACGTGTGCACGCGCGCGGTGCCGCGCAGCTCCCACAGGCCGGCATCGGGCTCGGCGTGGACGGCGATCGCGTGGGCGCCGAGCACCTCCAGCTGGTGGAACAGCGCCTCGCCCCCGGCGCGCGGCAGCCGCCGGTCGAAGAACACGTGCGTGACCGCGAGGATCGCCGACCCGTAGACGTCGTTCTGGACCTGCCGGTAGGCGCCGTTGCCGACGCGCACCGGCCCCATGCCGCGATAGCCGGGGAGCCACGGGACCTCCCGCTCCGCCGTCTCGGTGTCGCCGCTGATGCGGTAGACCGGCTGCAGCCGCCCGCCCGCCCGGGCGCCCACGTTGATGATGTAGTCGAGGTAGCGCTCCATGGTCCGGGTCGCGTTCAGGCGGTTGAGCGCGTTCACGACGAAGTAGGCGTCCCGCAGCCAGCAGTAGCGATAGTCCCAGGTGCGCGCGGTCCCCGCGGCCTCCGGGATCGAGGTCGTGAGCGCCGCGATCACGGCGCCGGTGTCGTCGAAGACGTTGAGCTTGAGGGTGATGGCCGCGCGGATGACCGCGTCCTGCCACTCGTACGGGATCGAGAGGTCGCGCACCCAGTCGTGCCAGTACTCGACGGTGCGCTCGTAGAAGCGGCGTGCCACGTCGAACACCGCGTCCTGCAGCGTCTCGTCCCCGCCGAGCACGAGCGAGAAGGCGTCGCGCAGGACGAAGGGGACCTCCTCGAGGATCGCCGTGACCGACCCGTCGGTGGTCACCCGGAAGGCGAAGTCGCTCCCCGCGTAGCGGACGTGGTTCGAGCCGTGGGTGACGCTCGGCCGGTGGCGGCCGAAGTCGGCGGCGGGCCGGATGCGCACACGCACCAGGGGGCTGCCGGACAGGCGGCGCACCATGCGCACGAGCGTCATCGGGCAGAACAGCCGCCCGAACTGCCGAAAGCGCGGCGCGAAGTCCACGATCTCGATGGCGCCGCCCGCCGCGTCGTGCAGGCGGGTGACGAGCACCGGCGTGTTGACGAGGTACTCCTGCTCGGCGCGGGCGAGGCCGACGAGGTCCACCGAGAGGAACCCGAAGTCCCCCGCGTCGCCGGTGGGCTCGCGCAGCAGCGAGCAGAACACGGGGTCGCCGTCGAAGCGGGGCAGGCACCCCCAGACGATCTCTCCCGTCGAGTTCACGAGGGCGCCGACGTGCGAGTTGCCGATCAGCGCGAGGTCAAGCGTGCTCACGCGCACCCCCGGCGTTCCCGCGCCCCAGCCGCTCGACGCACGCGCCGAGCCAGCGGCGCACCGCCGCGGAGTCGGGCAGTCGCCACTGCGCCGCGGTCTCCCCCGTCGCGACCTTCACCGAGAGGCCGCCCAGCCGGTTCACGACGGCGAAGCCGTACTCGTCGGTGAGATCGTCGCCGACGAAGACCGCCACCCGGCCGGCAAACGGCGGCTCGGCCATGAACTCGGCGATGGCCATGCCCTTGTCCCGGCCGGCGGGCTTGACCTCGCACACCAGCCGGCCCTCCTGCACGACCCACCCGTCGCCCAGCGCGGCGGCGACACGGGCCACCTCGCCGGCGACCGCGTCGCGAAGGTCGGGACTGAGGCGGAAGTGGACCGCGAGACTCAGCCCCTTGTTCTCGAGGATCACGCCGGGGTGGCGGGCGGTGAAGGCCGCGAGCGCCTCGGTCATCGGCCGCAGCGCGACGGCCAGCGCGGGGTGGCGGTGGTAGGTGCCATCCGCCTGCCGGCGCTCGGCCCCGTGCTGGCCGGCCGCCGGGAACACCCGCGGCGCGAACAGCGCATCCACGTCGCTCACCGCGCGCCCGCTGATGAGGGCGACCGCGCCGCCGGCCGCGTCGAGGAGCCGTCCGAGCATCGTCGCCAGGCGATCGTCCACGCGGGCCGCCGACGGACGGTCCGCGTACTCGAGCAGCGTGCCGTCGACGTCGAGGAAGAAGGCCCAGCCCGGCCCGCCGCCCGTGGGCGGCCACGGAGGCGCGGTCACGGAAGGACGGACACCCGGCGGCCGCGGCCGCCCGCACGGGCCGTCAGCCGCCGCCGCTGCCGCACGCGCGCGGCGTCGATGACCATGCGCCCGGCCCACCGGTAGACGTTGAACTCCTGGACCAGCGCCCGCATGCTGCGCATCCGGTCACGCTGCTCCTGGGGGGACATCGTCAGCGCCAGGTGCAGCGCCGCCGCCGACTGCTCGATGTCGTACGGGTTCACGATGAGCGCCTCGGCCAGCTCCCGGGCGGCGCCGGTGAACTGCGAGAGGATCAGCACGCCGTGCTCGTCGTCGCGCGCCGCCACGAACTCCTTGGCGACGAGGTTCATCCCGTCGTGCAGGCTGCTCACGTAGCAGAGGTCGGCGGCCCGGTAGAACATGTACACTTGGCTCGCGTCGTGGTGCTCGGCCCGGAGCACGATGGGCGCGTAGCCGGGGCGGCCGAAGCGCCCGTTCACGCGCTGGGCCGCCGCGCGCACCCTGGCCTCGAAGCTCTGGTACTCGTCGATGCTCGTGCGCGAGGGGGCGGCGATCTGCACGAAGACGAAGCGGCCGCGCCAGCCCGGTTCGATCTCGAGCAGCCGCTCGACGGCGGCGAAGCGCTCGAGGATGCCCTTCGTGTAATCGAGGCGGTCCACGCCGACACCGACGACCACGTCGGGGGCCAGGCCGAGCGCGCCCCGAATGTCCGCCCGGCAGGTGGCCACCGGAGGCAGGTCGGCCAGCGGCGCCGGCGGCCACTCGATCGAGATCGGATAGCGGTGGACCTCGGTCATCTCGCCGCCGTAGGAGACCGTGAACGTCTCGCGATCGACGCGCGCCTCCAGGTAGCGATCCACGCTGTCGAAGAAGTTGTTGCAGTGGAACTGGGTGTGGAAGCCGAGGATCGAGGAGCCGAGCAGCCCTTCCAGGATCAGCTCGCGCCACGGGCAGATGCCGAACGCCTCGGGGTTGGGCCAGGGGATGTGCCAGAAGGTGACGATGGTGGCCTCGGGCAGCCGGTCGTGGATGAGGCGAGGGAGCAGCGCGAAGTGGTAGTCCTGGACCAGCACGAGGGGGTTCGCGCTGCGCGCCTCCTCGACCACGGTGTCGGCAAACCGCCGGTTGACCGTCTCGTAGTGGCGCCAGTCCGCCGTCCGGAAGGTCGGGCGAGTGTGCGCGATGTGGCAGAGGGGCCACAGCCCCTCGTTGGCGAACCCGTAGTAGTACCCGGCCTCCTCTTCCTCGGAGAGCCAGACGCGACGAAGCCGGTAGCTCGGCTTCGACGGCGGGACCCACACCGAGCCGTCGCGGTCGACCGTCTCGCGGTCCGCACTGCCCGAGCCGTGCGCGATCCAGGTGCCGGAGCAGGCGCGCATGATCGGCTCGAGCGCGGTGACGACGCCGCTGGCCGGGCGCTGGACCTCGATGCGGTCGCCGCGCCTCACGTGGATGTAGGGCTCGCGGTTCGAGACGCTCAGGACCTCGTCGCCCTTCAGGTCCTCGAGCAGGATCCGGCGCAGCGTCTCAGGCTCCCAGCGCACCTGGCTCTCGTCGCGCGCCCGGCGGTCCGCCGCGAGGTCCTGGACCAGCGCGGCGAGGTCGCGGGCGATGGGCCGTAGCTCGCGCGCGTGGGGCTGGGGGGTGCCGGTGAGGATCTGTCCCCGGATCAGCGCCGTGGTCCCCGCCATCCAGCCCCGCCAGGAGAGCTCCGCGATCACCACCGTGACCAGCGCGACGACGGCGCCGATCGCCGCGAAGAGGTAGACGACGTAGCGCTTGGTGTCCGCGCTGCGCCGCTCGATGAAGCTCATGTCGTGGACGATCAGCAGGGAGCCGAGATAGCGCCCCTCGACGCTGACCGGCGTCGTGGTCACGTGCACCGGTCCCCGCGCCTCGGTGACCAGGTGGCCCGGCGCGCTCGCGGCGGCCGGGGCGTCCGGGCAGCGAATGTCGGCGGGCAGGGTCTCGGTCCGGTAGAGCAGCGCGCCGTCGGCGGCGCAGTAGCCGAGGGCGAACAGGCGCTCGTCCTGGATGACCCGGCTGAAGAGCGCACGGATGCGCTGCGCGCGCACGCGCGCCCGCGGCTCGTCGGTGAGCAACTCGACGAGCGGCTCCTCGGCGGCGCTGGCGACGAGCCGGGCCCGGATGTCGAGGTCCCGAACGAACCAGCGCAGGGTCAGCTCGTCCACCAGGGGCACGACCCCGTAGGCGATGCCCGCCAGGACCAGCGCCAAAGGGACGAGGAAGCGGAGTGAACGTCGCATCGCCCGACGCCTCCTGTCGCGCTTCCAGGATACCCCGTGTGGGCGCGCAGCGTGTGCCACCGGCGCGAAATCTGGCTTGACAGCCCGATGAAACTACTGTTTCATGTCGAAACATGAACGCTGGCCTGCTCCTCCTGCTCGTCGGCGTGCCCCCGGTGCCGTCGAGCCTGCGCGTGCGCGTGTGGCGGCGGCTGCGCGCGCTGGGGGCGGTTGCGCTCAAGCGCTCCGCCTACCTGCTGCCGGACACGCCCGACCGGTACGAGGACTTCCAGTGGCTCGCCCAGGAGATCCAGCGGGAGGGCGGCGACGCGACGCTCATGCGCGTCCAGCAGATCGAGAACGTGGCGCCCGACGCCGTCGCGCGCCTGTTCCACGAGCCGCGCAACCGTGACTACCGGCAGCTCGCCGTCCGCTACCGCAAGCTGCTCCACACCCTCGACCGCAAGTCGGCGGCGGCCCGCCCGCGCGTGGCCGAGGAGGTGGCGCGACTGTCCAGGGACCATCAACGCATCCAGGCCATCGATTTCTTCGGCGCGCCCGGCGGCGCCGAGATCGACCGACTGCAGGAGGCCATCGCCATGCGCGTGCGACGCCCGGAGACGCCCCGCGAGGAGCGCCCGACCCTCGACCTGAGCCAGCTGCGCGGCCGCCGGTGGGTGACGCGGCCGCGGCCGCACGTGGACCGGATCGCGTCGGCCTGGCTCATCAAGCGGTTCATCGACCGCGAGGCCACGTTCGTGTTCGCCGAGCCCGCCCGGTTCCCGGCCGAGGCGATCCCGTTCGACGCCCCCGGCGTGGAGCTGAGCCACCACGGGGAGGACTGCACGTTCGAGACCCTGGTCAAGCGCGGGCGGCTGCGCGATCGGCGGCTCGCGCGGCTCGCCGAGATCGTCCACGAGGCGGATCTGCGCGACGGGAAGTTTCCGCACGAGGAGGCGCGCGGGATCGACGCGGCCATCCGGGCGCTGCTGGCGGCGTCGCCGGACGATCAGCGCGTGCTGGAGCACGGCCTCGTCCTGTTCGAGGGGCTGTACGCCACGACCCCGGCGAGCCGCTGAGGCGCCGCGATGACCACCCTCGTGCTCTCCCGGAGCGACGTGCTCGCGCTGCTCACGCTGCCCGACTGTATCGAGGCCGTCGAGGACGCATTCCGCCTGCACGCCGCCGGGCGGACGCTGCGGCCGGGCGTGCTCAGCGTGCGCGCCGAGGGCGGCGGCTTCCACATCAAGGCGGCCGGGCTCGTGGGCGAGCGCCGCTACTTCGCGGCCAAGACGAACGCGAACTTTCCCGACAATCCGCGCCGGGCCGGCCTGCCCACGATCCAGGGGACGGTGGTCCTCGCCGACGCCGGCAACGGGGCGCCGCTGGCGGTGATGGACTCCGGCAGCGTGACGGCGTTGCGCACCGGGGCCGCCACCGCGGTGGCGGCCCGGCACCTGGCCCGTCCGGACGCCCGGGTCGCGACCGTCGTCGGCTGCGGCGTGCAGGGCGAGATCCAGCTCGCCGCGCTGGCGGCCGTGCTGCCGCTGGAGCGGGCGTGGGTCGTCGACCTCGACGCCGCGCGCGCCGACGCCCTCGCGCAGCGGGCGAGCCGGACGCTGGGGATACGGGTCGAGCGGGCGACCGACCTGCGCGCGGCGGTGCGTGGCAGCGACGTGTGCGTGACCTGCACGCCGGCGCGCCGGCCGGTCCTCGCGCGCGCCGACGTCCCCGCCGGCGCGTTCGTCGCGGCGGTCGGTGCCGACAGCGAGGGCAAGCAGGAGCTGGAGCCCGCGCTGGTCGCGTCGGCGACGCTCGTCGTCGACGTGCTCGAGCAGTGCGCGGAGATCGGCGAGCTGCAGCACGCGCTCGCCGCCGGCCTGCTCACGCGCGAGCGGGTGCACGCTGAGCTGGCCGACGTGGTGGCCGGCCGCCGCCCCGGGCGCACGCGCGCCGAGGAGATCACCGTCTTCGACAGCAGCGGCACCGCGCTCGAGGACGTCGCGGCCGCTGTCGCCGTGTACGAGAAGGCGCGCGCCGCCGGGCGGGGGCTGGAGGTGCGCCTCGATGGCTGATCCGGTCGGGGACGTGCGCCGGCCGACGCTGGCGGAGCTGCTCCGCTACTTCCTCTACCTCGGCAGCCTCGGCTTCGGGGGGCCGGTGGCCCTGGTCGGCTACATGCAGCGGGACCTGGTCGAGCGCCGGCCCTGGTTCACCCGGGACGAGTACATGAAGTCGCTGGCGCTGTCGCAGCTGGCCCCCGGCCCGCTCGCCGCGCAGCTCGCGATCTGCCTGGGCTACGTCCACTCGCGCGTCCTCGGGGCGACGCTGGTGTCGCTGGCGTTCGTGCTGCCCTCGTTCGCCATGACGGTGGCGATCAGCTGGGCGTACGTGCGCTTCGGCGGGCTCAGCGGGATGCAGGCGGCGTTCTACGGGGTCGGCGCTGCCGTCATCGGCATCATCGTGATCGCCGCCTACAAGCTCGCGCGGCTGACGATGGCCAGGGACCGGCTGCAGTGGGCGATCTTCGCGATCATGGCGGTCGTCACCGCGTGGGCGGAGTCGGAGATCCTCTGGCTCTTCCTGCTCTCGGGCGTGATCGCCGTCGTCGTGCAGGCGCCGCCCGCCTGGCTGCGGCGGTCGGCGCCCGTCTGCCTGATGGTGGCGGCGACGCCCGCCGTCCTCGCGCAGATCCTCTGGTTCTTCGCCAAGGCCGGGGCCTTCGTCTTCGGCAGCGGGCTGGCGATCGTGCCGTTCCTCTACGGCGGCGTCGTCCAGGACCACCGCTGGCTGACCGACCAGCAGTTCCTCGACGCCGTCGCGGTCGCCATGCTCACCCCCGGGCCGATCGTCATCACGGTGGCGTTCATCGGCTACCTCGTGGCGAGCTTCCCAGGGGCGGTGGCGGCGGCGGTCGGCGTGTTCCTGCCCGTCTACCTCTTCGTCGTGATCCCGTTCCCGTGGTTCGACCGCATCAGCGGCAACCCGGCGGTGCGGGCCTTCGTGAACGGCGTCACCGCCGCCGCCTCGGGGGCGATCGCCGGCGCGTGTGTCGTCCTCGCCCGGCGCGCCATCGTGGACGTGCCGACGCTGCTCATCGCGCTCGTCGCCCTCGGCCTCACCTGGCGGTTCAAGATCCCCGAGCCCGTCCTCATCGCGGCCGGTGCCGCGACGGGCCTCATCATCGTGTCGTTGCGATAGGAGGACTCATCATGAAATGGATCACCAGTGAGCGTGCCCGCGTCGACCGCATCGCGTGTCCCTGGCTGATCACGCGCTTCATCGATCCCGCGCCCCGATTCCTGTTCGTGCCCGCCGGCGAGGTCGCCGCGGCGGCGGCGCGCGAGGGCGCGATCCCCTACGACGTCCCCGACGTCGAGCTGGGCCATCGCGGCCCCCGCTGCTCGTTCGACGCCTTCGTCGAGCGGTACGAGCTCGACGACCCGGCGCTGGCCGCCCTCGCGCTCATCGTGCGCGGGGCCGACACCGACGACCGGGGCCTCACGCCCGAGTCGGCGGGACTGTATGCCGCCGCCACCGGATTCCAGGCCGACAGCCGGGACGACGCCGAGAACATGGCGCGCCAGTTTCCGCTCTACGACGCGCTCTACACCTTCTGCCGCTCGCGCGTGGGGGCCGCGCCGCCCCGGCCGCGCGTGCTCTTCGTGTGCCTGCACGGTGCCGCCAAGAGCGTGGTCGGCGCGGCGCACTTCCGGCGGCTCGCCGCCGCCCGCGGCCTCGACGCCGAGGCGGTGGCGGCGGGGACCGAGCCGGACGCCGAGCTCACGCCGGCGGCCGCCCGGGGGCTCGCCGGCGACGGGCTCACCCCCCGCCCGGGGCGCCCGCGCCCGGTGACGCTCTACGATCTCGGCGCCGCGACGCGCGTGGTGAGCTTCGGCTGCGACGTGAAGCCCGGCGCCGGGCAGCCGGTGGAGCGGTGGGACGACGTGCCCGCGATCGGCGAGGGCTACGGGGTCGCGCGTGACCGGATCGTGGCCCGGGTCGAGCGCCTGGTCGCCGAGCTCGCCGGCTAGGCGAGTGCCCGGGCGGCGACCGGCGCGCCGTCACGAGGTCCGCGCGCGCCGGACGTCGCCGGGGCGCCGCCCCGAGTAGCGCAGGAACTGCCGGGAGAGGTGCGAGCCGTCGTGGAAGCCGACGGAGGCCGCCACCGCGTCGATCTTCTCGGAGGTCTCCACCAGCAGGCGCCGCGCCGCCTCCACCCGCACGCGGCTGACGTACGTCTTGAGCGTCACGCCCGTCTCCGCGTGGAAGAGGCGCGACAGGTAGTACGGCGACGTCTCGAGCGTGCGGCCGAGCTCCCGCATGCTGACCTCCGCGAGATGGGTGCTGACGTACTCCATGACGCCGACCACCCGCGCGCTGAAGTGGGGCAGGGCACGCGCCGACGGCCGCAGCTCCGCGCGGATGGCCTCGAGGAGATCGCGCAGCGAGACCGGCCTGGGCAGCGCCGTGCACCCCTCGGCCTCCGCGTCGAACGCCGCGCCGCGGCCACCCGCCGCCGTCGTGAGGACGAGGACGGGCGCCAGCGGGAAGCGGGCCCGGATCTTTGACAGGATCGCGCGCGGACTCGCCCCCGTGCCCGGATCCACGACGACGGCGTCCGGACTGCGCGGCGGCAGCGGCGCCAGCGCCTCGTCGTCGAGGGCCACGCTCTCGATCCACGCGTGCGGCGCCAGCGCGCCGGTCACCGCGGCGGCCAGCCCGACCGGGCAGCCCATCAGGACGATGCGCGGGGTCTCGCTCACGGGCCGCAGCTCGGCGGCCTCGGCGGCGCGGTACAGCGCGCCGTCGATCACCGACAGCCGGAATCGATCGTCGAACGGCTTCGTCACGTAGTCCACCGCGCCCAGCCGCATCGCCGCCGCCGCCGTCCACGCGGTGTTGATCGCCGACAGGATCACCACCGGCACGTCCACCCCGTCGGCGCGCAGCCGCTCGAGCAGGGTGATGCCGTCCATGCGCTGCATGACCAGGTCGAGCAGGATCAGGTCCGGGCTGCGCGCGCCGACCAGCGCGAGGGCCCGCTCGCCGTCGGACGCGTCGAGGACGTCGTAGCGGTCGTCGAGCACCAGGTGGAGGACGTCGAGGATGCTCGGGTCGTCGTCCACGGCCAGCACGAGGGGACGCGGTGCGCGCGCGGCTGCCATCGGCGCCGGATTGTAGCAGGACGCTGGTACGCTTGCCGCCCGTGGAGACGCTCGTCCTCAAGCTCGTCCTCACGCCGCTCCTGATCGGGGCGGCCAGCCTCGCCGGGCGCCGGTGGGGGCCGGCGGTCGGCGGCTGGTTCGTGGGGCTGCCGCTCACGTCGGGCCCCATCGCGTTCTTCCTGGCCCTCGATCACGGCGCCGGCTTCGCGGCGGCGGCGGCGGTCGGCTCGCTGGCCGGCGCGATCGCCGAGGCCGCCTTCTGCCTGGCCTACGCGGCCGCCGCCCCCCGCCGGGGGTGGATCGTCGCGCTCGCCGCGGCGTCGGGCGCCTTCGCGCTCGTCGCCGCGGCGCTGCAGCCCGTCGCCGCGCCGCTGCCGGCGATCGGCGCCGCCGCCGCCGCCGTGCTCGGCCTGACGCTGGCGGTGATGCCGCGCGGGACGGCGCCGGCGGCGGTCGCCGCGCCGCCCGCCTGGGACCTGCCCGCCCGCATGGTGATCACCACCGCGCTCGTGCTCGCCATCACCGGCGCCGCCGCGACGCTGGGGCCGCGGCTGAGCGGGGCGCTGGCGACGTTTCCCGTCTACGCCGCGATCCTGACGATCTTCGCTCATCGCTCGGGCGCCGCCCCCGCGCGCGAGGTCCTGCGCGGGCTGGTGGCGGGGCTGTTCGCGTTCGTCGCCTTCTTCGTCGTGCTGGGTGGGCTCATCGAGCGCGCCGGCGTGGCGGCCGGCTTCCTGCTGGCCACGCTGGCCGCGCTGACGATCCAGGCCGGCTCGCTCGCGTTGGTCCGGCGCGCGGCGGGCTCGGGTAGACTCGGGCGGACATGAGCGACTTCGGGCTGGCCCCGCGCGAGGCGCGCGCGCTGCGGGCGCTGCGCACGCCGCACGGCGTGCAGCGCGCGCTCGACGCCATGCCCTACCACCACGCCTCCACCGCGTGGTCGCCGCGGCGCGTGCTGCGCGAGGGGACGGCGCACTGCCTGGAGGGCGCGGTCTTCGCCGCCGCCGCGCTGCGGATGCTCGGCTTCCCGCCGCTGCTGCTCGACCTGGTGGCCGTGCAGGACACCGATCACGTGCTGGCCGTCTATCGCGTGCGCGGCCGCTGGGGCGCGCTCGCCAAGTCCAACTTCACCGGCCTCCGCTACCGCGAGCCGGTGTACCGCACCGTGCGCGAGCTGGCGATGAGCTACTTCGATGACTACATCAACCTGCGCGGCGACCGCACGCTGCGCGCGTGCTCGCGCCCGGTGAGCCTGGCGCGCTTCGACCGGCGCGCGTGGATGACCACCGGCGGCAACCTCTGGTGGATCGCCGAGCACCTGGTCGGGGTGCGGCACACGCCGCTGCTCACGCCGGCGATGGTCCGCGCGCTGCACCGGACCGACCGGCGCTCGCTCGCCGCCGGGCTCGTCGGCTGGCGCCGGCCGCGATGAGCGGAGCGCGCATCCGGCTCCTGCGCGGCGACATCACGCGGCTGGCGGTGGACGCCATCGTCAACGCCGCCAACCCGACGCTGCTCGGCGGCGGCGGCGTGGACGGCGCCATCCACCGGGCGGCCGGTCCCGACCTGATCGCGGAGTGCCGCACGCTCGGCGGCTGCCCGCCCGGCCAGTCGAGGATTACGGCGGGCTACGCGCTGCCGGCGGCGTGGGTGATCCACACCGTCGGTCCGATCTGGCGGGGCGGGAGTCACGGCGAGGACGACACGCTGGCCTCGTGCTACCGGACGGCGCTGGCGCTGGTGGCGGAGCGCGGGCTGGTCACGGTGGCGTTCCCGGCGATCAGCTGCGGCGTCTACGGCTTTCCGATCCCGCGCGCCTGCGCCATCGCCGTCCGCGAGATCGCGGCGTTCCTCGACGCGGGCGCGCATCCCGAGCGCGTGGACCTGGTCTGCTTCGACGGCGAGGTCCACACGGCGTACCAGGCGATCCTGCCGCGGGGCGTATAATCGCGCGCCATGACGCGACCCCGAATCCTCGCCCTCGACTTCGACGGTGTCGTCTGCGACGGCCGCCCGGAATACTTCGAGAGCGCCTGGCAGGCCTACGTGGCGGCGTGGCCGGCGCCCGCGCTCACCGCCGGGCGCCCGGAGGCGATCGCCGCCCGCTTCTCCGCGCTGCGCCCGCTGATCGAGAGCGGCTGGGAGATGCCGCTGATGGTGCACGCGCTCCTGGCCGGGGTCGGCGACGACGCGCTCAAGGATCGGCCCGCGTGGCTGCAGGCGGCGCCGGGGCTGATGAAGGGGGCCGGCGTGACGGCGGAGGCGCTCGGGCGCGCGCTGAACCAGATCCGCGACGACTGGTTCGCGCGCGATGCCGGCGGGTGGGTGGCGTACCACCGGTTCTATCCCGGGGTGACCGGCCAGATGGTCGCGCTGCTCGGCGGCGCCACCCAGGTCGTGATCGTGACGACGAAGGCCGAGCGCTTCGTGCGCGCGCTGCTCGTCGCCGCCGATCCGCGACTGGCCGAGGTGACCGTCATCGGTCGCGAGCCCGGCAAGCCGGTGCCCAAGCCCGACATCCTGCGGCGGCTCGCCGACCGCGCCGGGCTCGGCGCCGACGCCGCCGGCCTCTGGTTCGTGGAGGACATGCTGGAGACGCTCGAGGCCACCGCGGAGCGGTCCGAGCTGGCGGGCGCCCGCCTGTTCCTGGTGGACTGGGGCTACAACACGCTGGAGGAGCGCGCGCGCGTCGGCGCCGCCGCCCGCATCCGCCTCCTGTCCGCGGGCACGTTCGCCTCGCCCCTCGACTCCTGGGGTTGACCACTCACGCGTGATCGAGGCGCGCCACGGCTCCGCCGGGGCGCGCCGAGCGTTGGGGGGTGTGGGGGGCCATTTCGGGGCCCCCCACGTGAGTCAAGCGCCACTACTGCCGAAGCCGCCGGCGCCCCGCGCGCTCGGCGCCAGCGTGTCGCTCGGCGCCAGCACCGCCCGCTCGACGCGCTGCACGACGAGCTGCGCGATCCGGTCGCCGCGCGCGAGCGTGACGGGCGCGTCGCCGTGGTTCACCAGCAGCGCCTTCACCTCGCCACGGTAGCCCGCGTCGATCAGGCCGGGCGCGTTGAGGATCGTCACGCCGTGGCGGAGGGCGAGACCCGAGCGCGGCAGCACGAGGCCGGCGTAGCCGGGCGGGATCGCCACGGCGATGCCGGTCCCCACCAGCGCCCGCGCGCCGGGGGCCAGCGTGACGGCCTCGACGGCGTAGAGGTCCAGCCCGGCGTCGTCGGCGCGGGCGTAGGCGGGCAGGGGAAGCGCCGCGTCCATGCGCTGCACGGGGACGCGGACGGGCTCGGTCATCGAGGCGTCAGCGAGCGGTCCTTGTCCGTCTGCACGAGCCAGTTGGACAGGCGACGGAG
>JBGQFW010000110.1:0-13444 GCA_041497115.1 Methylomirabilia bacterium
ATGATCATCGAGACGAGCGCCGCGCTGGTCTTCATCGGCATGATGGCGGGGTTCACCACCGTGCTCACCCGACAGGTCCGGAGACTGAGCGAGAGTGAGGATCGCTTTCGCTCCCTCTTCGCGCACAGTCCGGATGCCGTGTTCCTGGCCACGCCTGACGGCCACATCCTCGACGCCAACGCCGCTGCCGAGCGGCTGTTCGGGCTGACGGCGGCCCAGCTCCGCACCTCGGAACGGGAGTGGCGCGTCGCTTCCGGCGATCCCCGCGTGGCGGCCGCGCTCGAAGAGCACGAGCGGACGGGACGCTTCCATGGTGAGTTGGACCTGCGGCGAGCCGACGGAACGGTGTTTCCGGCGGACCTCACGATGAACGGCTTCCAGGACAGCCACGGTGCGCGGAGAACGGTGGCGATCATCCGCGACGTCAGCGAGCGCCGGCGACTCGAGGCGCAGGTGCACCTTCAGGCCGCCGCGCTCGAGGCCGCGGCGAATGCGATCCTGATCACCGACCGCGAGGGCACGATCGTCTGGAGTAACCCCGCGGCCACGGTCCTCACCGGCTATCCGGTGGCCGAGCTGTGGGGCCGGAACCCACGGGTGCTGAAATCTGGCCAGAATCCACCGGCGCTCTACGAGGATCTCTGGCACACGATCACCGCGGGCCGCGCCTGGCACGGGGTGCTTCCCAATCGACGGAAGGACGGGACCATCTACGCCGAGGAACAGACGATCACGCCGGTGCGCGACGAGCACGGCGCGATCAGCCACTTCATCGCGATCAAGCAAGACATCACGGCGCGCCTGCAGGCCGAGGCGGAGGTGGCCCGTGCCCAGACGCTGGCGCGCCAGCAAGAGCGGCTGGCCGAGATGGGTCGGCTCCTCGCGGGTGTGGCGCACGAGCTGAACAATCCGCTGTCCGTCGTCCTGGGACACGCGATCCTGCTCCAGCAGACGGCGTCGAACGACGCCGCCACCCGGCGCGCTGCAAAGATCACCGATGCCGCCCAGCGCTGCGCGCGGATCGTGAAGAACTTCCTCGCGCTCGCTCGCGAGTACCCGCCCGAGACGCGGGGCGTCGCGCTCAACACGCTCGTCCGCGACACGGTCGAGCTGCTGGGCTATGCGTTACGGGTCGACAACATTGCCGTCGTGCTCGACCTCGCCGACGACCTCCCCGATCTCGCGGGCGATCCCCACCAGCTCCAGCAGGTGCTGATGAACCTCGTGACCAACGCCTCCCACGCGCTCCAGACTACGCCCACCCTCCGGCGGCTCACCCTCGCCACGCACCACGACGCACCGCGCGGGCGCGTCATCCTCGAGGTGCGCGATACGGGGCCGGGCATCGCCGCGAGCGTTCGGGCGCATCTGTTCGAGCCGTTCGTGACGACGAAGCCGGTCGGCGAGGGCACGGGGCTCGGCCTGGCGATCTGCAAGGGCATCGTGGCGAGCCACGGCGGGACGATCTCCGCGGAGAGCGTCGAGGGGCAGGGCACGACCTTCAGGATCGAGCTGCCCATCCGGCCGGTACCCGCCGCGGAGCCAGAACCCGCCGACCGGACCGCGGAGGGGCTCGACCTCAGCGTGCTCGTGATCGACGACGAGCGGGAGGTGGCCGAGGTGCTCGGTGAGATGGTGGCAATCCAGGGGCACCATGTGGACACCGCCGTCAACGGCGCGGCCGCGCTGGCGTTGGTGCGGGCCCGGGCCTATGACGTCATCTTCTGCGACCACAAGATGCCCGTCATGGACGGGCCAGAGTTCTACGCGGCGCTCATCCGCGAACGGCCGGACCTGGCGTCACGCGTCGTCTTTCTGACGGGAGATACCTTCAGCTCGGCCACGTCGGCGTTCCTCGCCGAGGCAGGACGGCCGGTGATCAACAAGCCGTTCTCCGCGGACGACGTCCGGAGAGCGGTGGCTATCGTGACTACGCGGTAACACTGACCGGATCTTCGCGTGCGTAAGCGCAAAGGCGCCATCCCGCGCAGGCCGCGCTCGGCCGATGCGCTCATTTGCGTATGTTGCGACCCCTGCGTGCTTCAGGGCTGGGGATGCCGGTAGGCGGTAACGCCGTGAGAACATGGAGCGATCGCGTGATTCAGCCCGAGAACTTCTAATCCGAGGGGCGCAGGTTCGACTCCTGCCAGGCGCACCATGAATTCAGTCAGCGCATGAGCCGGATGGCAAGACGCCACCCGGCTGCCATCCCAAATCCTAAAATGACTCCGACGATAAGCAGCGTTACAACCATAGCCAAACTGAGCTCTACGCCCGCGAACGCGACGCGGCGTGCTGGCCTGCGCCGCTCGGCGACTTCCTCGGATGCCCGCCTCCCCTCGTCAGGGTCCGTCACGATTTGCGCTTCGGCTCATCGTTGGCCATGGCGTTTCCCCCTGCGCCGGCGTCGTAGCCAGAGCCTCACCGGTCAGCCCCTTGTAGGTCAGCCGCTGCCCGATGATGGTACGGAGCACCTGTCCGAACGGGCTCACGCGCTGGTCGCGTTCTCCACAGGATTTCGTCCCCCGTGTGAGCTTGTTCCGAACGGCCCGAAGATGTCAACGGCGGGGGGATTGTCTGACCGCATTGGTCAGGGCGCGAATAAATCTGGTACCCGGGACTCAGGAGGATCGGTGATGAATAGACGTGTGATCATGGCTTTCCTGGCTCTGATGATCTCAGGAGGCGGAGCCGTCGCCGATGCAGCCGAGGTCAAGATCATCTGTGCCAACGGCATGAGAGACACCGTGCGGGGTCTCCACGACCAGCTTGAAAGCACCACGGGCCATAAGGTGACGATGACCTTTGGCGAAGCCGGCAACCTCCGGCGGGGTCTCCAGGGCGGTGATGTCGGCGACGTGATCATCTTGCCGAGGACCGTGATGGACCAGGCGCTTGCGGACGGGAAGATCGCGCCCGGGACGACGGTCGATCTGGCACGCACTGAAATCGGTGCCGGGGTGCTGGCGGCCGCGGCGAAGTCGGACATGACCTCAGCGGATGGCTTCAAGCGCGCCCTGCTCGCCGCCACGGCGATCGTGATTACCGATCCCGCCTCGGGCGGCGTCAGTGGTGTGCACATGGCGGACGTGTTCCAGCGTCTCGGCATCGCCGCGCAGATCAAACCGAAGCTGAAGCTGAACACAGGCGGGTATAACGCGGAGTTCGTTGCCAAGGGTGAGGCGGACATAGCGTTCCAGCTTGCCAACGAGATCCGCGCCGTGCCCGGCATCGCGTTCCTTCCGCTCCCGGCGGAGTATCAACGGGTGTTCGTCTTCTCCGCTGCCCTCGGCACGGCCGCCAAGGACTCGGCGCCGGCGAACGCAGTGATCCAGTTCCTTTCAGGGCCGGCGGGCGCCGCGGGGATTCGCGCGAAGCGCTTGGAGCCTCTCGCCAGTCAGTAAGATCTTCCCAGTGGGCGGGTAGCGTGAGGTGGTGTCCCTTTTGATGTGGAAATTCATGGCGCAGCTTCCGGTAGTCGAGGTCACTCTATGACCTGATCCGCCCGCAGCAGCAGCGACGGCGGGATCGTGAGGCCGAGCGCTTTCGCAGTCTTGAGGTTGATGACGAGCACAAGCTTTGTGGCTTGCTCGATCGGCAGGTCCGCCGGCTTGGTGCCCTTGAGAATCTTGTCGACGTAGACGGCGGCCCGTCGGAAGAGATCGGTGCGGTCGGGGCCATACGCCATAAGACCTCCAGCCTCGGCGAATTCCCGCAAGTGAAACATCGCCGGCAGGCGATGCGTCGTTGCGAGCTCGGCAATCCGCTTGAGATGGGTGACGAACAAGGGGGCGGGCATGACAAAGAGCGCTCCCGCGCGTGCCCGGGTCGCGGCGGCGAAGGCCGTGTCGAGATCCCCGGCCGTGCGGGCTTCGATGCGTTGAATCTGAAGACCCAGTTTATGCGCGGGGCCCTCGATGTCGTTCCACGTCACGAGGCGAATGTCCGCGTCCGAGAGCACAGCCAGCCGTGCGAGCCCGGGCACGAACTCCTTGAGCAGCTGCAGTCGCTTTCCCGCAAGTTCGGTGAGGTTCAATTGCGAGACGCCGGTGACGTTGCCACCCGGACGGGCGAGGCTTTTCGCCAACCCGGCCGACACGGGGTCGCCCGACGCCATGACGATCGGAATCGTGTCGGAGGCTTGTCGGGCGGCAACGGAGGTCACAGTCTCGGTGGTCACGATGAGATCGACCCGAAGGCGGACGAGTTCCGCGGCAAGCTCGGGCAGCCTCTCGGTTCGGCCATCGGCATAGCGAGGTTCGATGCGAATCGTCTGTCCCTCGATCCACCCAAGATCGCGCAGACCCTGGTCGAGGGCCTGGTACCAGGGCGCCGTCGCAGGGGCCGAGAATCCAGACAGGAAGCCAATCCTCGGGACCTTCCCCGCCTGCTGCGCCTCGGCGGCGAGCGGCGCAGCAATGAAGCCGAGCACGAGCGCCGCTGCGCGCGCAGCGCGGATGATCGTCATGCCGCCACCGCCGTGTGCTGACTGAGCACAGCGGCGATCTTCCGCCAGCCGTCGATCTTGCGCAACTTGATCTGTCCGCTCGCGACGAGGCTGAAGAGCAGGACGACGGCGGCGTCCTCACTCGGGAGCGAGCCCTGCGTCTTTACCCGGCGGCGGAATTCTTCGTGGAGCCGCTCGATGACGTTCGTGGTGCGCAGCGTCTTCCACTGCCCTTTCGGGAACCGGAAGAAGGTGAGCAGTTCGTCGCCGCCCTCGCGCAGGCTCGTCACCACGCCCGGGCAGCGCTTGGCCCACGTCCGCTCGAAGGCCGCATACGCGCTGCGCGCGGTGTCGGCGCTCGTCGCGTAGACGATGCGATGGAAGTTGTCGCGGATCTCGGCCACCGCATGCTTCGGCGCTTTCCGCTCCAGGTTGCGGAGCTTGTGCACACAGCAGCGTTGCACCGCCGCCCGCGGCCAGATCTCCCCGACGGCGCGACGCAGCCCGGGATTGCCGTCGATGATGCAAAGCATCGGAGCGCGCAGACCCCGCGTCACCAGGTCGTCGAGGCACCCTTTCCAGGCTGCCGCTGACTCGCCGCCGCACAGCTCCAAGGCCAGCAGGTGTTTGCTCCCGTCGGACCGCACTCCGACCACGCCGAGGACCGGTACGCTCACCACCTTCCCGCCGCTGCGGACGCGCAGCGCGAAGGCGTCGAGGTAGAGGTAGACGGCGTCCACGTCGGCCAGCGAGCGCGTCTGCCAGGCCGCCAACTCAGTCTTCAGTGTGGCGACGACGCGCGAGACCGCGCTCTTCGAGAGCGGCGCGTCCTTGAGCAGGGGTTGGAGCGCGCCGCGAATCCGGCGCGTGTTGCCCCCGGCCAAGTACGTTGCGACGATCGCTTCATTCACCGCGCGGAGCCGCGGCTGATAGCGCGGCAGGATCGTCGAGGTCCATTCCGTCGCACCGAACAGCGTGGCGCGAGGTACGGTCAGGGCCACCGGCCCGCTGGGACCGGTCAGCGTGCGCGTCTTGGTGCCGTTGCGGTACCCGCGCCGTACCTCGCTGCGCTCATACGATCGCGCCCCCAGCGCGGCGCGCAGCTCCTCGTAGACGGCCGTCTCGATGGCGAGCCGAACGTGCTGGTGGATCAGCTCGCCCAGCGTGATCCGCTCGGACTCATGCGAAGCTCCTGGCTTCCTGATACCCTTGCCCATGGCGCGTTCCTCCGGTGGCCGCCCTGCCAGACGGCCGGCTGGCTATGCCCTTCATCAACCCGGAAGAATGCGCCATTCCTCTTTTTCCACATGACTCGGGACGCCACCTAGCGTGAGTCCACTTCCCGCTTACACCGTCTGCGCGCCCGAGGGCCAGCTCAACGCAGGCCACATTGGAAAGTCACGGTCTTGGTTCCGTTCGGGTTGGTCACTATGCTCGACGTCATCGGCTGCGAGCCGTAGTTCAGGCAGTAGGCGCCAGCGGTCTGCGACACTTGCACCAACTCCTGATCCGTCCGATAGGTGTAGCTCAGGCTGGGAGGGGCCGGCGGCGGCGCGGGAAGCGTGGTCCGCACGCATTCAAAGACCACGGCTTTGCTGCCGTCTGGATTGTTTGTGATGTTCGCGGTTCGCGGCGCTGTTTGATATTGACTACAATACGTCGTCGCGTTCTGGTTGGCCTGAAGCAGTTCCTGGTCAGTCCGGTAGTTGTAGGTAACGCTCGGGTTGCTCGACTGCACCGGCTGTTGCGACGAGGGAAACGGTGCACAGGAGGCAACAGCCCCGGCCGCCAACAAAGCGACTGTCCAAACGTTCATCCTTCGGAAACAGCGAAAGATCATGACCATCTGAAATCCTCCTTCACTTTCCTGCCTATTGGACGTTGATCCCCGACTAGAGTTAGGACGTCCCCGCCATGACGTCGCGCAGCCGCTGGTCGACTACGTCCCAGGCGACGACGTTCCACCAGGCCGCGAGGTAGTCCGGGCGTCGGTTTCTGTACTTCAGGTAATACGCGTGCTCCCAGACGTCACAGCAGAGGAGCCCGGGCTTGCCGTGCAACAGCAGACTGTCCTGGTTGGGCAACGACACGATCTCGAGCCGCGCCGTCGATGGGTCCACGACGAGGAACGCCCATCCCGAGCCGAAGTGCTTTGCGGCGGCGTCGGCGAACAGCGACTGGAATCGCTCGAATGAGCCGAAGTCCTTCTTGATGGCGCCGGCGATCGCGCCCTTTAGCGATCCACCCGCGTGCGGCGCGAGGATCCTCCAGAAGAACTCGTGGTTGGCGTGGCCGCCGCCGTTGTTCCGAACGGCCGTCCGGATCGCCTCAGGCACCTGGTCGAGGCGACGCAGCAGGTCCTCGATCGTGAGATCAGCGAGCTGCGGATACGGCTCGAGCGCCTTGTTCAAGTGGTCGACGTACGCCTGGTGATGCTTGTCGTGATGGAGCTCCATCGTCTCGGCATCGATGTACGGCTCGAGCGCATCGTAACCGAATCGCAACGGCGGAAGCTTGTAGGCCATGTCGGGACCTCCTCGAGATTGCCAACCGAAGGGTTGGTCGTACCCCAAGTGTAGGCGGCGTCGTCCGCGCGGCCCATTGGACCTAGATCCAATGGTGTCCCGACGCCCTACCTCCGAGGATGACTCATGAGAACCATCACGGGGATCTTCGCTTCTCGGGACACCGCCGCATCGCAGACGTGGGCACGGCTGGGCCGACGCGCAGCGCCGGCGCGACCGCGCCGCTGCGTGACGTTCTCGAACCTCAGCCGTAACTATGTTCCGAGGACCTTCTTCACCTGGCCGATCTTCTTCTGAACCTTGCCGACCACCTTTTCAACTGTACCTTCGGCCTCCAAGTCGGGATTGTGTGTGAGCTTGCCCACCTTCT
Organism: Methylomirabilia bacterium; assembly: GCA_041497115.1. Classification (GTDB taxonomy): domain Bacteria; phylum Methylomirabilota; class Methylomirabilia; order Rokubacteriales; family CSP1-6; genus AR5. The sequence goes on from JBGQFW010000110.1 coordinate 7,343, forward strand.
CCTTGACCGCACCCTTCACTTCGTGGATCGTGCCTGCCACCTCATCCTTGGTACCTGGCTTCATGCGCTTCTCCTTTGTCGCCACGAGAAGTCAGAGCGTCTAGTCTCTCCTTCCACTCTAAAGATCGCGCCGGAGCGTCGCCTAGTAGACCTTGGTCCAGTGCCGGTGACTGTGCGTTGGCTCAGCTCACCTGCACCGACCCTGGAACAAGTGAGATGCTCGGGATCGTGGCTGGCGTTACGGCCTCGCAACGGCGTCCTGGCGCGGCATCTCTAACGGAGAAGGAGGGCACCATGGCACATCCGACGGTGGCGGACCAGCTGGTGGAGACGCTCGCGCAGGCCGGAGTCGAGAGGATCTACGGGATCGTCGGGGACAGCTTGAACCCGGTCACCGACGCCATTCGGCGCAGTGGCAAGCTCGCGTGGGTGCGCGTGCGCCACGAGGAGACGGCGGCCTTCGCCGCCGGGGCCGAGGCCCAGCTCACCGGACGGCTGGCCGCCTGCGCGGGCAGCTGCGGCCCGGGCAACCTGCACCTGATCAACGGGCTCTACGACGCGCACCGGAGCATGGCGCCCGTGCTGGCCATCGCCTCGCACATCCCGAGCAGCGAGATCGGGACGGGATATTTCCAGGAAACGCACCCCGATCAGCTGTTTCGAGAGTGCAGCCACTACTGCGAGCTCGTCTCCAACGTGCGCCAGATGCCGCGCGTGCTGCAGATCGCGTTGCAGCACGCGATCGGTCGGCGCGGCGTGTCGGTGATCGTGCTGCCGGGCGACGTCGCGGCCGCCGCGATGCCGTCCGCCGCCCGCTCCCACGGCCTCGTCACCGCGCGGCCGGTCGTGCGACCCGCAGACCGGGATCTCGACGAGCTCGCCGCGCTGCTGAACTCTGCCCGCACGGTGACGCTCTTCGGCGGGAGCGGATGCGCCGACGCTCACGACGAGGTGCTGGCCCTGGCCGACATGCTCAAGGCGCCCGTCGGCTATGCCTATCGGGGCAAGCCGTGGCTCCAGTACGACAACCCGTACGAGGTGGGGATGAGCGGGCTCATCGGCTTCGGCGCCGCCTATCGGGCGATGCACGAGTGCGACGTACTGCTGCTGCTGGGGACGGACTTCCCCTACGAAGCGTTCATGCCGGCGCACGCCACGATCGCCCAGGTCGACATCCGCCCCGAGCATCTCGGCCGGCGCTCGCGCCTCGATCTCGGCGTGTGCGGCGACGTGCGCGAGACGCTGCGTGCGCTGCTCCCCCGCCTCGACGCCAAGCCGGATCGCGCGCACCTCGACGCGATGCTGGCGCTGCACGCCGAGATGCGCCGCAAGCTGCGCGTCTACGTCGACCACGTGGGCCGGCGCCGTCCGATCCACCCGGAGCTGGTGGCGGCGACCCTCAGCGACCTCGCGGATGACGATGCCGTCTTCACGGTCGACACCGGCATGTGCAACGTGTGGGAGGCGCGCTACATCCGCGCGACGAGGCACCGCCGATTCCTCGCCTCGCACAGCCACGGCTCGATGGCCAATGCACTGCCCCAGGCGATCGGCGCCCAGTGCGCGTACCCGCGGCGCCAGGTGATCTCCGTCTCCGGCGACGGCGGCTTCACCATGCTGATGGGCGACTTCCTCTCGCTGGTCCAGCACGACCTGCCCGTGAAGGTCGTCGTCTTCAACAACAGCGCGCTCGGGATGATCAAGCTCGAGATGCGGACCGCGGGACTCCCCGACTGGCAGACGGACAACAAGAACCCCGACTTCGCCAGGATGGCCGAGGCGATCGGTGTTCTCGGCGTCCGCATCGAGGACCCGGCCGAGGTCCGCGGCGGGCTGCAGAAGGCGCTGGCCCACCCCGGCCCGGCGCTGGTGGACGTCGTCACTGACCCCAATGCGCTGTCGATTCCCTCGCACTTCACGCTCGCGCAGGCAGAGGGCTTTGCGCTGGCCATGGCGAAGATGTCGCTCAGCGGCCATATTGACGAGGTGGTCGCCACCATCGAGGGCAACTGGCGCAACCTATGAGCGTGGGCGGCTAAGGCGGGCCAGGAAACGCCATGGTCATGGTCCTCGCTCGTAACTGGTGGGCGCTGGCCCTGCGCGGTCTCGCCGCGATGGCCTTCGGCCTGATCGCGTTCATGCTGCCGGGGATCACGCTCGCGCTGCTCGTCCTGCTCTTCGGGGGCTACGCGCTCGTCGACGGCGTCCTGGCGATCGTCGCGGGGGTGCGGGCCGCCGAGCGGCACGAGCGGTGGATGCCGCTGCTCCTGGAGGGCGCGGCCGGTCTGCTGGCCGGTGGGCTCACGCTCGGCTGGCCGGCGATCAGCGCCGTCATCCTGCTCTACGTCATCGGCGTGTGGGCGCTCGTGACCGGCGTCTTCAAGATCGTGTCCGCGATCCGCGTCCGCCGGCATCTAGCCGGTGAGCTGGTGCACGCCGTGAACGGCGCCATCTCCGTGCTCTTTGGACTCTTCCTGCTCGTCGCGCCGGGCGTCGGCTTGCTCGCGGTGGTGTGGTGGGTCGCCGGCTACGCGTTCTTCCGCGGGATGATGCTCCTGGCGCTCGCGCTGCGGCTGCGTCACCACGCGCGGCGCCGGGCGCTCAGCGCAGATTGCTAGTGCTCTCGAGCGTCGTGTAGTCCCAGACCGTGACGCGGTACTGGTCGGCGACCGGGATCCCCGTCGCTTCGAAATACGCGCCACCCGCGCCCGGGACGCCGGACACGAGCCACACCAGACGCTGCGCGACGGGGTGGCCGGCGGCGTCGGAGGCCTGCACGAGCACGCGCATGCGATCGGCGGCCGATCCCGACCGGGCGAAGACGGTGCCCCGGACCACGCGCGTCTGGGGCGTCTCCGGCTCCGCGGTCCACTCGACCGCGAAGCGGTTCTCCCAGCCATACATCAGGGTCGTCCTGTCCCCGACGGCCACCGCATAGCCACTGGCAGCGCTGCATCCACCGATCGCGGCCGCGAGAAGTGCCAGGAAAACCGCCTGCGGGATCGTCTTCAGCATGCTCCGTCTCCCCCCGATAGCCTTGAGACGTATGGTATCCACGTTCGATTCGCCGATGGGGGAAACGCCGAGGGGCGGAGGCGGGTTCCCTCAGCCGCCGAGGTATGCCCGGCGCACGTGGTCGTCGGCCAGCAGGTCGCGCGCCGGCCCCGCCAGGACGATGCGCCCGGTCTCCATGACGTAGCCGCGGTCGGCCATTCGCAAGGCGAGATAGGCATTTTGCTCCACCATCAGTACGGTCGTGCCCTGGCGCCGGATGTCGGCGATGATCGCGAAGGTCGTCTCCACCACCGTGGGCGCCAGCCCCAGCGAGGGCTCGTCGAAGAGGATCAGCCGCGGGCGCGCCATGAGGCTTCGGCCGATCGCCAGCATCTGCTGCTCGCCGCCGGAGAGCGTGCCGGCGGCCTGGCGGCGGCGCTCGCCGAGGATCGGGAAGTGCGCGCACACGCGCTCGAGGTCGCGCGCGATCGCCTCGCGGTCGCGGCGCACGTAGGCGCCCATGGCCAGGTTCTCCTCGACGGTGAGATACGGGAATACGCGTCGCCCCTCGGGGCAGTGCGCGATGCCGGCGGCGAGCACCGCGGCGGGCTCGAGGCCGCCGATCGGGCGGTCCTCGAACACGACGCGCCCGGCGGTGGGGCGCAGCAGCCCCGAGATCGCCCGCAGCGTGCTCGACTTGCCGGCGCCGTTGGCGCCGAGCAGGCAGACCAGCTCGCCGGCGCGCACCTCGAGGTCCACGCCGCGCAACGCCTCGACCGGGCCGTAGGCCGCCCGCAGCCCCTCGAGCCTAAGCACGCGCGCCGGCCCCGAGGTAGGCGCGGATCACGTCGGGGTGCGCCTGGATCGCCGCCGGCGCCCCCTCGGCGATGACGCGGCCGTTGTCCAGCACGATCACCGTGTCGGAGATGCCCATGACCAGGCGCATGTCGTGCTCGACGAGGAGCACCGTCACGCCCTGCTCGCGCACGCGGCGGATCAGCTCGACGAGCCGCTCCTTCTCGCCGCCCGTCATGCCGGCGCCGGGCTCGTCGAGCAGCAGCAGCCGCGGGCGCGCGGCCAGCGCGACGGCCAGCTCGACCAGCCGCTGCTCGCCGTAGGGCAGGGCGCCGGCCGCCTCGTCACGGCGATGGCCGAGGCCGGCGAACGCCAGCACGCCCTCGGCCTCGACGGCCAGCCGCGCCTCCTCGGCGCGCACGCTGGCCCGGCCGGCCAGGATGTCGAGCAGGCCCGCGCGGCCGCGCAGGTGCAGGCCGGTCAGCACGTTGTCGCGCACGCTCAGCGCGGGGAAGACGCTGGTCTTCTGGAACGTCCGCACCACGCCCCGCCGCGCGATGTCGCAGGGGCGCAGCCGGGTCATCGGGACCTCGTCCCAGATCACGCGGCCACGGCGCGGGCGCAGGTAGCCGGTGATCGCGTTGAAGGCGGTGGTCTTGCCCGCGCCGTTGGGGCCGATGAGGCTCGTGATCGTGTGCGGGCGCACCGCGAACGACACGCCGGCCAGCGCGGCGACGCCGCCGAACTCGACCGCGAGATCCTCGACGCTCAGCGTCGCCACGCCCGGCTCAGCGCGGGCACGATCCCGCGCGGCAGGAAGAACACGAGCGCCACCAGCAGGACGCCGTACGCCAGCATCTGCCACTGCCAGGCCATCGCCTCGCGCAGCGCCTCGGGCAGCACGGTGAAGAGCAGCGCGCCGACGACCGGCCCCGCCAGCGTGCCCTTGCCGCCGGCGACGACCATGATGACCATCGTCACCGTGTAGCTGAAGAGGAAGACCTCGGGGCTCACGAAGCGCGTGTAGTGGGCGTAGAGGCTGCCCGCCACGCCGGCCAGCGCGGCGCTGACCACGGTGGCCAGGACCAGCGTGAGCGTGGGGTCGATGCCGACCGACTCGGCCAGCGGCTCGTTCTCGCGCAGGGCCAGGAACGCGCGGCCCAGGCGCGAGTGGACCAGCCGGTGGCAGACGAGGTAGGCGGCGGCGGCGGCGACGAGGACCAGGTAGTAGTAGGCGGGCTTCGTGCGCAGGCTCAGCGGCCCCAGCTCGGCCGGGGGCACGCCGGGCAGACCCAGCGGCCCGTTGGTCAGGTCCATCCAGTTGATGCTCACCAGCGAGATCACGCCGGCGAAGCTGATCGTCACCAGCACGAAGTACGCGCCGCGCAGCTTCAGCGCGAGGGCGCCGATGCCCCAGCCGGCGAGGCCGGCCGCCAGCGCGGCCGCCGGCAGGCCGAGCCAGAACGGCCACGCCCAGCGCAGCGTGACGAGCGCGGAGGTGTAGGCGCCGATGCCGAAGAACGCGGTGTGGCCGAGCGAGAGCTGGCCGGTGTAGCCCAGCAGCAGATTGAGGCTGAGCGCCAGGATCGTGAAGATCCCGGCCATGATCACGACGTGCAGGTGATACGTGTTGGCGAGCCACAAGGGTAGCGTGAGGAGTGCCACGGCGAGGGCGGTGGAGCAAACCGCCTTCATCTCGAGTCGTATGAAACGGGTGTCAAGGGCGAGGCGCTGCGCTCTAGGACTCGAACTCGGCGCGACGCCTACCCATGCGCGGCGTCGAACCGCGTGATGAACACCTCACCGTGGAGTCGCCGCTTGATCTCCGAGGAGTCCGCGGACTCGAGAAACAACTCGACGGCCTCCTTCAGGTTGATCGTCGCCTCCTCGACGGTGGCGCCCTGACTGGCCACGTCGAGCTCGGGACAGAGGGCTACGTAGAGATCGCCCTCCTTTTCGAGAATAGCGGTGTACGTGGTCTTGGGCACTGAAACCTCCCCGCTCGTGCGCTCTGTGAGCCTAATTGTGCCTGACACGACCGGCATTCGCAGAAAAGATCGTCACGCTCAGCGTCAGCCGATCCGCTCCTGACGCGCGAAGAGGCCGGAGGGGCGGAAGAGCAGGACGAGGATGATGATGACGAAGCCGACCGCGTCGCGGTAGCCGGAGGACACGTAGCCGGCGCCGAGCTCCTCGGCGATGCCGAGCAGCAGGCCGCCCAGCGTGGCGCCCACCAGATTGCCGAGGCCGCCCAGGATGACGACGGAGAACGCCTTGAGCGAGGCGAGGTCGCCCATCGAGGGATAGGCGAGG
>JBGQFW010000111.1:0-13398 GCA_041497115.1 Methylomirabilia bacterium
ATCTTCCAGCTTCGCGAGGCGCGCAGCGCGGCGACCTCGGCGCGGGCGGCCGCGAGCTCGCGCCGGAGCCCCTCGTCGCCGCCGCGGGCGTCCAGCGCGACCCGCAGCCGATCGCGCTCGGCGGTCCGCTCGGCGACGAGCGGCTCGAGGCGTGTGGCGAGCTCGTGCTCGATGCGGGCATTGTCGAGGAGGAGCCGGCCGCAATCGTCCTCCTTGAGGAGCAGGACCTCGGGAAGGAACCGCTCGTAGCTGGCCCGATGCTTGTCGAGCAGGCCACGCCAGATGCGCATCCGGGGCTCGCCGCGCGTGCAGAGCCGCCGCATGGAGCCCTCGCGCTGGCGGTAGTAGAAGAGCACCTCCGGCACGATCGCGCCGCGCCAGCCCCGCTCGACGAGGCCGATCCACACGTCCCAGTCGGCATCGCCCTCCGAGAAGCGCGCGTCGTATCCGCCCACCGCCTCCAGCGCCTCGCGGCGGACGGGCGAGGCGGTGAGGACGACACACTCGGCCAGCAGTCGGGGGAAGTCGCAGCGCTCCTGGCGCCAGATCCACTGCTCGAGGCCGAAGCCCTCGACCCAGGTCGAGACGAACCCGACCTCCGGGTCGGCGTCGAGCACGGCGATGGTCTTCGCCAGGAATTGGGGGTGCAGCCGGTCGTCGGCGTCGAGGGCGACGATGTACCGGCCGCGCGCCTGACGGACGCCGAGGTTGCGAGCCGCCGACACGCCACGGTTCTCGGTCGTCAGCACCCGCGTGCGCGGGCGCTCCAGGCCGGCGAGGACGGCATTCGTGTGGGGATCGGTCGAGCCGTCGTTGACGACCACGATCTCGAGGTCCTGGTAGGTCTGGGCGAGGACGCTGTCCACCGCCTCCTCAACGTATTGCCCGAGGTTGTAGCAGGGGATGACGACGGAGACCGCCACGCCGGTCATCACGCGGCCGTGACCAGGCGCACGTACTCGGCGCACACGCGGTCGGGCGAGTCGTCCATCACGATCCGGCCCCCCTCGAGGAGGATCGCGCGGTGGCAGAAGGTCGTCACGATGCGCGGGTCGTGGCTCACCAGCAGCACCGCGTGGCCGGCGGCGCTGAGCGCGCGATACCGCTCCTGGCAGCGCCGCATGAAGCCCACGTCGCCGACCGCGAAGATCTCGTCGAGGACCAGCACCTCTCGCACGGCGTGGAAGGCGACCGCGTAGGCCAGGCGCGCCGCCATGCCACTCGAGTAGTGTTGCAGCTTGAGGCTGGCGAACGACTGCAGCTCGGCGAACGCGAGGATGTCGTCCATGGCCGCGCGGATCTCGCCCAGCGAGAGGCCCATGACCGCGCCCATGAGATAGACGTTGTCGATGGCGTCCAGCTCCGGGTTCCAGCCCAGCCCCAGCTCGAGGATCGGGGTGATGCCCGCGTGGCGGACGACCTCGCCGCGCTCGGCCTGGTAGATGCCGGCGACGATCTTGAGCAGCGTCGACTTGCCGCAGCCGTTGCGGCCCATGATCGCCAGCGTCTCCCCCTTGCCGAGCTGGAAGGTGACGCCGTCGAGCACGCGCAGGTCCCGGAAGCGCCGCGGCCGGAACAGCGCCAGCGCGTGCTCGCGCACGGTGGTGCGGTGAACCTCGGGGATGCGGAACGTCTTGGTCACGCCGCGGACGTCGAGGACGGCCATCGCGCTAGAGGTACTCCGCCGCCCGCGGGGCCAGCGAGCGGAACACGCGCACGCCGATGCCCAGGATCACCAGCGTCTCCACCGCGAGGAACAGGTGGGCGCGGGCGGTGGGAACGGCGCCGTCGACGAGGACAGCCCGGGCGAACTGGATGACCGGCGTCGGCGGCCACAGGTACAGGAAGAAGTGATAGCGCTCCGGGATGATCGAGAGCGGGTAGACGATCGGCGCCACGAAGAAGCCGGCCTGGATGGCGACGTCCCACACCTGGTTGAGATCGCGGTAGCGCAGGAACAGCACGCTGGCCGCCAGCGAGAAGCCGGTCACGATCAGGACGTACTGCACGAGGTAGAGCATGAACAGCCCGACCGCCAGAGGGCCGGGGGCGCGCCCGGCGGCGGCCAGAAAGACCACGATGACGACGCAGAACACCGCCAGCGTGACGAGCGCGTTGGAGGCGGCGGTGACGACGAGGACCCATGACGGGAACTTGGCCTTGTTGAGCAGGTAGCTTTTGGCCTGCAGGGAAACCAGACCGTGCTTGGTGGCCTCGGCGAAGAAGTCCCACAGGAAGAGCCCGATGATGAGGTAGAAGCGATAGGCCGGATCGCCGCCGAAGATGAACGAGAAGACCGCCATGAGGACGAGGAACATCGCGAACGGCTTCATCAGCGCCCAGACGAAGCCGCCGACCGTGGGCTGATAGCGGGTTTTGAAGTCCGTGCGGACCAGCGTCCAGATCAGGCCGGAGACGGCCGCCGGCGTCGCGGCCCTCACGCGCTCAGCCCCGCCCCAGCAGGCGGCCCACCGCCCGCGCCGGCGCCGTCATCCGCCAGCTCAGCGAGCGATGCAGGTCGGCCAGGCGTCGCGCCCCGTCCTCGACGACATCGCGCAGTCGCGCGATCTCGGCGGTCGCCGCGTCCACGCCGCGGCGCACCCGATCGACGTCCGCCGTGCGCTCCGCCAGCTCGGCGCGCGCGCGCGCGAGCTCCTCGGCGGCGCGCTCGACCTCGCGGCGGAGCGCGGCGGCGGCGTCCTCGGCCTCCTCCACGGCGCGGTGACGCAGCAGTAGCGACAGCCGCACCGCCTCGGCGTCGTAGGGCGTCAGCGTGGCCGGGTCGTGGATGAAGGAGGCGCCTTGGCTGAGCGTGTCGTACTGCACGTGCCAGCCGCGGGCGCGCTCGCGCTCCACGAAGCGGGGCTTCCGCTCGCGGAACACCTTGCGCTCGCCGTGCGCCTGGCCGCGGATCGGATAGTGGCGCAGCAGGAAGCGGATCGGGAACACGCGCCGGCCGGGGAAGCGCACCTCGTGGCCGCCGCTGGCGACGAGATCCACGAGCGCGTCGGTCCGCTTCCAGCAGCGGATCTGCAGGCGGTCGTACGGCGCCGGCATCGCGTAGTGCGTGAAGGCGCGGCGGACGTCGTCGCCGGGGCGGAACCCGTCGTGGACGGGCCAGAAGTCGAGCCGGGCCGAGTCGATCGCGTTGTAACCGAGCGCGTCCACCGCCCGCACGGCGTCCCGCAGCGAGAGATGGAGCCACGGGCTCTCGCGGAACTCGTCGGCGTCGTGATGGATGAACCAGTCGGCGTCGAGCTCGCGAGCGAGCTCGGCCTTGCGCAGCAGGATGCGCTCCCACTGAAAGCCGTCGGCGGCGGGCCCGTTGCCGCCGCGGCGCTCGATCTCGAGCAGGCCACGGCCGCGGTAGGGCTCGACCGCCGCCAGGGTGCCGTCGGTGGAGCCGTCGTCCAGCAGGTAGACCTGCACGCCCTGCTCGATGAGGTCGCCGACGACCTGGCCGATGACGTCGGCCTCGTTGTAGGCGGCGACGATGGCCACCACCGAGAAGTCCCGGGGCATCGTCGTCAGGGCGTGGCCGTGGCCCGGCGCTCGTAGCGCTCGAGGCAGTCGAGGGCGCCGGGCGTCTCCCGGCCGGCGACGCGCACGATGGCCCGGCAGAGCTCGAGCGTCTTGGCCGGGTCGCGAATCTCCAGCTCGTAGATGCGCATCAGCGTCTGCCGCCACCACGCGTCGCGCGGATACATGCTCACGGCGCTCAGGAAATGGGCGTGGGCGCCCTCGAAATCGCCGGCGTGCAGCGCCAGCAGGCCGAGGTTGTGGTGGGCCAGCGGGTACCGCGGATCGAGGGCCAGCGCCCGGTCGAAGGCGCGCGTCGCCTCGCCGACCCGGTGCTCGGCCGCCAGGCAGACGCCGTAGTTGGTGTAGACCTCCGGCTGCGGGCTCAGCCGCAGCGCCGTCTCGTACTCCGGCAGGGCCTGGTCGCAGCGGCCCTGCTCGCCCAGCGCGTTGGCCAGCCCCGCGTGCGCGCGCCACTCGGCCGGTGCTTTCAGGGTCGCGTCGCGCCAGAGCGTGACCGCGTCGCGCCAGACGAGGTTGCGGCTGACCGTCAGCACGCCGAGCGCGACGAGGACGACGGCGAAGGCGACGGCACCGGCCTGCCGCGTGGCGCGGCTGGCGCCCGCCCAGACGCCGGCCGTCGCCGCCGCCACGGCGAGGAACACGCCGGCGCCGGCCAGGTACACGCGGCGCTCGGCCATCGGCTCGTACAGGGCGACCGCCATCGCCGGCGCCAGGAACAGCAGGAACCAGGTGATCCCGAACACGACCAGCGGCGCCCGGCGCCGGCCTCGCCAGGCGAGCCAGCCGACGGCCAGCAGCGCCAGCGCGGCGGCCGGCGCACGCGGATCGAGCGATGACGTCGCCGGCGACACGCCGTGCACGATCGACTGCCGCAGCGGCATCGCCAGCAGCGCGAGGTAGCGCCAGACGACGCCGGGCTGGGCCTGAAGATGCGACCACGCCGCCACCGGCACGCTCGTACGCTCGATCCAGAGGAAGCCCGCCACCCGGGCCAGGGCCAGCGCCGCCGCCAGCGCAATGAGCGGCACGTGCCAGGCGAGGAGCCGCCGGCGCCGCGCGCCGGTATCGCCATCGAGCAGCAGGCGATCGGCCGCGAGCGCGACGATCGGCAGCACCAGCGCGGTTTCCTTGGTGGCGACCGCTGCCAGCGTGAGCGCCACGCCCAGGGGCCGCCAGGCGGTGCGGGCGACCCCGGCACGCAGCGCCAGCAGCGCGCCGAGCACGAACGTGGCGGCCAGCACGTCGCCCCGGGCGCTGACGTAGCCGACCGCCTCGCTCATCAACGGATGCACCGCGAAGAGCCCAGCCGCCACCAGGCCGACGACGTCGGCGTCGGGTGTCGAGCCGCCGGCGCGCGCGCGCCAGTCGGCGGCGGCCCGCCGCCCGAGCGCGAAGAGCAGCGCGGTGTTCAGCGCGTGCAGGAGGACGCTGGTGAGGTGGTAGCCGCGTGAGGCCTCGCCCCACAGCGCGTGATCGACGGCGAACGACAGGTTCACCATCGGCCGGAAGACGTTCTGCCGGACGAGCGCGAGGAGCCCCGCGCCGGCGGCCAGGGCAGGATTGCCCACGACGCCGACGAGGTCGTCGTGCACGAAGGGGTTGGACAGCGCGTTAAGGTACACCAGCACGGCCAGGTCGGCGGTGAGCGCCCCGAGGATCAGGCCTCGCGTCCTCGCGGTCAGCATCCGTCTGAAATCTTACGACAAACGCGCGCGGCCGAAGCGGCTAAGATTGAACGGATGCCGCCGCTGCGCGTGCTCCAGGTGGTGCCGTACTACGCGGAAGCCTGGGCGTATGGCGGCGTGCCGCGGGCGGCGACGGCGCTGGCGCGGGGGCTGGCGCGGCGCGGTCACCGGGTGACCGTGTGTACCACCGACGCCGCCGAGCCGGCCGCCCGCGCGCGCGGCCTGCCCGGCGAGGACGGCGTGGACGTCCACGTGTTCCCGAACGTTTCCAACGCGCTCGCCTACCACCTGCAGCTCTTCCTGCCGCGCGGGATGGACCGCTGGCTGGCCGAGCGCGCCGGCGAGTTCGACGTCGCCCACCTGCACGCCTGTCACAACGTCCCGACGGCGGTCGCCGCCCACCGGCTGAGCGCCGCCGGCGTCCCCTACGTGCTCTCGCCCCACGGCACCGCCCCGCGCATCGAGCGGCGGCGCGCGCTCAAGTGGCTGTTCGATCACACCGTCGGTCGCGGCGTGCTCGAGGGCGCCGCCCGGCTGCTGGCGGTCAGCGAGGCGGAGTGTCGCCAGCTCGTCGCGCTCGGCGCGCCGCCCGGGGCGATCACCGTCGTGCCGAACCCCGTCGAGCTGGCCGACTTCATCGCCATCCCGCGGGGCCGTTTCCGTGCCGCTCGCCGCCTGACCGGCCGTCGGCTGGTGCTCTTCCTCGGCAAGCTGACCCCGCGCAAGCGGCTGGACGTCGTCATCGACGCCTTCGCCGCGCTCGGCGACGCCGAGGCCACGCTGGTGATCGCCGGCAACGACCTCGGCGGCGGCGCCGCGGCGCGGCGGCGGGCCGAGCGGCTCGGCCTCGGCGCGCGGGTGATTTTCACCGGACTGCTGCGCGGCGCCGAGCGGCTGCACGCGCTGGCCGACGCCGACGTGGTCGTCTATCCCTCGCGCGACGAAGTCTTCGGCCTCGTCGCCGTCGAGGCGTTGCTCTCCGGCACGCCGGTGATCGTCGCCGACGACTCCGGCGCCGGCGAGGTCGTCGCCGCCACCGGCGGCGGGCTCGTGGTCGCGCAGGGCGACGCCGCGGCGCTGGCCGCCGCCGTGCGCGAGGTGCTGGCGGCGCCCGGGCGCGACCAGGTGGCCGAGGCGGATCGCCGGATCCGGGCCTGGCTGGCCAGCGACGCCATCGCCGCCCGCGTCGAGACGGTGTACGCGGCGCTCCTCGCGCCGGCGGTGCCCGCGGCCGCCGTCGCGGGATGACGTCCGGCCACCGCGCGCTCGCCTTCCTCGCGTGCCCGCCGGCGCACTTCGGCCAGCTGACCAGGTGCCTGCGTGCGGCGGCCCCCGACGCGCGCTGGGACTTCGTGTGCCTGTACCCGCCGCCGCATGATCCCGGCGCCGGCGTGCGCGTGCTGCGGCCGGCGGGGCGCGCGCGCTTCGCGCTGGGGCTCGTGGCGGGCAGCCTCGTGAGGCCGTACCGCTCGGTGTGGATCGCCGTGGAAGACCTGCGGCGCACCGAGGCGGTCATGCCGCTCGTCGCCCTGAGCCTTCTGCTGCGGGCGGGCGCGCGCACGCTGATCGACCGGGCGGGCGCGCGCCGCCCGGTGGCCGCCGCCTGGCGCGCCCCCGCGGCGCTGCTCGTCGCCGGCGCCCTGCTGCCGCTGGCGCGCGCCGTCACCGCCGTCGGCCTCCGGCTGGCCTCACCGCGGCCGCCGGCGGCGCGGGACGGCGCCGTCGCCCTGCTGATCCCGATCCTGCCCGACCTCTCGCACACGTTCGTGTACCGCGAGGCGCTGGAGCTGCTGAAGGTGCACCCGGAGTGGCAGGCGCTGGTGCTGGAGACGGGCGACGCCGGCGTCGTGCACCGCGAGGCCGCCGAGCTGGGCCGGCGGGCGACGGTGGTGCCGGCGCTCGGGCCGGCGCGCTACCTGCTCGCGTACCTGCGTCACTGGCTCGTCCGCCCGCGCGCGATGGCCGGGCTCATCCGCTTCTTCCAGCCCCACACCGCCAGCTTCGGCCCCGGCGCCACGCCCGACGACGCGACCGCCTTCCTGCGGCTGGAGTACCTGCAGCACAGCAACTACCTCGCGCGCGGCCTCATGCTGGCCGAGTGGCTGCGCCGCCACCGCATCGGCTACGTCCACGTCTGGGGCACGACCTATCCGGCCGTGCGCGCGCTGGTCGCCCACCGGCTGCTCGGCGTGCGGCTGAGCCTCTCGACGTTCGTGGACTTCGACTACGCGACGCCGTTCCACATGCTCGACGACAAGCTGGCGGCCGCCCGCTTCGTGACGACGTGCAGCGCGTTCTGTGCCGCGCGGCTGGGCGCGCGCTTCCCGGCGCTGGCGCCGCGGCTGCACGTGCTGCGCCCGTCCGTCGCGGCCGGCTACACCGCCGGCAAGGCGCTGCGCCCCCGCGACGGCCGCTCGCGGGTGGTGTTCGTCGGCCGCTTCGTGGCCAAGAAGGGGCTCGACACGCTGCTGCGCGCCTGCGCGCGGCTGGTCGCGCGCGGCCTCGTCGTGGACTGCCGGCTCTACGGCGGCGGCGAGGAGGAGGAGCGGCTGCGCGCGCTGGCGGGCGGGCTCGGGCTCGACAGCGTCGTGCGCTTCGAGGGGCCGGTGCCCAACGAGCGCTTCTACGAGACGCTCAACCACGACGACGTCTTCGTCGTGCCCTCGCGCCTCATGCCGGACGGCGATCGCGACGGCATCCCGGTGGTGCTGATCGAGGCGATGGCGGCCGGCCTCACCGTGGTCTCCACGCCGGTGTCGGGCATCCCCGAGCTGGTCGAGCACGGGGAGAGCGGCTACCTGGTGGCGCCCGACGATCCGGCGGCGCTGGCCGCCCTGCTCGAGATGCTGCTGGCCACGCCGGCGGCGCGCGAGCGGGTCGCGGCGGCGGCGCGCCGCACCGTGAGCGAGCGGTTCGCGCTGGAGGCGGCCGGCGAGCGGCTGGCCGGGTGGATCAGCCGAGAAAGCGCGTGCGGAGGGTGAGCGAGGCCAGGTAGGCGCGCGCGGCCCGCCGGCGGCCGCGCAGCCGCCGGCGCTTGGCCAGCATGCGCGGGGCCAGCCGCAGCAGGCGGCCGAGCGCGATCGGCAGCGAGCGCGGGTGCGCGCGCAGGTGCATCGCGACGTCGCGGACGGTGCGGCGGACGATCGCGCCCAGATGCCGCGCCACCTCCGGCGCCGTGTCGTTCTTCAGCATCACGAGAAACCGGTTGGCGAGCGGCAGCGCCGCCACCTCGGGCCGGCGGTGCAGGCCGGTGCCGCCGCGCATGTGGGCGCCGCGGGCGGCCGGCGTGAACACGCAGCGCCAGCCGCGCTGCTGCGCGCGCCAGTCGAGATCCACGTCCTCGAAGTAGGCGAAGAGGTCCTCGTCGAAGATCTCGCCGTCCACCGCGACGTCCTCCAGCATCCGCCGCCGATAGAGGGCGCCGCACGCGCTGGCGCCGAAGACCAGGCACTCGTCCGGATACTCGTCGGGGCGCCGGCGCGCGGGGTCGCAGCCGTACACGTAGCGGCTGGGCAGCATCCAGTGGCCGTAGCAGTCGATCGCGTCCACCACGCCGGCGGCCGAGAGCTGGCGCAGGGCGCCGGCCGCCCAGCCCGCGTCGGGGTGACGCTCGAGCGCGTCCACCAGCGCGGCGACGAAGCCGGGCTCGAGCACGACGTCGAAGTTGAGGCTCAGCACGTACTCGCCGGCGGTCGCGCGGATGCCGGCGTTGAGCGCGTGGCTGAAGCCGGTGTTGCGCCCCAGGCGGATCACGCGCGTGGCCGGGAACTCGCGCTCGATGCGCTCGATGCTGCCGTCGGTCGAGCCGTTGTCCATCACGACGACCTCGAGGTCCGGCCACGTCTGCCGGGCCAGCGAGGGGAAGACGAGGTCGATCAGCCGGCCGCAGTCGAGGTTGACGAGGATCGCGCTGACGCGCGCCGCCGTCATGCCGGGCCGGGCCCGTAGCGGCCGCGGGCGTGGTGCCAGGCCCCCTGCAGCACCGCGCGGATCCCGGCCGGCAGCGGCGCCTCGGCGCGCACGAGCGCGTGCGCCAGGTTGAGGCCGACGATGGCGACCGCCCGCGCGAACCGGTGGACGCGCCCGCCGGCGGCGGCGCGGGAGGCCAGCCGCAGATGATTGCGGCTGGCGAAGTACAGGCGGGCGGCGGCGCGGCGGCCGATGGACCGGCTGCCGTCGTGGAGCGCGACCGCGTCGCCGACGCAGAGGCTGGCGAAGCCGGCCGCGCGCGCGCGCAGGCAGAAGTCGAGGTCCTCGAACGAAAAGAAGTACGCCTCGTCGAGCAGCCCGATCCGCTCGAGCACCGCGCGCCGGATCAGCATCACGCAGCCGCTCACCGCGTCCACCTCGCGCTCCGGGCACGGGCGGTGGCGCTCGCCGGCGCCGAGCAGCCGCATCCGCCCGCTCGCCGGCGAGAAGCCGATGCCGGCGGCGAGCACGCGGTCGGGATCGTCGAGCGCGACGAGCACCGGCGCCGCGATGCCGGCGGTGGCGCGCGCGGCCAGCGCGTTCTCCAGCCGCCCGACGCAGTCGGGCGGCACGACCGCGTCGCTGTTCACGAGCAGGACGAGATCGGCGCCGCGCGCCAGCGCCGCCCGGATCCCCACGTTGCAGCCGCCGGAGAAGCCGAGGTTGTCGGGGCTGGCCAGCACGGTGACGCCGGGGCCGAGCGTGCGCAGCCGCTCGAGCGAGCCGTCGCCGGAGCCGTTGTCCACGACGAAGCAGTCGTCGGGCGCGCGGCGCGAGCGGGCCAGCGAGGCGACGGCGCGGGCCGTCTCGTCGGGCGTGTGGTAGTTCACGACGACCGAGGCCAGCCGCATGCCGCTATTGTCGCAGCAACGGGCGTAGCGCGCGCCAGACCGTCTCCGCCACCACCCGCTGGCCGGCCGCGTTGGGATGGATGCCGTCCGGCTGGTTGAGCTCGGGGTGCGTGGCCACACCCTCGAGCAGGAAGGGCAGGAGCGGCACGACGGCGCGGCGGGCGACTGCCGCGAACGCGTCGGCGAAGTCGCGCGTGTACGCCTCGCCGTAGTTGGGCGGCAGCCGCATGCCGGCCAGCAGCACGCGCGCGCCCGACCCGCGCGCGCGCGTCACGATGGCGGCGAGGTTGTCGCGCATGGCGGGCACCGGCAGCCCGCGCAGGCCGTCGTTGGCGCCCAGCGCGACGACGACGATCGCCGGGCGCGCGCGCAGCACCCAGTCCAGCCGCCGCCGCGCGCCCGCCGTCGTGTCGCCGCTCACGCCGGCGTTGACGACGCGGTAGGGGAGCCTCTCGCGGCGCAGGCGCGCGTCGAGGAGGGCGGGATACGCCTCCTCGGCCGTCACGCCGAGGCCGGCGGTGAGGCTGTCGCCGAGCACGACGATCACGCGCTCCTGCGCGCGCGCCGGCGTTCCGGCCAGGCACAGCAGCGCGGCGACGAGTCCCACGCGGAGCGCGACGAGAGGGCGCACGAGCCGAGTGTAGTATGGCTTGGTGATGATTCGCGTCCGCGACCTCGTGATGCGGCTGGCGAGCGGCGGGCGTGAGGTGACGATCCTCGACGGCGTCAGCCTCGACGTCGCCGCCGGCGAGGTGCTCGCCGTCACCGGCCCCTCGGGCAGCGGCAAGTCCACCCTGCTCGGCCTCATCGCCGGCCTCGACACCCCCAGCGCCGGCTCGATCGTGGTGGACGGCATCGAGGTCACGCGCCTGGGGGAGACGGAGCTGGCGCGGTTCCGCCGGCGCACGCTCGGCTTCGTCTTCCAGTCCTACCATCTGATCCCCACGCTCACCGCCGCCGAGAACGTCGCGGTGCCGCTCGAGCTGGCCGGTACCGCCGCGCCGCTGGCCGCGGCGGCGCGCCTGCTCGGGGACGTCGGCCTCGGCGAGCGCGGCCACCACTATCCCGCGCAGCTCTCCGGCGGCGAGCAGCAGCGCGTGGCCATCGCGCGCGCCGTCGCGCTCTCGCCGCCGTTGCTGCTGGCCGACGAGCCCACCGGCAACCTCGACTCCGCCACCGGCGGCCAGATCGTGGACCTGCTGCTGGCGCTGAACCGCGAGCGCGGCTCGACGCTGGTGCTGGTCACCCACGACCCCGCGCTGGCCGGGCGGGCCGGCCGGGCGATCGCGCTGCGCGACGGTCGCGTCGTGAACGGCCACCACGCGTGAGCGGCGTGGCGCTGCGGCTGGCCTGGCGCCAGGCCCGCGGCGGCCGGCGCCACCTCGCCGCGCTATTCGCCTGCGTCGCGTTGGGTGTCGCCGCCCTCGTCGCCGTCGGCACGCTCGGCGCCGCGCTGGAGGCGACGCTGGGGCGCGAGGCGCGCGCGCTGCTCGGCGGCGACCTCGAGCTGCGGGCGGCGCGGCCGCTGCCCGCCGAGGCCGAGGCCGCGCTGGCGCGGCTGCAGACCGGGGGCGCGCGGCTCGCCCGCGCCCGCGAGCTGGTGGCGATGGCGCGCGCGCCGGTGCGCGGTGGCAGCGTGCTGGTGGAGCTCAAGGCGCCGACCGCCGGTTACCCGCTCTACGGCGCGCTGGCGACGGTGCCGGCGGCGCCGCTTGGCACGCTGCTCGAGGGCGACGGCGCCGTCGTCCAGCGCGAGCTGCTCGACCGTCTCGGCGTGGCCGTGGGCGATCGCCTGGCAGTCGGCGCGGCGACGCTGACGATCCGCGGCGTCGTGGAGGCGGAGCCGGACCGCACCGCGAGCCTGGTGCGGCTGGGACCGCGCGTGTTCCTCTCGCCGGCGGCGCTGGAGCGCACGGGGCTGCTCGCGCCCGGCAGCCGCGTGCGCTATCGCGCGCTCGTGCGGCTGCCCGCCGGTACCTCGGCCGGCGACGAGCGCGCGGCGCTCGCGCGCGCGATCGACGATCCCGGCGTGCGCGTCGCCGCCTACGACGAGGCGCAGCCCGGGCTGCGCCGCTTCTTCACGCAGCTCACGACCTATCTCGGCCTCGTCGGCCTCGCCAGCCTCCTCGTGGGCGGCATCGGCGTGGCCGCCTCGGTGTCGGCGTTCATCGCCCGCCAGGTGCCGACGATCGCCGCGCTCAAGGCGCTCGGCGCCGAGACGCGCACGCTCGTCGCCGTGTACGTCATCCAGACGCAGGCGGTGGCGCTGGCGGCGAGCCTTGCGGGCGCGGGGCTCGGGCTGGCCGTGCAGCCGGTCCTGGCGGCGGCGCTTGCCGGCCTGGTGCCGTTCGCGCTGGAGCCCAGGCCCCAAGTGTGGACGCTCGCGCGCGCCATCGTGATGGGGCTGGCGACCACGCTGCTCTGCACGTGGGCGCCGCTGGCCGCCGTGCGCGCGGTCCCGGCGTGGCTGCTGCTGCGCCGCGAGGTGGAGCCGCCCGCCCGCGGCGGCGGGTGGCGGACGCTGGCGCCGGTGGCGGCCGGCCTCGCCGCGCTGGCCTTCTGGCAGGCGGGCTCGCTGCGCGTCGGCGGGATCTTCGTCGCGGCGGCACTGGCGGCGCTGATCGCGCTGGCCGCGCTCGCCCACGGTCTCACCGCGCTGGTCGGACGGCTGCCGCGCGCGCGCGGGCTGGCGTGGCGCCACGGCCTGGCCGCGCTCCGCCGCCCCGGCGGCCACGCCGGGCGCGTCGTCGTCGCGCTGGGCACCGCGGTCACGCTGCTGGTCGCCGTCGCGCTGCTGGAGGGTGTGCTGGGCCGGCAGCTCGACTACGAGCAGCGACGCGAGGCGCCGTCGTTCTTCTTCCTCGACGTCCAGGGCGACCAGCTCGAGGCGTTCACGCGCCTGGTGGAGCGCACGGTCGGCACGCGCCCGACCCTGACGCCGATCGTTCGCGCGCGGCTGGCGGCGGTGGACGGCGAGCGCCTCACCCGCGACGTCGTCGACCGGCGGCGGGCGCGTGGCGAGGAGGGGCGCTGGTACTTCACCCGCGACTACGCGCTGACGTGGGCGGCGGCAGCGCCGGCCGGCGCCGTCGTGACCGAGGGCCGCTGGTGGACCGCCGTCGAGGCGGGCGGCCGCGCGCTCGCGTCGGTCGAGGAGACGGCCGCCCGCCACCTCGGCGTGCGCCCGGGCTCGCGGCTGACGTTCGACGTGCAGGGGGTGGCCGTCGAGGTCGAGGTCACGAGCGTGCGCCGGGTGGACTGGCAGAGCCTGACCCCCAACTTCTTCTTCGTCCTGTCGCCGATGGCCCTGGCGGGCGCGCCGGCGACCTGGGTGGCGACCGCGCGGGTGG
>JBGQFW010000112.1:0-13291 GCA_041497115.1 Methylomirabilia bacterium
CGGGTGCCGTCACGCTCGAGGAACTCCACGCGCGGCACGCACGCGACGACGTCGGGCCGCGCGTCGAGCACCGCCGCCGCCCGCGCCAGCAGCGCGGGCAGCGCGAAGTCGTCGGCCGGCAGCCACATGAAGTACGGCGCGCGGGCCGCCTCGAGGACGTACCGGAAGTTGTCGTAGCCGCTGATCGCGGCCGGCTGCCGCGTGTAGCGGATGCGCGCGTCGGCGGCCGCCCAGCGGCGGCAGATCGCCTCGGTGCCGTCGGTGGAGGCGTTGTCGGAGACGATCAGCTCGACGTCGCCGAGCGTCTGGCCGAGCACGGACTCGATCGCGCGCCCGACGGTCGCTTCCAGATCGAAGACGGGAATGCCGACGGAGACCCGCGGCGTCACGCCGCTCACGCCAGGCGCGCCGCGGCGGCGACGACGCGGCGGCGCACGGCCGTCGCCGCCACCAGCGCCGCCACCGTGGCGACCGCCGCGGTGAGGGCGAGCCAGGCGACCCGCACGACCGGCGCCGGGGTGTCCGGCATCGCCGCCCGGCCCAGCGCGAACACGGCGACGACCGCCGCCGCCGGCAGCAGCAGGTGACCGTACCAGCGCGCCAGCTCGCCCGGCAGCACGCGCGTGTGCATCCACGCCATGGCGAAGACCAGCATGGCCAGGTTCAGCGCGACCCACACCAGCGCGGCACCGGCGCCGCCGGCGGCCAGGCCGAGCGCGATCGTGGCGGGCACGACGGCGACGAGCGCGACGCCGTTGACGCGGGCGGCCAGGGTCGACCAGCCGACCGCCAGCTGCATGACGTGCGGCACGTGCATGAGCGCGTTGAGCATCGTGCCGATCGCCCGCAGGGCGAGCACCACGCCGGCCGCGCGGGCGGCGGCGGGACTGCGCGTCCACAGCGTCAGCACCTCGTCGGGGAAGAACGCCAGCACGCAGCCGGCGGGCAGGACCAGCACGGCCACCAGCTGCGAGAAGAAGTGGTACTCGTCGGCCATCCGCCGCTGGTCGCCCTCCTCGACGAGCCGGCTGAAGCGCGGGTAGACGGCGGTCGTCACCGGCTGCACGATCTGGCCGAGCGCGTTGGCCGCCGCCACCGCCAGCGTGTAGTAGCCGAACTGGGCGAGCGGCAGGATCGCGCTCAGGATCACCTGGTCCACCGAGGTCAGCCCGAGCGCCAGCAGCATCGTCCCCGCCACGCCGGCGGTGAAGCCGAGCGTGGGCCGCGCGACGCGCGGGCGGACGCGCCCGCGGCGGGCGGCGTCGGGCAGCGCGGCCACGAGCGTGAGCCGCCACGCCGCGACCTCGAGGTAGAACAGCGTGACCTGGGCGACGAAGAACGTCGCGACCGTTCCCCCCAGCCAGAGCAGCGCGGCCACGGTGGCCGCCGCCCGCGCCACGCTCGCCGTCGCCAGCAGCGCGTTGGCGCGCCCCTGGCGCTCGAGCCCGTTCAGCCCGGCCTGGTACAGCGTGCGCGCCGTCAGCGCGGGCAGCGCCAGCGCCATCAGCCTCAGCGCGCGCGTGACCTCGGCCGGCGCCAGCGTGGAGAAGGTGAGCCAGCGCCCGGTGATGACGGGGGCCGCCAGCGCGAACGAGGCGGCGAACAGGACGCCGAGGGTCCAGGCGCCGGCCTCGAGCGTCGTCACGAGATCGCCGAAGCCGCCGGTGTCGCCGCGCGCGCGCAGGCGCGCCAGCTCGCGATTGAGCGTGGCGCCGAGGCCGAGGTCGAGCGCCAGCGCCGCCACGCTGACGGTGGTGAACACCCCGACCAGCCCGTACGCCTCGGGGCCGAGCAGGCGCAGGTAGAGCGGCACGGCGACGAGCGTCGCCGCCAGCGCGGCGGCGGCGCCGCCGACGTTGGCCGCGATGTTGCGGAAGACCGTCAGGCGCGCGTCGGGACTACTCAACGAGCGCCGGCAGCGCGGCGTCGCGCGGCGAGACCGTCACCGGCCGCACCGGCCAGTCGATCGCGCAGGCCGGATCGTCCCAGCGGACGCCGCGCGCGGATGCCGGATGGTGGGCGACCGAGATCTGGTAGAAGACCTCGGTGTCGTCCAGCAGCGTCTGGAAGCCGTGGGCCACGCCCTCCGGCACGTAGAGCATCCGCCGGTTGTCGGCGGAGAGGTCGGCGGCGATCCAGCGGCCGAACGTCGGCGAGCCGCGGCGCACGTCGAGCGCGACGTCGTGGATGGCGCCGCGCGTGCAGCGCACGAGCTTGGCCTCCTCGTGCGGAGCCGCCTGGTAGTGCAGCCCGCGCACCGTGCCGCGGGCGTGGTTCCACGACACGCTGCACTGGGCCAGCTGCGGGTTGAGCCCGCGCGCCTCGAACTCCTGCCGGCACCAGGTGCGGGCGAAGAAGCCGCGCTCGTCGGGCAGCGGCTCGGGCTCGACGAGCCAGACGCCCGGGAGCGTCGTCTCGCGAAAGATCATGCGCGGATCAGCCGGGGCGTCGGCACCGGGACGAGGAACGCGCCGCCGGTTCGCAAGTATTCGCCCTGCTGCTCGACGATCTCGTCGACCAGGTTCCACGCCAGCAGCAGCGCGACGTCGGGCATCTCCTTCACGAGGTCCTCGGTCGGCCGGATCGGCAGGCGCACGCCCGGCACCAGCCGCCCCTGCTTGTGCGGGCTGCGGTCCACCGTGAACTCGAGCACGTCCGTGCCGAGGCCGCAGGCGTTGAGGAGGACCGTGCCCTTGGCGGGGGCGCCGTAGGCGGCCAGCCGCCGCCCCTCCGCGCGCAGGCGCCGCAGCCGGCTCCCGAGGTCCTCGCGCAGGCGGGCGACGGCGGCGCTGAAGGCGGCGTAGCGATCGGCGCCGGTGAGGCCGCCGGCGCGCTCCTCGGCGAGCAGGCGGCCGACGGCGGGCGCGACGGGACGGACGCCGGGGCGCTGCAGGAACACGCGCAGCGAGCCGCCGTGCACCGGCTGTCGCTCGACGTCGAAGACCTCGAGTCCGGCGCGGCCGGCCAGCGTGCCCAGCGCCGTCAGCGAGTAGTAGAAGACGTGCTCGTGGTAGACGGTGTCGAACGCCGTGCGCTCGAGCAGCTCGCCGAGGTACGGGAACTCGAAGACCGCGGCGCCGGCGGGCGCGACGCAGGCGGCGACGGCGCCGAGGAACGCGTTCACCGCGGGCACGTGGGCGAGCACGTTGTTGCCGACGACGAGGTCGGGCCGGCCGAAGTCGCGCAGGATCTCGTCCACCAGGTCGGGTCCGAAGAAGCGCGCCAGCGTCGGCACGCCGCGGGCGCGGGCGACGGCCGCCACGTTCCGGGCCGGCTCCACGCCGAGCACCGGCACGCCGCGCGCCTGGAAGAACTGCAGGAGATAGCCGTCGTTGCTGGCGATCTCCAGCACCCGGTGGGTGGCGCCGAGGCCGAAGCGCGCCACCAGCGCGTCGGCCATCGCGCGCGCGTGGGCGACGAAGTGGTCGGAGTAGGAGGAGAAGTAGATGTATTCCTCGAACAGCGCCGCCGGCGGCGCCGTCTCGGTCAGCTGCACGAGGTGACAGCGGGCGCAGTAGGCGACCGCCAGCGGCACCCGCGGGTCGGGGCGGGCGGCGTCCTCGGGACGGACGAACGCGTTGGCGAGCGGCTGGGCTCCGAGGTCGAGGAACGGCTCGCCGAGCGCGGCGGCGCAGCCGAGACAGGCGCGCCCGCTCACGGCTCCCGCGCGGCTTGCCATCGCGCCTCGTACTGCGCGATCTGCTCGAGCGACAGCCGGTGGCACGCGGCGGCCGACGCCCCGTCGCCCGCCGCGCGATACCAGGCGACGGTCAGCGCGGCCGCTTCCTTGAGGGTGAGCGCGGGCCGCCAGCCCAGCCGCTCGCGGGCCTTCGTCCAGTCCAGCCGCAGCAGGCCGGCCTCGTGCGGCGCGTCCGCCTCGGGGGCCGCCTGCCAGCGGCCGCCGTCCCACAGCCCGAGGAGCAGCTCGACCAGCGTCGCGACCGGCACCGCGTCGTCCTCGCGCGGCCCGAAGTTCCAGGCGCCGGCGAACGCGTCGCTCTCGGCCAGTCGCTCGGCGAGCACGAGGTAGCCGCCGAGCGGCTCCAGCACGTGCTGCCACGGCCGGACCGCCGACGGATTGCGCACGCGCAGCGCCTCGCCGCGGGCCACCGCCCGCATCGCGTCGGGCACCAGCCGGTCGGCCGCCCAGTCGCCGCCGCCGATCACGTTGCCGGCGCGGGCGGTGGCCACCCGCGGTCCGCCCGCGAAGAACGCGCGCCGGTAGGCGGCAGTCACCAGCTCGGCGGCCGCCTTGCTGGCGCTGTACGGATCGGCGCCGCCGAGCGGCTCGTCCTCGCGATAGCCCTGCGGCCGCTCGCGGTTGTCGTAGCACTTGTCGCTGGTGACGACGACGACGGCCTCCACCGACGGCGTGCGGCGCACCGCCTCCAGCAGGTGCGCGGTGCCCAGCACGTTGGTGGCGAAGGTCTGCAGCGGCGCCGCGTAGGAGCGGCGGACGAGGGACTGGGCGGCGAGGTGGAAGACGACGCTCGGGCCGGCCGCGCTCAGCGCGCCGGCGAGCGCCCCGCCGTCGGTGACGTCGGCGACGTGCGAGACCAGGCGGCCGGCGAGGCCGCACTGCTCGAAGTACGACGGCGTGGTGTCGGGCGCCAGGCCGTAGCCGACCACGCGGGCGCCCAGCGCCCCGAGCCACGTCGCCAGCCATCCGCCCTTGAAGCCGGTGTGCCCGGTGACGAAGACGGACCGGTCACGCCAGAACTCACGCCGGACCATCGGTCATCGCCACACGGCCCAGGCCGCCTTGTCCTGCCGCCACAGCTCGTTCAGCAGGTCCATCTCGCGCGGCGTGTCCATGCACTGCCAGAAGCCGTGGTGCTGGTAGACGGCGAGCTGCTGCATGCCGGTCAGCTTGGTGAGCAGCGACTGCTCAAGGCTCTCCTCGTCGCCGGCGATGAGGTCGAGGACGGCCGGCTCGAAGACGAAGAAGCCGCCGTTGATCCACGCCCCCTGCACCTGGGGCTTCTCCTGGAACACCTGGACCAGATCGTTGTCGATGAGGACCTCGCCGAAGCGCGACGACGGCCGCACCGCGGTGAGCGTCGCCAGCTTGCCGTGGCGGCGGTGGAACTCCAGCAACCGGTCGAGGTCGACGTCGGCGACGCCGTCGCCGTAGGTGACCATGAAGCGCTCGCGGCCGAGATACCGCGCGACGCGGCCCAGGCGGCCGGCGGTCAGCGTGCGCTCGCCGGTGTCGGCCAGCGTGACGCGCCAGCCGGCCTCGCCGTGGGGGCCGTGGATGGCCACCTCGCGCGTGCCGAGCGTGACGGTGACGTCGCGGTGGCGGACCTCGTAGTTGAGGAAGTAGTCGCGGATGACGTCGCCCTTGTAGCCGAGGCAGATGACGTAGTCGTGATGGCCGTAGTGGGCGTAGAGCTTCATGATGTGCCAGAGGATGGGCCGCCCGCCGATCGTCACCATCGGCTTGGGACGGAACTCGGTCTCCTCGCGCAAGCGCGTGCCCAACCCTCCGGCGAGAAGCACCACGTTCATGGCGTTCCGTCGATTATAGTTAAGTGCGCCCGCGATCCGTGGATGAACATTCTCTGGGTCAGCCCGTTCCTGCCGAAGCTCGACGCGCCGCACGCGGGCGGCCGCGCCCTCGCCCTGTGGATCCGGTGGACGGCCGAGCGTCACGCGGTGACCCTGCTCTGCCGCGTCGAGCCGGGTGAGCGCGCCGCCGCCGAGGCGCTCCGGCCGGGGCTGGCCGGCCTCCATCTACAGATGTTCGAGCGCCCGGCCGGCGGCGCGCTGACCATTCCACGGATCGCGGCCTCCTACGCGCGGCTGGGGCGCGCCGCCAACCGGTTGCTGGCGGTTGGCGGCTTCGACCTGCTGCACGTCGAGTATCTCGAGACGGGACTGGCGATCGAGCGCACGCAGCCGGTGCCGAAGCTGGTGGTGGCCATCGACGAGCTGGCGCGTCCCGCGCTCCACCGCCTGCGCCTGGCCCGGGGGCCCCGCGCGCGCGCGGGCGCCTGGCTCTACTGGCGCGTCATCGAGCGGCTGCAGCGGCGCATCTGCCGCAAGTTCGACCGGATCCTCACGCTCTCTGACCACGATCGCCAAACGCTGCTGGCGCGCGACCCGGCCCTGTCGGTGGGGGTGCTGCCGTTTCCGATCGGGATCGACGCGGGCGCGACGACCGCCGCCGACCGCGCCGGTGCCGAGCTGCTCTTCGTCGGCGCCATGCACCGGGACGCCAACGTCGACGCCGTGCAGTGGTTTCACCGCGAGATGCTGGCGCGCGTGCGGGCCGAGGTCCCGCAGGCCCGGCTGACGGTCGTGGGCGCCGATCCGCCGGCCGAGGTACGCCGGCTCGCCGCCGGGCCGGGCGTGGAGATCACCGGCTTCGTCGAGGCGCTGGAGCCGTACTACGCGCGGGCGACCGTCTTCGTGGCGCCGCTGCGGATCGCCGGCGGCATCGCCGGCAAGACGCTCGACGCGCTGGCGGCCGGTTGCCCGGTGGTGACGACGACGCTCGGCAACGAGGGGCTGGGGGCGACGCCGGGCGAGCACCTGCTGACGGCCGACGCGCCGGAGGAGTTCGCCGCCGCCGTCGTGCGCGTGCTGCGCGACGCGACGCTGCGCCGCCGCCTCGGCGAGAGCGCGCGGCGATTCGCCCACGCCCGGTACGGCCCCGCCGCCAGCGCGGCGGCGCTCGAGCGCGAGCACGGGATGCTCGTGGAGGCGGCGGCCCTCACCAGGCGATCAGGCGCTTGACGACGCGCCAGTAGGCGCCGAACAGCGGGTCGAGGAGGAACCGCACCGCCGGCGTCGCCACCGGGCCGAAGCGGAAGCGCGAGGACAGGAACGGCACGAGGTCGCGGTCGCGCCGGCGCCGCAGCGCCTGCACCGAGCGCCGCTTGGCCCGCACGTAGCGCCAGCTCGACGGCCGCAGGAAGAAGCCCCACACCGCCAGCCGCTCGGCCATCCAGCCGTGCCGGGCCGCGTAGAGGACGCCGATCGGCTCGAAGGCGAGCAGCGCCGGCGCCAGCACCAGCAGCGTGGCGGCGGCGTAGTGGGTGAGCACGTTGATGAGCCGGTTGCGCTCGACGAAGTAGAACTTCCGCTTCCAGGCCGCCCGCGCGAAGTCGTAGTCGTGGTGCAGCACGGCGGCCGGCGCCAGCAGCGCCTGCCAGCCGGCCAGCCGCAGCCGCCAGCCGAGGTCGGAGTCCTCGTGATACATGAACAGCGCCGGATCGAACCCGCCGACGTCGCGCAGCGCGCCCGCGCGGTAGAGCGCGCCGGCGCCGCTCGCGTAGGCGATGGGCCGGACCTCGAGCGGCCCGTCGGGCTCACCGTCGCCGCCGACGAAGCCGACGCCGAGGTAGTGCAGCTCGTTGCCGCGCGAGTTCACCACCACCCGGCCGTCGGGGTCGCGCCGCAGGAGCTTGGGCTGGACGGCGCCGGCGTCGGGATGGGCCTCGGCGACCGCGACCAGCGCGGCGAGGAAATCGGGCGCCGGCTGCGTGTCCTGGGTGACGACGACGACGTAGTCGGCGCCGCCCGCGAGCGCCTCCTGCATGGCGAGCGCGTTGCCGCCGGCGTAGCCGAGGTTGGTGCCGGGGACGAGCACGCGCGCGCCCGGCGCCCGCGCGGCGAGCCAGCGGGCGACCGCGTCGCCGGGCCCGTTGTCCACCACGATGAGCCGCCAGCGGTCGCGCGGATAGCGCTGGGCCTGCAGCGCGGCCCACAGCCGCTCGAGGTACGCGACGCCGTCGAACGTCACGAGCGCGACGGCGACGGCAGGCGCGGTCACCTGAGGTAGGAGGCGACGAACGTCGCGGCGGGCGCCGCGGTGGTGAAGCGACCGAGGCGGAAGGGCGCCGCCGCGACCGGCGGCGTGGCGCCGGTGATCAGCGCCGCCATCATCTCGCCGACGGCCGGCGCGAGCTTGAAGCCGTGGCCGCTCATGCCGGCGGCGACCCACAGCCCCGGAAGCGCCGTCTCGTCGAGGATCGGCATCCAGTCCGGCGTGATGTCGAAGGCGCCCGCCCAGCCGCGCCGGTAGCGCGCCTCGATCAGCCGCGGGATCGCGCGCGCGGTCCGCGCCAGCGCGGCCTCCGCCTCGTCGAGGCCGACGTCGGCGCCGAGGCGCTCGGGGTCCATGGGATGGCTCGCCTCGTCGTCGGTGAGCGAGCCGGTCAGCGTGAGGCCGCCGCTCTCCGGCCGCGCGTAGGCGCCGCCCGCGAGGTCGAGGTAGACGCAATGGGCGGGGCCGAAGTCGCGGTCGCGCTCGAGGACGAACACCGGGTGGCGGCCGACGACGATGGGCAGCTCGACGCCGGCGAGGCGGGCGACGGCCGGCGCCCACAGCCCGGCGCAGTTGACGACCACCGGGGCATCGATGCGCTCGCCGGCGGAGGTCGTCACGCCCGTCACCCGGGCGCCGTCGTGGAGGACCGCGGTCACGGCGACGCCCTGCTCGATGCGGGCGCCGCCGCGCCGCGCCGCCTCGGCGAAGCCCAGCGTCACCCCGGTCGGGTCGCCGTAGCCGGAGTCGGGCTCCCACAGCACCGCGCCGAGGCCGGCGGGATCGATGCGCGGCTCGACGCGCGCCACCTCGGCGGGCGCCAGCACCTCGGCCCGGACGCCGAGCGCGCGCTGGCGCGCCACCGACGCCTCGAGACTGGCCCGCATCGACGGGCCCACGCCGATGAGGCAGCCGCACGCGACGTAGCCGGCGTCACCGCCGACCGCCTCGTCGAAGCGCCGGAAGACCTCGAGGGAGCGCACGACCATCTGCGTCGTCTCCGGGGTGGGGTAGAGCTGGCGCACGATGCCCACCGAGCGCCCGGTGCCGCCGGCGGCCAGCGTCGCGCGCTCCAACAGCAGCACGTCGCGGACGCCGCGGGCGGCGAGGTGGAACGCGATCGAGGCTCCGGTGACGCCACCCCCGACGATGACGACGGTGGCGCGCCGGCTCACGGCGTGGCGGCGGCGACGACCTCGGCGGCCTCGACCTCGCTCACCAGCCGCGCGGCGTCGCCGGCGCGCAGGCGGCCCTCGACCAGCACGCGCGCGTAGACGCGGCTCCAGCCGGGATGCCGCTTCTGGGAGACGCGGCTGACGTCGCGGCTCGAGAAGAGCGGCGCGATGTTGAAGCACGGGCTCGTGTACTTCGTCACCTGCAGCAGCACGCCCTCGCCGAGCAGCAGGTGGACGCCGGGGGCGACGCGGCTCCAGTCGAGCCCCTCGGTCGTCACGTTCTCGCCGAGCGCGCCGGGCGCGACCGCGTGCCCCTCGGCCGCCAGGCCGCGGATCGCCTCGAGCGGGAAGAGACAGACGGCGCGGTCAGGGCCGCCGTGGTGGTCGAGATCGCGATGGGCGTCGCCGTCGAGGCCGAGCCGGCTCACGCGCGCCTCGGCCACCGCGCGCTTGGGCAAGCCGCCCGGCGACACGCTGAGCTGCGCGATCACGCTTTCGCCGATAGTCAAAGTGGAATCTCTGTGCCGGCGTTGTCGGCCATCGCTCGATTGTACGCGAGGCGGGCGGCGGCGAGGTCTTCGAGGGCGAAGCCGACGGACTTGAAGAGCGTGACCTGGTCGGCGGTGGTGCGGCCGGGCCGCCGGCCGGTGACGACCTCGGCCAGCTCGGCGGCCACGTGGTCGCGGCCGATCGCGCCCTCCTGCATCGCGATCACCAGCTCGCCGGCCGCCGCCGGGACGCTGGCGTACGCCTCGACGACCACGTAGGCCCGCCGCACGGTGGCGGAGTCGAGCTCCCGGTGCTGGGGCTGGAACGTCCCGACGGCGTCCAGGTGCGTGCCGGGGCGCACGGCGTCGGCGGGGAACAGCGGCGTGGTGGACGTGGTGGCGCAGGTGACGACGTCGGCCGCGCGGACCGCCTCGGCCGCGTCGCGGCCGACCTCCACGGCCACGCCCAGCGCGGCCGTCATGCGGGCGGCGAAGCGGCGGGCGCGGTCGGCGTCCCGCCCCAGCACGGTCACGTGCCGCGGATGGAGCACGGCGGCCAGGCAGTGGAGCTGATGCTCCGCCTGCACGCTGGTGCCGAAGCAGACGAGGCGCCGGCTGTCGGGGCGCGCCAGGTGACGCGCGGCCAGCGCCGAGGTGGCGCCCGTCCGCATGCCGGTCAGGAACGTCCCCTCCAGCAGGGCGAGCGGGCGGCCGGTGGCGGCGTCCATCAGCACGTAGGTCGCCTGGTGGGTCGGGTGGCCGCGCTCGCGGTTGCCGCCGTAGAACGTCACCAGCTTGGTGCCGAGTGCGCCCGCCGCCGCCTCGCCGGCGCGCGGTGCGATCGCCGCCGGCATGACGAAGAGCATCCCGAGGTCGCCGACGGGCAGCAGGGTCCGGTCCGGCACCGTCACCGCGCCGGCCGCGTACTCGCGGAAGGCGTCGGCCAGCGCCTCGACGACGTCGAGCGGCCGCAGCAGCCGCTCGAGATCGGCACGGGCGAGGACGCGCATGGCCGGGGTCAGGCGGCGCGGCGCCGGATCATCCGCTGGATGGTGGCCTCCAGCACGACCTCGTCGCGCTGGTTCAGTACGCGGTGGCGGTAGGTCACGATGCCGCGGTCCGGCTTCTTCGTCTCCCGCTTGTCGGCCACCTCGACCTCGACGCGGATCGTGTCGCCCTCCAGCACCGGCGCGACGACCTTGAGCTCGCCGCCGAGGAACGCCATGCCGGTGGTGTGGATGAGCCCCGTCTGCATGATGAGCCCCTCCGACAGCGCGAAGGTCAGCGCCCCCGGCGCCGCCCGCCGGCCGAAGACGGACTCCTTCTTCACGTACTCCATGTCCATGAACAGCGGCTCGGTGAAGCCGCACTGGGTGACGAAGTTCACGATGTCGGTCTCCGACACCGTGCGCGCCAGCGTGCGGTGGACGTCGCCGGCCTTGTGCTCCTCGTACGTGAGCCCCTGGCTTCGCATGCTCGCTCTCCTTGGCGCGCCTACTCGCCGAGATAGGCGCGGCGGACCTCGGCGTTCTCGCTCAGCGCGGCGGCGGTGCCCGACAGCACGATGGCGCCCGTCTCCAGCACGTAGCCGCGATGGGCGATGCTCAGCGCCATCGCCGCATTCTGCTCGACGAGCAGGATGGTGGTGCCCTGGCGGTTGACCTCGGCGATCGTCTCGAAGATCTGCTCGACCAGCACCGGGGCCAGCCCCATCGAGGGCTCGTCGAGCAGCAGCACCTTGGGGCGCGCCATCAGCGCGCGGCCGATGGCCAGCATCTGCTGCTCGCCGCCCGACAGCGTGCCGGCCACCTGGGTGACGCGCTCGTGCAGCCGCGGGAACAGCGCGAACACCCGCTCGAGGTCGCCCGCGATGCCGGTGTCGGTGCGCAGGTAGGCGCCCATCGTGAGGTTCTCGCGCACGGTGAGGCGGTTGAAGATGCGCCGCCCCTCCGGCACGTGGGCGATGCCGAGCGCCACGATCGTGTGGGGCGGCACGCCGGTGAGCGGCCGCCCCTCGAAGCTGACCGTGCCGCGGCGGGGTGCCAGCAGCCCCGAGATCGTCTTCAGCGTCGTCGTCTTGCCGGCGCCGTTGTTGCCCAGTAGCGCGACGATCTCACCGTCGCGGACCTCGAGCGCCACGCCCTTGAGGGCGTGGATCTCGCCGTAGTAGACCTCGAGGCCGTCAAGCGCCAGCACGCGCGCTCCGCGGCCCGGCGGCGCGCCGGCCCAGGTAGGCCTCGATCACCCGCGGATCGCTCTGGACCTCGCGCGGCAGCCCCTCGGCGATCTTCTCGCCGTGGTCCAGCACGGTGACGCGATCGGAGACCTCCATCACCACGCGCATGTTGTGCTCGATCAACAAAATCGCCAGACCGAGGTCGGCGATCAGCCGCCGCAGCAGCGCCATGAGGCTCGTCGCCTCGGCCTGGGTCATGCCCGCGGTGGGCTCGTCCAGCAGCAGCAGCGCCGGCTGCGAGGCCAGCGCGCGGGCTAGCTCGAGGCGCCGCTGGTCGCCGTAGGGCAGGTTGCGGGCCACCTCGTTGGCCTTGGCGCGCAGGCCGACGCGCTCGAGCAGCTCGAGCCCGTGACGCCACAGGCCGCGCTCGACGTCGCGGAACCGCGCGGTGCGGGCCAGCGCGTCCCACAGGCCGGCGCCCACGCGGGCGTGCATGCCGACCAGCACGTTCTCCACGGCGGTCATGTTGGCGAAGAGGCGGATGTTCTGGAACGTGCGGCACACCCCGAGTGCGGTGATCTGGTCGGGGCGCAGGCCGAGCAGCGGCCGGCCGCGGAACGTCACCCGCCCCTCGTCGGCCGCGTAGACGCCGGTGAAGATGTTGAACAGCGTCGTCTTGCCGGCGCCGTTGGGGCCGATGATGGACGCGATGCCGGTCTCGAGGCGGTAGTCCACGCCGTGCACGGCGGTGAGCCCGCCGAAGCGCTTGGTGACGCCGGTCGCCTCGAAGAGCGCGGTCACTCGCCGAGCTCGCGCTGGCGCCGGCGGGCGGGGAAGAGCCCCTGCGGCCGCACGATCATCATCACGACCAGGATGATCCCGAACACCATGCGCTCGTACTTGGCCGGCTCGAGCTGCGTGGGCAGGTTGGCGAGGTTGTAGCCGAGCACCGTGACGCCGGCGTTCTTCAGCTCGTTGAGCCAGAGGGAGAAGCCCTTGAGCACCTGGAGATTCAGCACGGTCACGACGGTGGCGCCGATGACCGCGCCGGGAATGGATCCCATCCCGCCCAGGATCACCATCGCCAGCACGCCGATGGACTCGAGGAACGTGAACGACTCGGGATTGATGAAGAGCTGCTTGGCGGAGAAGACCACGCCCATGACGCCGGCGAACGAGGCGCCGCACGCGAAGGCGAGCAGCTTGGAGCGCACCAGGGGCACGCCCATCGCCTGGGCGGCGAGCTCGTCCTCGCGCATCGCCTCCCACGCTCGGCCGATGTGCGAGTCCTCCAGCCGCCGGTTGACGAGGATCACGACGATGACGATGGCGAACACAAGAAAATAGAAGGCCTCGCCGTAGGGGACGAACGACGGCACCGGCGGCCGCCCGATCGGGGTGAGGCCCTTGGGGCCGTTGGTGATGTTGATCGGCTTGTCGAGGTTGTTGGCGAGCACGCGGATGACCTCGCCGAAGCCGAGCGTCACGATCGCCAGGTAGTCGCCACGGAGCCGCAGCACCGGCAGCCCCAGGAGGATGCCGGTGCCCGCCGCCGTGAGCAGGCCGACGAGGAGGAACAGGTAGAACATCCAGGGCGGCAGCGGGAAGCCGCTCCCGAAGATCACGTTGCCGTGCGGCGAGCCGACGATGGCCCAGGAGTACGCCCCGACGGCGAAGA
>JBGQFW010000113.1:0-13184 GCA_041497115.1 Methylomirabilia bacterium
GCCGCCGCGATCGCGGAGGTGGACTTGAGGAGCAGGGCCGTGTTGACGCTCGACCAGTTCACGGTGGCGGCGTTGCCGGTCGTCGAGGCGCCCAGCGTGCAGAGCGTGTCGTAGGCCACACCGCTCGGCGTCGTGCAGCGGGAGAACGACACGGCGAACCAGGCGATCGAGTTCGTGCCGACGTTGGTCGTGTCCGTCCGGGTGAAGGTGATGCTGGAGGCGCCCGCGGCAGCGCCGTTGAGCACGGCGGTGAAGGCGGTGTCGTCGTAGACGGTGGCGGTCCCGGAGCTGCCGCCCGAGACGGAGAAGAACACCGCGGTCCGCGTGGTGTCCACCGTGGTGAGGCTGCCGGTGCCGGTGGCGGTGGTGGCGGTGACGGTCGTCGGCGACGCGCCGCTCGTCTGCACGGTGCTGCCGTCGCTCAGCGACACGACCTCGTACGCGATGTCCACCTGGTGGTTGTTGGTGGTCACCGTCTGGCTGCGGGCGAACTGCACGCCGGTCACGCTGGCGCCGGTCGCCGTGAACTCGCCCCGCACGCGGTACTCGCCCTCGACGCCGGCGATGGAGCTGCCGCCCTTGCTGGTCACGAGGATGAACGACTTGGTGGTGTCCACGGCGGTGCCGAGCACGACGCGATTCGTCAGCCCGTTGGTTCCCCCCGTGCCGAGCGCGCACGCCGGGTTCGCCCCGGAGCCGCCGATGCAGGAGGTCCCGCGCTGCACCGAGGCGCCCTCCAGCGTCACCACCTGCCAGGCCACCGTCACCGTCGTCCCATTGCGGCCGAGGTCGCGCGTGAGCTCGAGGCTCGTCGTGGTGCCCGAGGTGCACGGCGAGGCGCCGGTGCCGAGGATGGCCCGCACCTCCCACAGCTCGTCACGCGCGTTGCTGTTGTCGGTGTCGATCGCTGTGGTCAGCACGAAGCTCTTCGTGCAGTCCACGGCCGTGATCGACGGCGCGCTGTCGGCCGTCAGCGTCGTCCCGGTGAACGTGGTCGTCCCCCGCTGGACGGAGACGCCCGCGGTGAACTCGACGACGGTGTACTGCACGATGAGGGCGCTGGCCCCCGGGGCCGCCGCCGGGGTGAGCGTGAGCTGGGCGGCGCCGCCGGAGCCCCCGTTGTTCAGGGCGCAGGTGACCAGCATCGTGTTCGGCAGGGTGTTGCTCGTTCGCGTCGAACAGACGACGAAGGCCTTGGTGATGTCCACCCCGGTCATCGCGATGTTCGTGGCGCTGGCGCTGTTGGCCAGGGTCTGGCTGCCGCTCGTCACCGCCTTGACCAGCGCGGCGTCGGCGGCGCCGGGCGCCAGCCAGGCGGCGGCCACCAGGGCGAGGACGGCCAGCAGCGGGACGCGAGTCGGCAAACCCATACCGGATCGTGAGTTACGGCAAGGGCTGTGCCAGACCGGGGGAGGGCTGCGTCGCATGGCCTATGAGCAGAATAGCGGCGGGCACATGGCACATACAAGGACGGGTTTCGCGGGGTCGCGCGCCGGGCCCTGGAACGGCCAGTTCCTATCGTCAGGGCCAGCGCACTGGTCAAAGGTTGGCCAGTGCGTCTAGCGATGTAGGATACCCCGCGTGACCCCCGACACCCGCTGGCCCGAGAGGCAGGCCGCGCACGGGCTGGTGGCCGCTCCCCACGCGCTGGCCGCCGAGGCCGGCGTGGCCGCGCTGCGCCGCGGCGGCAACGCGCTGGACGCCGCCGTCGCCGCCGCCGCCACCATCGCGGTCACCTACCCGCACATGAACTCGCTCGGCGGCGACAACGTGTGGCTGCTCTACGACGCCGGCCGCCGCCGCCTGCGCGCGCTCCTCGGCATCGGCGCGGCGGCGGCCGATGCCACGCTCGAGACCTATCGCGTGCGCTTCGGCGACGCGATTCCCACGCGCGGGGGCGCCGCCGCGCTCACCGCGCCGGCCGCGGTGGCGGGCTGGTGGGAGGCGCACGTCTACAGCCGCGACGTGATGGGCTCGCCGCTGCAGTGGCCCGCCCTCCTCGAGGACGCCGTCCGCCACGCCCGCGAGGGCTTCGTCCCCTCGGCCGGCCAGCGCCGCGTGACCGCCGCCGCCCACGACCTCTTCGGCGACCACGCCGACGACGAGGTGCGGCGCACGCTGTGGCCGCACTACCATCCCGACCGGCTGGCCGGCGCGCGCTTCGCGCAGGACGACCTCGCGGTCACGCTCGCGCGCGTCGCCGACGGCGGCGCCGACGAGTTCTATCGCGGCGCGCTCGCGCGCCGGATCGCCGTGGGCGCCGCCCGCGCCGGCAGCCCGCTCATCACCGCCGACCTCGCGGAGTGCCGGGCGGAATGGGCCGAGCCGCTGCGGGTGCGGTACCGCGCCGGCGAGGCCGCCAGCCTGCCGCCGCCGACCCAGGGGTTCGCCGCCCTCGCGATCCTGGCGCTGCTGGACGGCTTCGACGTCGCCGCGCTCGACGACGCCGACCACGTGCACCTCGTCGTCGAGGCCACCAAGCTCGCCTTCGAAGACCGCGACCGGTGGCTCGCCGATCCCGCCGTGGTGGAGGTGCCGGTCGAGCGCTGCCTGGACCCCGAGCGCCTCGCCCGGCGGCGCGCGCTCATCGCGCGCCGCCGGGCGCGCCCGCTCGACGCGCCCGCCGCCGAGGGCGACACCGTCGCGGTCGTCACCGGCGATGGCGACGGCAACGCCGTCGTGGTGATCCAGAGCACCTATCACGAGTTCGGCAGCGGCGTGGTGGCGGGCGACACCGGCGTGCTGCTGCAGAACCGCGGCGCGTTCTTTTCCCTCGATGAGCACCACCCCAACTGCCTGGCGCCGCGCAAGCGCCCCGCTCACACGCTGATCCCGTCCATGTACCTGGTGGACGATCGCCCGCGCTTCGCGTATGGCACGATGGGCGGCGAGGGCCAGCCCCAGACGCAGGCCGCGCTCGTCACGCGCGTGGTGGATCGCGGCCTGGGGCCGCAGGCCGCGGTGGAGGCGCCGCGCTGGCTGCTCGGGCGCACGTGGGGCGACGCGACCCGCGCGCTGCGCCTCGAAGAGCGGCTCGGGGCCGAGGTGGCCGACGAGCTGCGCCGCCGCGGTCACGACGTGCAGCTCGTGGACGGCTGGAGCGACCTGATGGGCCATGCGCAGATGCTTCGCCTGGACGCCGACGGCCTCGCCGGCGGCTCCGACCCGCGCGCCGACGGCGCCGCGCTGGGCACGTAGCGTGCGCCGCCTCCTCGTCGGCGGGCTCACTGCGCTGGCGCGCACCCTCGAGCGCGGCGCCACCGTCGCCGCCTACGTCGCGGGCGGCGCGCTGCGCTTCGACGACCTGCAGCGCCACATGGACGCGGACTGGCGCCACTTCGGCGTGCAGCAGAGCGAGCAGGACGTCGGCGCCGGCCTCTTCCAGTGGGAGAAGGATTTCTATCTGCCGCACCTGCGCGCGGGCGACCGCATCCTCGTCGTCGGCTGCGGCAGCGGCCGCGACCTGCTGGCCCTGCGCGAGCTGGGCTGGGAGGCCGACGGCCTCGAGCCGGTCGCCGCCTGCGCGCTCCTGGCCCAGGAGCGTCTGCGCAAGCGGGGGCTGACCGCCGAGATCCTGGTCGGCGCCGTCGAGACAGCGGCGTTGCCCCGGCGCTACGACGTCTTCGTCTTCTCCTGGTTCTGCTACAGCTATCTCCCGCTGCGCGCACGGCGGGTGGCCGCGCTGCGCCGCGTCGCCGAGCGGCTGGCGCCCGGCGGCCGCATCCTCGTCTCGTATCTCGGCGCCGCGACGCCGCCCCGGCGGCTCACGTGGCGGCTGGCCCGGCTCGCCGCCCGGCTCACCGGCGCCGGCTGGCGGCCGGAGTACGGCGACGTGTTCGCGGCGCGCCACGACAGCCGCGCCATCCATTACGAGCACCGGTTCCTGCCCGGCGAGATCGAGGCGGAGGCCGCGGCGGCCGGCCTCGCCGTCGCGGCCCACGACGAGGGCGGCGACGGCAACATCGCGCTGGTCGCCGGCGGGGGGAGCGCATGACGCGACTGATCGTGTACGAGCCGTTCCGATCCATCTTCTACGCGCCGCAGTTCGTGACGCTCTACGGTGGCCACTTCACCGCCGAGGGGCTCGACGTCGAGGTCCGCACCGCCGGCGCCGGCGAGACGACGACCGGCGCGCTGCTCGAGGGCGCCGCACGGATCTGCCTGGGCGGCATCATGCGCAGCCTCGACCTCGCCGACCGCGGCCAGCCCTTCCTCCCCCACTTCGCCGCGGTGAACCAGCGCAACGGGTTCTTCCTGCTCGGCCGCCGGCCCGCGTTCGCCTGGGCGGACCTCGCCGGGCGCACCGTGCTGTCCTTCGCGGAGGCGCCCACGCCGTGGCAGTGCATGCTGACAGTGCTACGGCGACACGGCGTCGATCCGGCGAGCGTGCGGATCGAGCGCACGCGGCCCGTCGCCGAGGCGGTGGCCGCGTTCCGCGCCGGCCAGGGCGACTTCCTCGAGACCGGCCAGCCGTTCGCCGAGCAGCTGCTCGCCGACGGCGCGGCCCACCTCGCGGCCTCGATGGGCGAGGCCACCGGCCCGGTGCCGTTCTCGTCCTACATGACGACGCCGGCGTTCCTGCGCGACGAGCGGGACACGGTCGAGCGCTTCACGCGGGCCCTCGACCGCGCCCAGCGCTGGATGGCGAGCGCCGGCGCCGAGGCGATCGCCGCGCTGATCGCCCCGGCCTTCCCCGACATCGCGCCCGAGATCCACCGCCGCGTGGTCGCCCGCTACCTGGCCCAGGCCACGTGGGCGACTGATCCCGTGCTGACCGTCGAGGGGTACGAGTACCTGCAGCAGATCCTCCTCGACGGCGGCTTCATCCGGCGCCGCCACCGGTGGGAGGACCTCATCGACGACACGGTCGCCCGCCGCGTCGTGGCGACGCGCGAGCCCTCGCGGTGATCGCGCGGGC
This sequence comes from Methylomirabilia bacterium, assembly GCA_041497115.1. GTDB lineage: Bacteria > Methylomirabilota > Methylomirabilia > Rokubacteriales > CSP1-6 > AR5. Next base: position 4,919 of record JBGQFW010000113.1, read on the forward strand.
GCCGGGCATGGCGCCGGCCGTGCGCGCGACGGTCGTCGGCACCACCGCCTACGACGCGCTGGCGCGCGACGGCGGCACCGCCCGGGTCCTGGCGCGGCTGACCGCGTCCACCTGGCTCACGGCCGGTGGGGAGATCGTCTGGCTCGGCCCCCCGGACGCGCCGCGGCATGCGCGCGCGATCCTCGCCCGCGACCTCGCGATCGCCGGTGACGAGGTGCGCGTGGACGCGCGGGGCCTCGTGCCGTGGCGCCCGCGCCCGCTCACGCTCGACGCGCGCGGCGCCGGCATGCTCGTGGACGGCGGGCGCCGCCTCGCCGCCGCTCTCGGGCCGCGCGCGACGCCCGGCGGCTTCGGCGGCTGGCTGACGGGCGCGCCACTCGCCTTCCCGCTGGCGGGCGCCGGCGCCGCCGCCCGCGCTCTCGCGGCAGCCTGTGCGCGCGACGACGCATCCGCAGCGGGGGCGGCAGCGCGGGCGCTCCTCGGCGTGGGTGGCGGGCTCACGCCCTCCGGCGACGACTTCGTCGGCGGCGCGCTTTTCGCCCGCCGCCTCCTCACCGACGCGGGCGCCGTCGATCCCCTCGCCTGGCGGCGCGTCGCGGACGCCGTGCTGGCGGCGGCGCCGGCGCTCACCCATCCGATCAGCGTCGCGCTCCTCGGCGACCTCGCCGCCGGGCTCGGCTGGGCGCCGCTGCACGACCTGGCCGCCGCGCTGGCCGACGGCGCCGCCGCGGCGGCGCTCACGTCGGCCGAGCGCCTCGTCGGGCTCGGCCACTCCTCGGGCTGGGACGTGCTGGCCGGGCTCGCCGCCGGGCTCGGCGCGATCCCCGCCTGACGGCGCCGGCCGATCCGCGGTACAGTAGCGGGGCATTCCCATCTCCACGCTGGAGGTCCCGTTGGATCCGTACCGTCTGCCGCGCACCGTCGTGCCCGCTCGCTACGACATCCGCCTCGACCCTGATTTCACGGCGCTGACGTTCCGCGGCGACGAGACGATCGCGGTGACGATCGCCGAGCCGGTGACGGAGATCGTGCTCAACGCCGGCGAGCTCTCCGTGGACGAGGCGGTGGCGGTAGACGGGCGCGGGCGCGAGCAGCGCGCGGCCGTCACCCTGGACGAGGTGGCCGAGCGGTGCCGGCTGGCCTTCGCCGAGCCGCTGGCGGCGGGCGAGGGGCGGCTGCGGCTGACCTTCCGCGGCACCCTCAACGACAAGCTGCGCGGGTTCTACCGCTCCGTCTACAAGGACCCCAGCGGCGTCTCGCGCACGATGGCGGCGACCCAGTTCGAGGCGACCGACGCCCGGCGGGCCTTCCCGTGCTGGGACGAGCCCGCCTTCAAGGCCGTGTTCAGCGTGACGCTCGCCATCGACCCCGCGCTCACCGCCGTGTCCAACACGCGCATCCTCGCCGAGACGCGCGAGGGCGACCGCAAGATCGTGCGGTTCGCCGACAGCATCGTGATGTCCACCTACTTGGTGGCCTTCGTCGTCGGCGAGCTGGAAGCCACCGATCCTGTCGGCGTGGGGCCCACGCCGGTGAGGATCTGGTGCGTGCCGGGCAAGCGGCGGCTCGCCGCCTTCGGCCACGAGATCGCGGTGGCCTCGCTGCGCTTCTTCGAGGAGTACTACGGCCTCCCCTACCCGGGCGACAAGCTCGACCTGCTCGCGATCCCCGATTTCGCGGCGGGGGCCATGGAGAACCTCGGCGCCATCACGTTCCGCGAGACCGCGCTGCTGGTGGACGAGGGGGCGGCGTCGCATACCGAGCTGCAGCGCGTCGCCGACGTGGTCGCCCACGAGAACGCCCACATGTGGTTCGGCGACCTCGTGACGATGAGCTGGTGGAACGGCATCTGGCTCAACGAGGCGTTCGCGACGTTCATGGAGATGCTGGCGGTGGACGCCTGGAAGCCCCAGTGGCAGCGCTGGGTGGCCTTCGGGGTGTCGCGGGCGGCCGCCCTCGCGGTGGACGGGCTGCACTCGACGCGGCCGATCGAGTTCCCGGTGCGGGCGCCGCGCGAGGCGGACGCGATGTTCGACGTGCTGACCTACGAGAAGGGCGCGTCCGTCCTGCGCATGCTCGAGCAGTACCTGGGCGCCGACGTGTTTCGCGCCGGCGTGCGCGACTACCTGCGCACCCACCGCTTCGGCAACGCCGACACCGGCGACCTGTGGGCCGCGCTCGGCCGCGCCTCCGGCCAGCCGATCCCGGCGGTGATGGACGGCTGGATCTTCGCGCCCGGCTACCCGCTGGTGAGCGTGAGCGTGGAGCGCGACGAGCTGGTGCTGCGCCAGCAGCGCTTCACCTATCAGGGCGAGCCGCTCGCCTGGTACGGGGCCGCGCCCGCCGCCACGCCGGCCCCCGCGCCCGCCCGCTGGCAGATGCCGGTGCAGCTGCGCGTCACCGCCGGCGGCCGCGACCGCGTGGAGCGGGTGCTGCTGGCCGAGACCGAGACGCGCCGGCCGCTGCCGGCGGGGTTCGAGGGCGTGGTGGCCAACGAGGGCGGCCACGGCTTCTACCGGGTCCGCTACGACGACGGCCTGCGCGCGCGCCTGCTCGACCGGCTGCCGCGGCTGGCCGCCATCGAGCGCTTCAACCTCGTCAACGACGCGTGGGCGGTCACGGTGGCCGGCCTCATGTCGGTGGGCGACTACCTCGACCTGACCACGCGCTTCCGTGAGGAGCGCGACAAGAACGTGTGGTCGGCGTTGCTGGCCTCGCTGCACACGCTCAACCGCCTCATCGCGCCGGGCGACCGGCCGGGGCTGGAGGCGCTCGTCCGCGACCGGGCGGCGCCCGCGCTGGCCGCACTGGGCTGGACGGCGGGCGCGCAGGAGGACGAGCTCGCGCGCCAGCTGCGCGGCGACCTCGTGCGCGCGCTCGGCACGCTCGGCAACGACCACGACGTGCAGGGCCGCGCCGCCGAGCTCTACGCCGGCCACCTGCGCGGCGCCGCGGTCGATCCCAGCGTGCTGCCCGCGCTCATCGCGGTCCTCGCCCACGCCGGCGACCACGCGCGCTACGAGGCGTTCCTCGAGCGGTTCCGCGCGGCCGCCACGCCCCAGGAGGAGCAGCGCTACCTCTACGCCCTCACCGGCTTCCCGCAGCCGGCGCTCGTCGAGCAGACGCTCGGCCGGACGATCAACGGCGAGATCCGCACGCAGGACGCCCCGTTCGTCGTGCGCTCGATGCTGCTGGCGGTGCCCGCGCGGGAGGCGACGTGGACGTTCGTCAAGAAGCAGTGGGACACGATGGATCGCCTCTATCCCAAGCACGGGCTGCGCCGGATGGCGGAGGGCGTGATCGGCCTGGCCACGCCCCAGTGGGAGGCCGACGTCCATCGCTTCTTCTCCGAGCGGCGCATCGACCTCGGCGGCAAGACCCTCGAGCAGTATCTCGAGCAGCTGCGGGTGGCGGTGACCCTGCGCGAGCGCGAGGGCGCCGCCCTCGCCCGCGCGCTCGCGCGCCCGGCCTGAGGCCGACCCGCCCCATCCGTCCCCGCCCCGCCCCACCGCGGCCGACGCCGCCGCGCGACGGTGACCGCGGGACCGCGTGAAATCGCCGGGTTAGCACGGCCGGGCACTGGCACTCCGCTTGCGACGGGTCTTCGTTAGCGACAGTTGCCCGAACCGAACCCGAGGGGAGAAAGTGCCCATGCTGCACATCGTCGAGTCCACCAAGACCGTGGCCCGCGTGAGCGTTGATCTCGAGGCGGCGGTGGCCCGCAACAAGTTCGGCGTGCTCGGAGTGCACGACCTCAAGGCGAAGATGGCCGAGAAGGGCGTGCCGTTCGAGCGCGAGTGCCGCATCTTCGAGGTCTGCAATCCACACCAGGCCAAGAAGGTGCTGGAGTCGAATCCGGCGATCTCCACCGCGCTGCCCTGCCGGATCTCCGTCTACGAGGAAGGGGGCCGCACGAAGCTGGCGACGATCAAGCCCACCGCGCTGCTGGCCCTTTTCCCGAATCCCGAGCTGAAGCAGGTGGCGGAAGAGGTCGAGGCCGTGATCGAGCGGATCATGGCGGAGGCCGCCCGCTGATGGGCCGGCCCGCCCCAGCGGCGCCCGCCGAATTCGCCCGAAAAATCACTAATGACAAGGGGCGTCCGTCTTTGATATTGGCTGGAGGCGATGGCCGCCGCCGGGAGTGACCGCCCGGCGCCGAAAGGAACCGCCCGTGGGCGAGATCAAGCGAACGGGACCGCCGAGCGCGCGCGACGTGAAGGGCAAGCTGATCACCTGGACGCTGCCGCTCAACGCGATGCCCGGCAAGGAGTGGCGGCAGTTCTTCGCGCAGACCACCGACCGCACGATCGACTGCAGCCCGCACAACGTCAGCATGTACCAGGGCATGATGGTGTTCGAGAGCCTCGAGGACAACGTCCCCGGCTGGATCAGCTTCATCGACAAGTGGACCGCCAGCGCCAACAAGCGCCACGCCGAGTGGGAGGCCAAGCAGCGCCGCCCGCCCGGCAAGGACGTGGACACCCGCGGCCGCGATCAGAAACTGACGGACCTGAACGAGAAGTTCAAGAATCTGTAATCCCGCGCGCCCCCACCCGCCGCGCGGGCGGGGTCAGTGGACGTCGACGCCGAGGACGAGCGAGGCGAGACGTCCGAGACCGAAGCTGAGCCCCGCGGAGGCGGCCGCCAGCGCCGCCACCTCGAGACCGGAGCGCAGCGCGGAGACGCCGGCCACCCGCGCCTTCACGACGCCGACGACGAACAGCGCGCCCAGCGTGAGGGCGCCCGACAGCCCCAGCGCGGGCAGCAGCCGGCCGGCGAGGAACGGCAGCAGGGGGATGAGCGAGGCGACGCCGAAGGCGGCCGCCATCACGAAGGCGTCGCGCACCGGGGTGCCGAGCCGCTGGGGCGCCAGCCCCAGCTCGAAGATGCTCAGCGTGCTCAGCAGCAGGTCGGGGTGGCGGGCGACGCGCCGCGCGACCTCGACGGCGTCGCCGCGCGGCATGCCGCGCGCCACCAGCGCGGCCATCAGCTCGGCGATCTCCTCGCCCGGATGCTCGCGGATCTCGCGCCGCTCGCGCTCCAGCTCCGACTCGTAGAGCTGGCGCTGCGCGCGCGAGGCGAGGAAGGTGCCGATGGACATCGCCAGCACGCCGGCCACCGCCGAGATGAGGCCGCCCAGCAGCACCACCAGGTGGCCGACGCCGGCGGCGGCGAGGCCGGCGACCACTGCGAACGTGGACACCAGCGCGTCCTGGGCGCCGAAGACGACCTCGCGGATGGACGACAGCCGCTCGATCCGCCGGCTCTCGGTCGCCAGCTCGCCCATGTGCCCGCGCCCGTCCACCTGCCGCATCGCCGCCGCCGTCATCCCGGGCCCGGGCGCGGGCTCGCGCGTCGTCGCCGCGGCGGGATCGGCGCTCGTCGCACCGGGCGCGACCCGGGGGGGAGACGGGGGGGTCGCCTCGACCCCCCCGTCCTTCACAGACAAGGCGGTCGCACTGCTGCCGCGCGCAGTGCCTTCCCACTCGACCAGCGCGGCGCGGAACATGTCGCGATGGTGACGCTCGCGGTCGAGCGCCAGGCGGAACGAGGCGGCGGCGTCGGCGCGGCCGTCCTCCTCCGCGTCGCGGATCATGCGCGGCAGGATGACGTCGATCTCCTGCACCTCGCCGGTGGCCGCGCGCTCGAGGTTCTCGCGCGTCGTCCCGATCGCGCCCATCGTGGCCAGGTGGTTGAGGGCGTGGATCGTCTCGGCGCCCGCCGCCTCGAAGAAGAGCTGGGCGATGTCGGCCCGACCCTCGTTGAGCGCGCGGATGCCGTAGGCCAGGTAGCGCCGGTTGGCGTCCGCCTCGCCGGCGAGGGCGACGAGGAGGTTGGCGTCCGTTTTCGAGACCGTGCGCTCCCGCGTCATCGCGCCACATTGTAGCAATTGCGCGTCGCTCCGTGATACGGTCGGGGGCCATGAGAGTGGCGACGGCTCTCGTCCTCGGCCTGGCCGCCCTCCTCGCCAGCGCCGCGCCGGCCCACGCGGTGTCCGCCCAGGAAGCGATCCTGCTCGTGAAGCCCGCCGTCGCGCTGATCACCGCGCGCGTGGACGCCGAGATCACGATGAACTGCGGCCAGGGTCCCGTCACGGTGAGGCCGGCGCCGTTCGTGGAGACCGGCACCGGCTGGTTCATCGACGGCCGCGGCTGGCTGATCACCAACGCCCACGTCGTCGATCCCATGCACCGGCTGCCGCCGTGGGTCACCCACGAGCTGAAGAAGAAGGCGATCGACCAGGCCTGCGTCGACCCCGTGCTGCGCAGGCAGGGACTGATGCGCGGCCAGAAACCGGACTTCGAGGACCAGATCCGCCGCGACGCCAGCGCCCGGGCGCTCGAGAGCGCCAAGGTGGAGCCGGAGCCGAAGCTCACCGTGCTCCTGTCCAACGGCACGGTGCTGGTGGCCGAGGTCAAGAAGTTCAGCCCGCCCCCCAGCCTTGATATCCGGGGCAAGCCCCTGCCCGACTACGGCCGCGACCTGGCGCTGCTGCGCGTGAAGGACGGCGTGTATCCGGCGATCGGCCTCTCGACGCGCGACGGGCAGATCGGCGACTCGCTGCACATCCTCGGCTTTCCCGGCGTCGTGCTCTCGAACGAGCTCCTGAACAAGTCCGCCACGCTGGAGGCCGTGGTCACCAACGGCACCGTCTCCGGCTTCAAGCAGGACGTCATCGGCCAGGACCTCGTCCAGACCGACGCGTCCGCCGCGCACGGTAACAGCGGCGGGCCGGCCGTCGGCGACGATGGCACGCTGGTGGGCGTCATGGACTTCGTGTCGCTCTCTCCGGAGGGCGGCGCCATCGTGCAAGGCTTCAACTTCCTCATCCCGGCCCGCGACGTGCGGACGTTCCTGCAGGGCACCGGCGTGAAGCCGGGCGAGAGCACATTCAACCCGGTGTGGCAGGCCGGCATCGAGCTGCTGTTCGGCGAGCGCTACTCGGCGGCGGTGGCCAAGCTCGGCGAGGTCAACGCGCTGCTGCCCAACCTCGCCGACGTCAAGCGCGCGCTGGACGACGCGGAGAAGAAGGTGAAGAACCCGCCGCCGCGACCGTTCCCGTGGGCGTGGGCGACGCTGGGCGTGTCGCTCCTGAGCGCGGGCGCCTACGGCGGGATGTTCGCGCGCCGCTGGTGGAAGAACCGGTTCCGCATCCAGCCCGCCCAGGTGATCGGTGCCATCGAGTCGGGCGACACCCCGATGCTGCTCGACGTGCGGACGAAGACCGACTTCGAGACCAGCCCGCTGCGGCTGCCGGGCGCGGTGCGGGTGGAGCCGGAGGCGGTCGACCAGCCCGACTTCGCGCTCGAGGCGGAGCCGGCGCAGATGATCGTCGCCTACTGCACGAGCCCCGAGGAGGCCACCAGCGAGGTGGTGTCGCAGAAGCTGCGCGCGCGCGGCTTCAGGCGCGTGCGCATCCTCAAGGGCGGCCTCGGCGGCTGGACCAACGCCCGCCTGCCGGTGGAGTCCAAGTCGCACCTGCCCTCGATCGGGCTGGAGATCTACAAGAACCTCACGCTGGGCGACGTGGAGCGCCGCAGCTTCAAGGCCGGCGACGTGATCTTCAAGGAGGGCGCCGACCCCGCCAGCGAGGCGTTCGTCATCCACGCCGGCACGGTGGAGATCCGGCGCACCTTCGACGGCGACACCCGGCTGCTCGGCACGATGGGCGAGGGCCAGCTGCTGGGCGAGATGGGGCTCTTCCGCGAGGCCCCGCGCTCGGCCGACGCGGTGGCGCAGACGGACGTCGAGCTGCTCGTCATCAAGCAGGAGCGGCTCGACTGGCTGATCCGCAACCGCCCGCAGCTCACGATCGAGATTCTCCGTCGCCTGTCCAACTGGCTCGTGCAGACGGACAAGGACCGCTCGCTGACGCCTCGATGACCGAGCCCGTCCGCGTCCCCGTGCAGCGCATGGACGCGGCGCTCCCCCTGCCCGCCTACGCCCGCGCCGACGACGCCGGGCTGGACCTCTACGCCGTCGAGACCGTCACGCTGGCCCCGGGCGCGCGGGCGCTGGTGGGGACCGGCATCGCCGTGGCGATCCCGCCCGGCTACGCCGGGCTCGTGCTGCCGCGCTCGGGCCTCGCCCTCCGCCACGGCGTGACGATCCTCAATGCGCCCGGCCTGATCGACGCGGGCTACCGCGGCGAGGTGAAGGCGCTGCTGGTGAACCACGGCGACGCGCCCGTCACGCTCGCGCGCGGCGACCGGATCGCGCAGCTCGTCGTGCAGCGCGTCGAGCGGGCGGTGCTGGCGCCGAGCGA
>JBGQFW010000114.1:0-12865 GCA_041497115.1 Methylomirabilia bacterium
CCGTTCGCGACGCTGTCCACGAACGCGCGGACGTAATACGTGCCCGGCGCCAGCCCCTGCGTGTCCGGCGCGGGCAGCGCGAACTGGTACGGCTGCGGGAAGGCCGGGGTGGGAATCGTCGTGCGATAGAGCCGGTGCGTCAGACCGGCATCGGCGTAGATCTCCACGAGCAGCGGCCCGCCCTGCGCGCCGGCGTACGAGATGGTGCCCTGGATGTCGGCGCTGCGGGGCAGCAGGATGTCGACGTTCGGCGTGTCGATGTCCGCCGCGACCACGATCGGGCTGGCGCTCGCGCGATCGGGAGTCTCGCCGTAGAAGAGCCGCGCATAGCCGAGCGCCCGCGCCTGCGCGTAATACGTCCCGGGCGGGAGCCCCCGCACCGTGTAACGGCCGAGCGAATCGGTGACACCGCCACCGACCACGAAGCCCCCGGCCGAGTCGAGCACGACGACGCCCGCCCCGACCAGCGGCGTCACGGCGTCGCTCTCGAGGACGCGCCCGGAGAATGTGCCCTGGACCTGGCCGACGCTGAACGCCAGCCCGACGGCCGGTGGATCCGCCGTGTCGAAGACGTCCGCGGCTTCCCGGTCCGGGGCGTTCGTCAGCCACTGCGCCGCGTAGCCGCGGTTGGTGAACCGGAACTTGTAGGTCCCCGCGCGCAGATCGAGCGCGTTGAACGTGCCGTCGGCCCTCACGACCGAGCTGGTGATGGCCGCACCGCTGGCCGCATCGCGCACGTCGATGGCCGCGTTCGGGACCGGCGCGCCGTCGCTGGTGCGGACCGCGACACCGGTGAAACCGCCGCCGGAGGCCTCGAGCTTGATGTCCGTGCCCGCCAGCGCCTGACCGGTGGCGACCTGCACGAACGAGCCCTCGTCGAACGTGTGGCCGCCGAGACCGTCCACCGTGTAATAGCGGGGCGCGAAGCCCGGCGTCGTCCGCACCCGGACCTTGTAGAAGCCGGGCGCCAGGCCGCGGATCGTGTAGGTCCCGTCGGCGATGCTCGTCGCGCTCTGGATGCTGTTGGAGAAGAAGTTCGCCGCGTTCACCTGGGCGCCCATCACCGGGTTGTTCAGCGTGTCGGTGATCCGTCCGCTGATCGTCGCCGCCGGGCCCGGCAGCGTGAGGCTCAGCCCGCCGACGTTGCCCGCCGTCACGTCGACGTCGCTGCCCGCCGACACGCTCGTCTCGTTGGGCCAGATGCGCGACTCCAGCCCGCTCTCGGCGAAGGCGCGGAGGATGTAGCGGCCGGGTACCAGGTTGCCGATCGTGAAGCTGCCGTCGGCGTTGATCGCCGCGCCGCGCACGCCGAACTGGAAGTTGGGCTCGATGGCCGACACGGTGCCGAAGCGGACCGGGTTGTGGGCGGCGTCGAAGACCAAGCCGCTGATCGTGCGCGGCGCGGCGGGGGCCGTGAACCCCTGCAGCACCACGTCGATGCCGGACGTGGTCGCGCCGTCGGCCACCGTCACCGGCAGCGCCGACCCTGAGCTGAGCGCGCCGGCCGGGTACCAGTCGGTGGCGGCACCGCCCTGCCCCCCGCCGGGGAACACCTGGATGATGTACTGGCCCGGCCGCAGGCCGACGATCGTGTAGTTACCGTTCCCGTCCGATGTCCCCACCTGGGTGACGAACCCGGTGCGCGGGAAGGTGCCGCCGGCGCCGACGAACGCCTGGATCGCCGTGCCCTGCGGCACCGGCACGCCGTCCGTCCGCGTCACCCGCCCGCTGATCGCCCCGCCACCCGCCTCGAGCGCCATGTCGGCCAGCGCCGCGCCGGTGGTGACCACGATCGGCGTCGCGGTGCCGCCGTCGGTCCCCGACGTGGTCTGCCCGGTCCAGAAGGACGTCATGTAGCCGGCGCGCTCGAAGCGCAGGGTCCACTCGCCCGCCCGCAGCCCGCGAATGGTGAACGCGCCGGACGCATCGGTGCGCACCGCGAACGTTCCGAAATAGTTGTTCGAGTTGAAGCGACCGGCCAGGACGAGCACGTTGCCGAGCGCCGCGTGGCTCGCGCGATCGGTCACCACGCCCGAGATGGTTCCGCCGGCGGGCATCCGGATGTCGGTGATGGCGGTGACCACGCCCGGCACGACGGTCACTGCCGTCGCCGTCGGGAAGTCCATGCCCGGCAGCGGCGAGACGGCGTAGAAGGTATCCACGTAGGACAGCGGCGGCGGCACGCGCGCCTTGATCTTGTAGCTGCCGGCCAGCTGTAGCCCGCTGTTCCAGACGCCGCCGGTGTCGGTGACGAAGCCGCCGGTGAGGAACTGGTTGTTGGCCGTGTCGAAGAGATCGACGATTGCGCCGGCGATCGGATTACTGGCCTCGTCGGTCACGCGCCCGCTCAGCCCGCCGCCCGCGAGCAGGTTGAAGTCGATGCCCGTCGTGTCGGCGGCGCTCGTCACGGTGACGAGGTTGGCCCCGTTCAGGCCGCGCTGGCCGTTGTAGGCCTGCGCCGCGTAGCCGCTGGCGGAGGCCTGGACCTTGTAGAACCCCGGCCCCAGCGTTCCGCCGCTATCGTAGGTGCCGTCGCCCGCCGTGACGACGCTGACGATGAACCCGTTGGCGGAGTCGAAGATCGCCACGCTGGCTCCCGCCAGCGGGGCCGACGACGCGCGCACGGTGCCGCGGATCGATCTGCCGGGCACCATGACGAAATTGGCGACAGCGGCGCCGTTGGCCGGCACGGTCACGGGGTCGGCGGATGCGAAGTCGGGTTTGTTGCTGTAGAACTGCGCGACGACGCCGGGCCCGCGCGCGCGCACGCGGTACACGCCGGGCGGCAGCTGATTGGTCGAGTACGTTCCGTCGCCGAACGCCATGGCCCCGGCCACCGTGTGGTCGGCGCCGTCGTAGACCGTGACCGACGCACCCGCCAGCGGCGCCCCGGTGCCCGCGACCGTGACCGTCCCGGTCACCGCGCCGCCGCCCGCCGTGAGGGCAAAGTTGATATTGCCGGTGTCGCCGCCCGGGCTCACCCCGACCGGCGTCGCGTCGTCGAAGCTGTTGACGCCCAGGTAGAACTGCTGTCCGTAGCCGTCCTTGGTCGCCAGGACCTTGTACGGGCCCGGGCCGAGGTGCGGCCCGGTCGAGTACTGCCCGGCGGCGTCGGTCGTCGTGCTCAGCACGGCCCCGACGAGGAAGACCGTGATCTGAACGCCCGGGAGCCCGACGCTGGTACCGCTGTCGGTCACCGACCCGCTGATGGAGCCGGCATTGCCGGCCAGCGTGAAGTCGATGCTGCCCGTCGTCGCGCCGTCGGCGACCGCCACCGAGTCGGCGCCGAAGTTGCTCGGCTTGTTGTTGTACCAGGTGGTGACGAAGCCGTCGGCCTGCGCCTGCACGGTATACGTGCCGGGCGTCAGCCCGCTGATCGTGTAGAAGCCGCCACCGGCCGTGATCGCCTGCGCGGTCGTGCCGGGCGTCGTCGGAAACGTCGCCACCGTGGCGCCGTCGATACCGGTGACGCCGTCGCTCTGCGTCACCCGCCCAGCGATGGCGCCGCCGGACGTGACACCGGCTTCCGTATCGATCTTCGCGACGAAGGCGTCGAACGCTCCGCCCGCGGACGTGGGCTGCACGGCGCCGGCCGTCGTCGGGAAATCGGTCGAGTCCGTGAAGCCCTGGACGTACACGTTCGGGACCGGCGCGGTGTCCAGCGCGAGGCCGACGGCATAGTCGGTTCCGCTTCCGCCGAGATAGGTGGAGAACGCGAGCCCGGAACCCGCCGCGTTCAATTTCGTGACGAACACGTCCTGAGGACCGAACCGTGCCGTCTGAAACGCGCCGGTCGTCGTCGGGAAGTCGGTGGAGGTGGTGTACCCGGCGACGTAGACCTGGCCGGCGGCATCGAGTTTGAGGTCCACGAGGGTGTCGCTGGCGTTGCCCGAGAGGAACGTCGAGTACACGAGGGCCGAACCGTCCGGGTCCAGCTTGCTGACGAAGCCGGCGGCGCTGCCGAAGCCGAAGGAGGTTTGGAATGCTCCGGCCGTCGTCGGGAAGTCCGACGAATTGGTCGTGCCGCCGACATACGCGTTACCCGCGCCATCGACGGCGATCGCGTTGGCGATGTCGAAACCGGTCCCGCCGAGGAAGGTCGCGTAGATGAGCGCCGTGCCGCTCGCGTTGAACTTCGCGACGAACGCGTCCTGAACACCGTGGAACGTCGGCTGAAACGCGCCGGCCGTCGTGGAGAAGCTGGCGAGCGCGCTTCCGGCCACGTATGCGTTGCCGACGGCATCGACGGCGACCGCCGTGCCGACGCCCTGGCCGCCAAAACACGTGGCGTAGATCAACCCGGTGCCGGCGCTATTCAGCTTGGCGACGTAGGGACTGCCGAGACCGGACAGGCCGCACGATGTGAGCATCGACGTGGCCGGGAAGTCGTTCGACCCCGTCAACCCCGTGACGTAGGCGTTGCCGGTCGCGTCCACCGTGATCGCCGTGCTGCCCTCGTTGCCCCCGCTTCCCCCGAGATACGTCGAGTAGACGAGGCTCTGGCCCGAAGGACTGATCTTCGTGACGTAAGCGCTCTCCGCGCCCGGGTTGACGGTCTGGTACGCGCCGGAGGTCACCGGGAAATCCGTCGACGTCGTCCCGCCCGACACGTAGACGTTGCCGTCGGCGTCGATGGCGAGGCCTTCGGCGTTTTCGCTGCCGGTTCCGCCGAGGTACGTCGAGTAGACGATGTGCGAGCCGGTGGGGTCGAGCTTGGTCACGAACGCGTCCGGGGCCGTCTGCAGCGTGGCCTGCAACGTTCCCGCGCTCGTCGGGAAGTTCGTCGATGACGTCCGGCCGGTGACGTACACGTTCCCCGCGCCGTCGACGGCGATCTTGCCGGATACGCTCACGCCGTCGTCGCCGCTGCCTCCGAGATATGTCGCGTAGACCAGCACGGGATCGATGACCAGCGCGAGGCGGCGATCGTAGTCGCCGAGCTTGAACGCGATCTCGCGACTGTTCTTGATGGCGTAGGCGCCCGCGATGGGGCGGCGCACGCCGGCGACGTCCTGATAGACAACGGGCTTCCGCTGTCGGAGCGCGCCGCCAGCGGTGTGGATGACGAGATCACCCGCGCCATCGAGCTCGAGTCGGTCGGCGCCATCGATACGGAGCGCGACCTGGTCGGCGTTGGCGCCCGGCTGGACGACGATGTCGTACTCGAGCTGGCGCTGGTTGCCGTAGAAGACGACGTCGATACCGGGATAGATGCCGCGCGCGTGGACCTTGGCGTACATCGGGATGCCGACGCGCCATTTCGTTGGGTCGTTGCCGACGAAGTAGTTCGCCTTGCCGGGCAACTCGTCGCGCCCAGTCAGTGGCGGGCTCGGGTCGCCGCCGACGAACACCATCCGCACGACGTCTGCGCTGTCGACGTGACGCCCGGGGCCCTTGCGTGACGACGCGGGCCGCATGAGGACGAACACGGCTTCGGTCGGCGTCAGGAACAGCGCGTGCGACGGGCCTCGGGCGGTGAACTTCACCACGGGGTCGGTTTGGCCGTCATTCTCCTCGAAGTACAGCGGGAGCTGCGACGCGAGGGTCGTCGGCCGCACGGCCCGCACGTCGGCGGCAGCCGCGACCAATGGGAGGACAACGCCCAGCAGTGCGACGAGGAGGACCAGCGCGCGTGCCCGCTTGTTGCGTGGACGCGCCTTCGCCCCTCTTGGAGACAGGAATAGAATCATAAACCCGCGGGGAGCATGGCAGCCCGCAATTACAGATAATGTACGGATTACGCTCGGCTTTTATCCGCCTGTCACAGCGACCCCTGCCTAAGAAATCAGCAGTCTGGGGCCTGGATCGAACGGGCCAGCGCCTCCGTGTCGACGGACGGACCGATACCGAGCACAGACGATAGGTGCTTCCGACACCGCTGATAGGCCAGCACCGCGTCGCCCCGGCGGTCCAGGCGCTGGTAGGCCACCATCAGGCGGCGGTAGAACTCCTCGGCGCACTCGTTGATGGCCACCGCGTGCTCGTAGCACTGGGCCGCCTCCTCCCAGTCGCCCATCGACTCCCAGAGGTGGCCGAGCTTGCGGAGCTGGCGCAGCAGCCGCTCGCGCAGCCGCTCGCCGACGCCGGCCGCCCACGGCAGCGCGGGGTCGCCGGCCAGGAACTCGCCCCGGTAGAGCGCCACCGCACGCTCGGTCCAGCGCACGCTGGACGCCCACTCGTGATCGCGCACCGGGCTGCGCGCGATCGCTGCCTCGGCGCGCGTGACCATGCGCTCGATGGCCCAGAGGTCCACCCAGCAGTGCTCGGGCACCAGGCTGATGGCGCCGTCGTGGCGCAGGATCGCGCGCTCGTGGCCGACGAGCCGTCGCAGCCGGTGCAGCGTCGTGGACAGCGCCTGGTGGGCCGCGTCGCCCTCGGCATCCGGCCAGAGCGCCTCGGTCAGCCGCTCCTCGCGCACGCGCTGGCCGCCCATCGCGACGAGCGCCTGCAGCAGCGCCAGCGGCTTCTTCTGCGCCTTGCCGGCGAAGCGCACCGGGCGCTCGTCGGTCAGCACCTCGAAGCGGCCCAGTGTGAAGACCTTCACCGGCCACGGCCACGTCTCCACCTCCACCGGCGCCTCGGCCGGCACCAGCGCGCGCTCGCGCACGAGCCGGCGCACGTAGTCCGGCTCGATGTCGGCGTCCAGCGCCAGGACGGCCAGCTCGGCCATCTGGCGCGGCTGCCAGAGCCAGGTGTTCACGTAGCCGTGCTCGCGCCCCAGCGGCAGCGCCAGCGCCAACGTCTGCACCGCGCGCCCCTCGTCGCCGCGCCGGCGCGCTAGGTCGGCCTCGGTCAGGAGCGCCATGAACTTGAGCAGCGCGCTGTCGAGCTGGTGGGCGAGGTCCACCGCCTGTGCCAGGTGTACGTCGGCGCCCGCCGCGCCCGCCGCGCCCAGAGCCTCGGCCGCGAAAAGATGGGCCAGGCACTGCAGCGTCGGCATCCCGCACTGCCAGGCGGCGGCCAACACCGCCTCGTGCTCTCCGAGCGCGGCGCCGACGTTGCCGGCCAGCAGCGCGTCGAGCCCCGCGATGTAGTGATACTGCGCGCGGGCGACCGGGTTGAGGTGCGGCAGGTCGCGGCGGATCTCCGTCAGCCAGCGGTGCGCAGCGGCGCGGTCGCCGGAGGTCAGCGCGGTCATCACGGCCTCGCCCATCAGCGTGTGGCGGAAGACCGGGAGACCGGCCGCGCGCCCCGCCGCCAGCGCGGTGTCCACCGAGGCGCGCGCGGCGGCGAAGTCGCCGCTGAGCCACTCGAAGCGCGCCAGGCCCAGGCCCGCGGCGACACGGCCGAGGGCCGGCACCTCGGGCGCGCGGGCCAGGATGCGTAGATCGCCGGCCAGCACGCCGGCGCTGTCGAGGTCGCCGGTCCAGAGATCGTAGAGCAGGACGTAGAACGTGACCTGCGCCTTCAGCGCCGGATCGGCGGCCGTCTCGGCCAGCTCCAGCGCGCGGCGCGCCCACATCTTGATCTGCCTGTGCTGGGGCTGGCGGCAGAGCAGGGCCAGCACCATCGCGGCGGCGACGCGCGTCTCGACCACGGCCGAGGGGAACATCGGGAACTGCTCCACCAGCGCCTCGAACCGTGCGATCCAGTCGTCGAGCGGCGCGAAATCCTCCTGCTCCCACGGAAACGTCTCCACCGCCAGCGCCCACGCCAGGAATGCCCCGGCGGCGTCGCCAGCCTCGCGGAAGAGCGGCAGCGCTGTGGCGGCGTCGGTGCGCGCACCGGCGGGGTCGGTCGCGAGCCGCCGCACCGCGCGCCAGAAGAGCGCCCACGGGCGCGCACGCAGCGCCTCGGCCGCGAGGGCGGCGATCCACTCGTCGAGCGTGGCACCGCGCCCCTCGGCGATCAGCGCGGCCGCCCGGGCTTCGACCAGACCGGCCAGCGCCTCCCAGTCGCCCGCCTCGCGCAGCAGTGCGGCCGCCGCATCCACCTGGCCCTCGCGCTCGAGCAGCGCGGCGGCGCCGCGCCGCAGCTCGACCCGCCGCGCCACCGGCAGCACGGCGTGGGCGCGGCGGCGCAGAAAGGCGCGAAAGAGCGGATGGTACTCGTAGACCGCGTGGGGCGCGGCGTGCTGGACGGTGAAGCAGCTCTGCCGGTGCAGCCGTGCCAGCAGCCGCCCGGCGTGGGGCCGCCCGGTGAGCGCCTCGGCCATGGCGCCGCTGATGCGCGGCAGGAACGCCGTCTCGAGCAGGAGCTGCCGGGTGTCGGCGTCGGCGCGGGCCAGGATCTCGTTGGCGAAATAGTCCACGATGCCGTCGGGCGCCCAGCGCCGCTCGTCGGCCAGCCCGCGCCGCTCCTGCAGCAGCAGCACGACGCCTGCCGCCCACCCTGCCGCCCGCTCGTGCAGCCGTGCGAGCAGCCGGGCCGACAGCCCGGGCGCCAGCCGGCGCACGAGCGCGCGCGTCTCCGCCTGGCTCAGCCGCAGCGCGGGCCAGCCGACCTCGCCGACCGCCCGGCTCGCGCGCAGCCGCGCGAACGCCGCCGGCGGCTCGGCGCGGCTGGCCACGAACACCCGCCCGCCGGGCGGCAGCTGCGCCACCGCCTCGGCCACCACCTCGTGCACCGGCGAGTCGGCGGGGATCTCGTGGTAGCCGTCGAGCACGAGCGCGAACGGTGCGCGCAGCCGCGCGAAGAGCGCGCGCAACGCCTCCCGCGCCGGCCCCACCGGCGCCGCGCGCAGGCCGGCCGCGCGCGCGAGGTAGCCGAGGAACGACGCGGCGTCGCCGTCGCCCGCGTCGCAGCGGTACCACACGTGGCGGCCGCGACGGGCGCCTAGGTAGCCGGCGAGCAGCGCCGTCTTGCCGGCCCCCGGCGGCCCCCACACCCAGGTCAGCGGCCGGCCGGCGTCGAGGAGGCGGAACACGCGCGGCCGCGGCAGCACGTCGCGCAGGCGCGGCCGGGTCAGCTTGGCGAGCGGCGGGGCGGCCATTCGCCGGTCAGGGCGTGGCGGGCGGCGCTCCGGGGCGGGCTTCGCGCGCGAGGACCGAGCCGACGTAACGCAGCAGCGTCGGCACGTCGAAGGGCTTGGCGAAGATGCCGGCCACCCCCAGCTCCTCGGCGGAGCGGGCGTCGATGGCCCGCAGCAGCTCGTCGCCGAGGCCGGAGACGATGATGACGGGCACCGCCTTGGCGGCCGGCTGGCGGCGCAGCGCGGAGAGGAACTTGAAGCCGTCCATGCGTGGCATGCGCATGTCGAGCAGGATCAGGTCGGGCACGCCGCGCTCGATCGCGTCGAGCGCGAGCTGGCCGTCGCCGAACTCGCGCACCGCGTGGCCGCCGGTGGAGAGCGCGTCCACCAGCACGGTGCGGACGGCGACCTCGTCCTCCAGCACGAAGATGGTGTGGCCCGGCACCTCAGCCCTCGAGCGGGGGCGGCTCGGCGACGCGCAGCAGCTCGTCGTAGGCGACGGCGCCGGCGAGGACCTTGACCAGCCCGTCCTCGAAGAGCGACGTGGTGCCGGCGGCCCGCGTGGCGGTGCGCAGCTCGGCCTCGCTGGCCCGGTTGGTGATGAGGTGGCGCAGCGCCGGCGTGACCGTCACCAGCTCGAAGATGCCGGTGCGGCCGGCCGCCCCCACGCCGCGGCAGAAGTCGCAGCCGGCCGCCTGGAAGAAGGTCGCCGTGTCGGCCAGGCGGAGCTGCTCGCGCACCGCCGCGTCGGGGCCCGCCGCGCTCTTGCACACCGGGCACAGCACGCGCACCAGCCGCTGGGCGAGGATCCCGGTGAGCGAGGAGGCGATGAGGTAGGGCGGGATCTCCATGTCGATCAGCCGCGTGATGGCGCCGAGCGCGTCGTTGGTGTGCAGCGTGGCGAACACGAGGTGGCCGGTGAGCGAGGCCTGCATGGCGATGCGCGCGGTCTCGAGGTCGCGCACCTCGCCCACCAGGATCACATCGGGGTCCTGGCGCAGCACCGAGCGCAGGCACGAGGCGAACGTCAGGCCGACCCGGTCGTTGACGCCGATCTGGGTGACGCCGGCCATCTCGTACTCGATCGGATCCTCGATCGTGACGATGTTGATCGTCTCGGCGAGGATGTCGTTGAGGCAGGCGTAGAGCGTGGAGGTCTTGCCGCTGCCGGTCGGCCCGGTGACGAAGATCAGCCCCTGCGGCCGCCGGATCAGCCGGCTCATCTCCTTGAGGTGCGCGGGCGGCAGCCCGGTGCCCGAGAGCGGCAGCGCGGCGTTTTGCAGGTCGAGGATCCGCATGACGACCTTCTCGCCGTAGAGCGAGGGCATCGTCGAGAGGCGGATGTCGACCGCCTGGTTCTTGTGACGCAGCTTGATGCGCCCGTCCTGGGGCAGCCGGTGCTCGCTGATGTCCATGTTGCCCAGGATCTTGATGCGCGAGATGACGGCGGCGCGCGCCTCGACCGGCACGACCTCCGCGGTCTGCAGCAGGCCGTCCACGCGGAAGCGCACGGTCATCCCCTGCTCGGTGGGCTCGAGGTGGATGTCGCTGGCCCGCCGGGCGATGCCCTGCTGGATGATGCTGTCCACCAGGTCGGGCGCCGCCAGGGTCTTGGGGCGCGTGCGCAGCACCGGCTCGTCGTCCTCGGGACGGGGGACCTCGTGCAGGGCCGGGTTCAGCCGACGCGGGGGCGTCATCGGGTCCGCAAATAGTAGCAAAACCACGACCCTGGCCGCTACAAGTCTGCGAATACCCTCAGCTTGGCGATCCGGGTGGGATGGCGCATGCGCTTGAGCGCCCGCGCCTCGATCTGGCGGATGCGCTCGCGCGTCACGCGGAACTCCGCGCCGACCTCCTGCAGGGTCCACTCGTAGCCGTCGGCCAGGCCGTAGCGCAGGCGCAGCACCCGCTCCTCGCGGGGCTTGAGGGTGCCCACCTGGGCCAGCACGCGATCGCGACACTCGGTGACGAGCGTGGTCGCACTGGGCACGGGCGTCTGCCGGTCCTCGATGAAGTCGCCCAGCGCGCAGTCGTCTTCGTCGCCCACCGGCGTCTCGAGCGAGACGGGCTCCATGGTGGCGGCCAGGGCGGCCCGCACCATGTCCACCGGCATCTCGACGCGCTGCGCGATCTCCTCGAGCGTGGGCTCGCGCCCCAGCTCCTGCACGAGCGGGCGGGCGGCGTGCAACAGCTTGTTGACGCGCTCGATCATGTGCACGGGCAGGCGGATCGTGCGCGCCTGATCGGCGATGGCACGGGTGATGGACTGGCGGATCCACCACGTGGCGTAGGTCGAGAACCGGTAGCCGCGCCGGTACTCGAACTTGTCCACCGCGCGCAGCAGGCCGATGTTGCCCTCCTGCACCAGGTCCAGCAGCGGCAGCCCGCGGCTGGCGTGTCGCTTGGCGAGCGAGACGACCAGCCGGAGGTTCGCCTCGGCCATCTCGTTCTTGGCCACGGCGGCGTCGGCGCGCGCCCGGTGGATGCGCTGCAGCACCGGCCGCAGCAGCGCCGCATGGCCGTTGACGGCCGTGGCGGTGAGCAGCTGCACCAGCCCGGGACGCCCGCGCTCGCAGTCGAAGACCTCGTAGCGGGTGCGCAGCGCGCGCAGCCGCGCGAGGATCCGCGCGTCGGCCCGCCGCCCGCCCGCGAGCATCCGCACGATCGCGGCGAGACCGCGCGCGACGCGGCGCGTGAGGGCCGCCCGCTTGGCCTCGGTCATCTCGATGTCCAGGTCCACGACCGCGTCCACGCCGATCTCGTGGCCGACCTGCGCCGCCAGCGCGCGGAACGTGGCGCGGCCGACCGCCGTGCCGAGCACCGCGAGAATGACCGTCTCGCGCCCCTGCTCGATGCGGCGGGCCAGCTCGACCTCGCGCGCGGGGGTGAGCAGCGGCACCGCCCCGATCTGGCGCAGGTAGACGCGGACGGAATCTTCGACCCGTGACGCGGCAGTTTCCTCGATCATCGTGATGGCACCCGGCCGTGCCACTGGCAAGCGGCGGACCATACGTCGAGTGCCGTGGAAGCCCGCGAAGTGTAACGGCTTGGAATCTCGATGCTCGGCTCGTCGTGACGGCAAGCTGGCACTGGGCGTGTCTGACTGACAGTGTTATGGTGAAATTTGGAGGCGCCCCATGAGGATGAGCCGGCTCTGGCCGATCGTGCTCCTGGCCGTAGCGCTCCTTCCCGAGCCGGCCGCGGCCGATCACCTGCGCGGTCACGTGCACGGACACGCGCGGGACTTCGGCCGTCGCCCGGGCGCCTTCCGCCGCGGCCCCGTCTTCGTCACGCCGCCCACTGTGTTCCTGAGCCCGGACTATGCGCCGCCGCCGGTGGTCTACGCCCCGCCGCCCGTCATCTACTACGCGCCGCCCGCGTACGCCTACGCGCGGCCGCCTGCGTACGCTGCGCCCCCGACGCCGGCGCCGCCTCCCCCGCCCGCCGCGCCGCCCGAGCCGCGCGTCGTCGAGTTCGACAACGGGCGCTACGAAATGCGCGGCGACGGGATCCGGGAGCCCTACGTGTGGGTGTGGGTGCCGAAGGCGCCGACCGCGCCGCCGCCGGGGGCCGCGCCCGCCCCGCCCGCGAGGCCGACGACGCTCTACCGCTTCACGGACGAGCGCGGCGTCGTCACCTGGACCGACGATCTGAACAAGGTCCCGCCGCAGCTCCGCGCCGCGGCTACCCGGCCGCAGCCCTGAGGTCGTTCACCAGCGTGCGGCGCCAGACCAGCAGCACCACGCCCGCCACCGAGAGCAGGCAGCCCGCCGCCAGCACCGGAAGCTGAAGCCCTCCGATGCGGTCGGAGACCTCGCCGATGATCCAGGGCGAGGCGGCGTCGCCCAGCAGGTGGATCAGCATCGTCGTCACCGCGAAGCCGCGCGCGCGCAGCTCGGCCGGCAGCACGTTGGCCATCGCCGCGTTGAGCGGGCCGATGTTGACGAAGAGCAG
>JBGQFW010000115.1:0-12425 GCA_041497115.1 Methylomirabilia bacterium
GCGTCTTCGGCGGCACGACGCTCACCGCGACCGACGTCGCCGTCGCCGCCGGGCTGGTGGACCTCGGCGACCGGCGCCGTGTCGCCGGCCTGTCGGGCGAGCTCGTGAAGGGCGCGCTGGCGCGCATGCACGCGATGATCGAGGAGGCCGTGGACCGGATGAAGACCGACGCGCGGGAGGAGCCGCTGGTGGCCGTCGGCGGCGGCTGCTTCCTGGTCCCCGAGCGGCTGCCCGGCGTCTCCGAGGTCGTGCACGTGCGCCACCAGGCGGTCGCCAACGCGGTCGGCGCCGCCATCGCCCAGGTCAGCGGCGAGATCGACCAGATCTTCCAGGACCTCTCGCGTGACGACGCGATCGCGGCGGCGCGCCGCCTGGCCGAGACGCGCGCCGTCGAGGCCGGCGCCGACGCCGCCACCCTGTCGGTCGTCGAGGTGGAGGACCTGCCGCTCGCCTACCTGCCGGGCAACTCGCTGCGCGTGCGCGTGCGGGTCGTCGGCGACGTCGGCAGCCCCGACCGCGGCTGACCGAACCTATGACGGCGACAACATACTAGATTCAGTAGAGCAACAGCCGCAGCTTGCCTGCTGGCTGCCAGCCTTGTGGGTCTATTTCTGTTCTTGTGGTCCAAAGCCGGCGGGGCAGTAGTCGAGAATTCCCCTGAGGCATGGCACAAAATCTCTTCTGGCATCGTCCTTGTAGCTCGCACAGAACGACATGCATTGCACTCTGTCGAATCCGTCGCAATATTGGACGAATCCCATCACAGCGATCTCAAAGCCAAGGTTCTTGATCGTGCCGATGTCGGCACTCGAAAGCTTATCATTGGGCACAAACAGGTACCGCGTCTCTGCGGCGTTGGCCGGAATGATCGACTCAATCCAATCGGGGTGTTTGCTCTCATCGTCCTTCCTGGGATCGCAGTTAGTGACGTGATGGTAAGAGGGCGGCTGCAAGGTCTGATTCATTCCGGGCTTGATTGGTCGAGAAATGCCGTAATTGACGACGACCCGAGTAGCGGGCAGGCGCCCACTATTCTGAAGATGGACGCTGACCATGATGGGCTTGCCCACTTCAAGCGGGAACAGCCGCATGAATTTTCCGTCCGCGAATCCGAAATTGACGTAGGCGCGCTCGGTGATACGCAGCGCCTCCTTAGTGTGCTTCAGCGCCTCTTGCATGTTGCGGTATTGGACAAACGCTACGCAGGTGTAGAGCCACACGCCAACCAATGTGATGATTGCGATCTTACGGTTGAGACTATTCTCGCGCTTACTCTTCTCGCGATCAGCGCGGTATTCGCCAACTATGGCATCGCGGGACTGTTCAACGGCCGCAGTGATAAGATTCGCGTCGTTCTGCTGCTCTTCCCTTTGGGTAGTTGCGGGGTGCTGGCGTGGTGGTCGCTCGAATGCTCGAGAAAGCCACGCGGCGAGTGATATCAGCTCGCGAATCACGCTCCTGCCTCTGCTGCTCTCTCACGCGGCAACGTCTCGTCGGGTGGCCGCGACGTCTTTGTCTTCACAGGGCCGATTTTACACGCGGCGAGTCCGGCTACTCGAGGCCGGCCACCGCCAGCACGCGCCGCATCCGCGCGGCCGCGCGGTCGGGGTCGCTCAGCAGGCCGGCAACGTCCATCAGCCGGAACTGCTCGCTCAGGTGCACGACCGAGCGCGCGCTCTCCAGGCCGCCCACCATCCGGAAGTGCGACTGGTGGCCGTTGAGGTAGGCGGCGAAGACGACGCCGGTCTTGTAGAAGCGCGTGGGGTCGCCGAAGACGTGACGGGAGAGCGTCAGCGTCGGCGCCAGGATCGTCTCGTACGCGGCGAGGTCGCCGCGGTCGAGCGCCTTGAGGGCGGCGGAGGCGGCCGGCGCGATCACGTCGAAGATGCCGAGCAGCGCGTCGGAGTAGCGCTCGCCGTCGCCGCGGATCGTCGTCGGATAGTCGAAGTCGTCGCCGGTGTACATCCGCACCGTCGCCGGGAATCGCCGGCGCATCGCAATTTCCCGGGCCTGGTCGAGGAGCGAGATCTTCACGCCGTCGATCTTGGCCGCGTACTCGCTGACGATCGCCAGCAGCGTCTCCGTCTGGCGGTCGCGGTCGTGCGAGCCCCAGTAGCCGGCCAGCGCCGGGTCGAACATCTCGCCCAGCCAGTGGATGATGACGGGCTCGCGCGCCTGGCTCAGGATGCGGCCGTAGACCTTCACGTAGTCGTCGGGCGACTTCGCGCACGCCGCGAGGGCGCGCGAGGCCATCAGGATGACGCGGCCGCCGCACCCCTCGATCCACGCGCACTGCTCCTCGTAGGCGGCCTCGACGTCGGCCAGCGTCACCCGCGGGCCGGGCTCGAGATGATCCGTCCCCGCGCCGGAGGCGAGCACCGCGCCGGGGATCGTCCGTGCCTCGGCGACGCTGCGCTTGATCAGCTCCTTCGCCGAGTCCCACGGCAGCCCCATCCCGCGCTGCGCGGTGTCCATCGCCTCGGCCACCGCGAGACCGAGCGACCAGACGTGACGGCGGAAGCGCAGCGTCGCGTCCCAGTCGAGCGCGACCTCGAGCGTGGGATTGACGGCGGCGAGCGGATCGGCGACGACGTGCACCGCCGCCATGCCGATGCGGCCGCGGATCGGCCCGGGCGGCGACGCGACCGGCGCGCGGCCGGAGAGCGTGTACGGGGCGAGCGTTCCGTCCGGACGCGGGAGCGTCAGCGTGGGTGGCATGGGCGACAGTGTAGCATCGGGCGCGCGTGGCCGACCCGGGCTAGACTCTCGCCGTGGCCGCCGATCGGCGCCTGGAGCCGCTCGTCACCCTCACCGACGCCCCCGACCCTCGGCTGGACACGGTGGTGAGCGACGGCCTGCGGCATTTCAACCTCGAGCAGTCGGGGATCGACGACAGCCGCCCGCTGGCCGTCGTCGTCTCCGCCCCGACGACCGGTGACGTGCTGGGCGGCATCACCGGGCGCACCTCGCGCGGCACGCTGTTCATCGACCTCGTCTACCTGCCGGCGGAGCTGCGACGCGGCGGCCTCGGCCGCCGGATGCTGGCGATGGCCGAGGACGAGGCGCGCCGCCGCGGCTGCCGGACGGCCGTGCTGTGGACGCTCAGCTATCAGGCTCCCGCCTTCTACGAGCGCCACGGCTGGCGTCGCTTCGGCGAGATTTCCTGCGAGCCGCCCGGGGCGAGCCGCATCTTCCTGACGAAGGATCTATAATGCGCTCGCGCGAAGGAGGTCGACATGGCAGCCAAGGCGGATCGCAATCACACGAAGTTCCTGCTCGACGAGAAGGACATCCCGACCCGGTGGTACAACATCCAGGCCGACCTCAAGACGCCGGCGCCCCCCGTGCTGCACCCCGCCACCAAGCAGCCGATCGGGCCGCAAGATCTGGCGCCGCTGTTCCCGATGGAGCTGATCAAGCAGGAGGTCAGCCGCGAGCGCTGGATCGAGATCCCCGAGGAGATCCGTGACGTCTATCGCCTGTGGCGCCCCTCGCCGCTCTACCGCGCGCGGCGGCTGGAGAAAGCGCTCGGGACGCCCGCCCGCATCTACTACAAGTACGAGGGCGTGAGCCCGGCCGGCAGCCACAAGCCGAACACCGCGATCGCCCAGGCCTACTACAACAAGCGCGAGAAGGTCGCGCGCCTGTCCACCGAGACGGGCGCCGGCCAGTGGGGCTCGGCGCTCGCGCTCGCGTGCCAGATGTTCGGGCTGCAGTGCAAGGTCTACATGGTGAAGGTGTCGTACCAGCAGAAGCCGTATCGCCGGATCATGATGGAGACCTGGGGCGCCCAGGTGGTCGCCAGCCCCAGCCCCGACACGCAATCCGGCAAGAAGATGCTCGAGCAGGATCCCGACTCGCCCGGCTCGCTCGGCATCGCCATCAGCGAGGCGGTGGAGGACGCCGCCACCCGCGAGGACACGAAGTACTCGCTGGGCAGCGTGCTC
Source organism: Methylomirabilia bacterium (assembly GCA_041497115.1). Taxonomy (GTDB): domain Bacteria; phylum Methylomirabilota; class Methylomirabilia; order Rokubacteriales; family CSP1-6; genus AR5. The sequence goes on from JBGQFW010000115.1 coordinate 3,948, forward strand.
AACCACGTGCTGATGCACCAGACGATCATCGGGCAGGAGGCGAAGAAGCAGCTCGAGAAGGCGGACGACGCGGCCGACATCGTCATCGGCTGCGCGGGCGGCGGCTCCAACTTCGCCGGTCTGTCGTTCCCCTTCGCCGCCGACAAGCTGACCGGGAAGAGCAAGAAGACGCGGATCATCGCCGTCGAGCCGGCCGCGTGTCCCAGCCTCACCAAGGGCCGGTACGTCTACGACTTCGGCGACACGGTCGGCCTCACCCCGCTGGTGAAGATGCACACGCTCGGCCACACGTTCATCCCGGCGCCGCTGCACGCCGGCGGGCTGCGCTACCACGGCATGGCGCCGCTGGTCTGCAAGCTCTACGACGAGGGCGTCATCGAGGCGGTCGCGGTCCCGCAGCTCGCCACCTTCGAGGCCGCGCTGCAGTTCGCGCGCACCGAGGGGATCATCCCGGCGCCGGAGTCGGCCCACGCCATCCGCGTGGCGATCGACGAGGCGCGGCGGTGCAAGCAGGAGGGCCGGCGGCGGACGATCCTGTTCAACCTCTCCGGCCACGGCCACTTCGACCTGGGCGCGTACGAGGCGTACCTGGGCGGCCGCTTACAGGATTTCGAGTACCCGGCCGCGAAGGTCGAGGAGGCGCTGCGCAGCGTGCCGCGGGTCTAGGCGGCGCGGCGTCGCGGCCGTGATCACCCCCGCCCGGGTGCGCCGCTGGCGGCTGGCGGCGGCGTTCGTGCTCCTCACCTACGTCGTCCTGCACTTCCTCAACCACGCGCTCGGCCTCGTGTCGCTGGCGGCGATGGAGGCCGGGCGCTGGTGGTTCCTGGCGCTCTGGCGGAGCTGGATCGGCACCCTCGCCCTCTACGGCGCCCTCACCGTGCACGGCGTGCTGGCGCTCTGGCTGCTCTACCAGCGGCGCTCGCTCCGCATGCCGGCGTGGGAGGCCGCGCAGTACACGCTGGGGCTGCTGATCCCCGCGCTGCTCGCCGTGCACGTCACCGCAACCCGCATCGCGTGGTGGCGCGCCGGCGCCGACGATCCCTACGCGCGCATCGTGCTCGGGCTGTGGCTGGTGGCGCCGGAGTTCGGCGCTCGCCAGACGCTGTCGGTCACCGTGGTCTGGCTGCACGCCTGCATCGGCGTGCACTACTGGCTGCGCTTCCGCGGCTGGTACCCGCGCGCGCGGCCCTGGCTCTTCGCGGTCGCGCTGCTGCTGCCGGTGCTGGCGCTGCTCGGCTTCGTCGCGGCCGGCCGCGAGGTGACGGCGCTGGCCGCCACCCCCGGCTGGAGGGCAGCGCTGCTGGCCCGCACGCACGCGCCCGGCGCGGCCGAGAGCGCGCTGCTGCTCGCCATCCGCCGGGGTTTTCTCGACGCGTACCTGCTGGCCCTGGTCCTGGTGCTCGTCGCCCGCGGCGTGCGGCGGCTGGCCGAGCGCCGCCGTGCGATCCGCGTCACCTACACGACGGGCGAGACGGTGGCGGCGCCGGTCGGCTTCACGATCCTCGAGGCGAGCCGGCTCGGCGGCGTGCCCCACGCCTCGGTGTGCGGCGGCCGCGGGCGCTGCTCGACGTGCCGCGTGCGGATCGTGCGCGGGCTGGAGGCGCTGGCGCCGCCCGGCGAGGGCGAGCGGCGCGTGCTGGCACGCGTGGGCGCCGCGCCCGACGTGCGGCTGGCCTGCCAGGCGCGGCCGGCGCGCGACGTCACCGTGGCGCGCCTGGTGGCGCCATCGGTGGAGCCGGCCGCCGCGCTCGCCCCCGACGCGCGCCAGGGCGGCGAGCGCGAGCTGGCCGTGCTCTTCGCCGACCTGCGCGGCTTCACGCGCATGGCCGAGCACAAGCTGCCCTACGACGTCGTCTTCGTCCTCAACCGGTACTTCGAGACCGTCGGTACGGCGATCACCGGCGCCGGCGGCGTCACCAACCAGTTCACCGGCGACGGCGTGATGGCGCTGTTCGGCATCGAGGACGGGCCGGCCGCCGGCTCGCGCCAGGCGCTGGCGGCCGCGCGGGCGATGGTCGAGGGGCTGGCCACGCTCAGCGGCGAGCTCGCCGGCGAGCTGGCGGCGCCGCTGCGAATGGGCATCGGCGTGCACACCGGGCCGGCCGTCGTCGGCTGGATGGGCTGGGGCGAGAGCTTTTACCTCACCGCCGTCGGCGACACCGTGCACGTCGCCGCCCGGCTCGAGCAGGCGACGAAGGACTACCAGGCGGAGCTGGTCGTCTCCGAGGACGTCGCCCGCCACGCGGGCATCGACCTCGCGGGCTTCCCCGGCCACGACCTCGCCGTGCACAACCGCGCCGGCCGCGTGGCCGTGCGCGTGATCGCGCGCGTGGCGGACCTCGCGGCGGTGGGCGTGCGCCGTCGCTAGGGACGCGGCGCCGGGGCCGGCGGCGTGACCGTCGTCGTGCCCTGGCGGAACGGCTCGCGCATCTGGATCGTGGGCGGCGGCGGGCCACCCGGCGGCAGCGGCGGCCTCGTGCACGGCTCCGGCGGCACGACGACGTCCGGCGGGGCGAGGGCGGCGCCGCCGGCCATCGTGTAGTTCCCGAAGGCGGCCGCCAGCGCCACGTCCACCTGGGCCTCGTAGGCGATCAGCCGGGGATCGCGCGAGTCGAGCGCGCGAAGCTTGGTCTTCATCGTGTGGTACTCGCTGACGTCCCGGGCGCGCTGGAAGAGCTCCACCTCCGCCGGCTTCTGCTTCAGGCACTCGAAGTACGGCCGTGACGCCTCGGCGTTGCGGCGGATCACGTCATCCACGTCCAGGCCGCCGCCCTGGGCGCGGACGGCGCGCGGGGCCGCCGGCAGCGCGACGGCGGCGACGGCCAGGAGCCAGGGCGCGAGCCGGGCGATTCGCATCATTTGCTACTATCGCAGCCGTGACCGACGACGCCAACGTTCATCTGGAGCGGGCGCGCGACCTGGCGCCGGCGATCGCGGCGGCCGCCGAGGCGATCGAGCGCGAGCGCCGGCTGCCGCCGCCGCTGGTGGCGGCCCTGCACGAGGCCGGCTTCTTCCGGCTGCTGCTGCCGCGCGCGCTCGGCGGCGCCGAGCTGGCCCCCGCCACGTTCGTGCGGATCACCGAGACCCTCGCCGGCGCCGACGCCAGCACCGCGTGGGTCGTCTGCCAGACGACCGGCTGCTCCATGGTGTCCGCCTACCTGTCCGACGACGTCGCGCGCGAGATCTTCGGCGGCGGCGGCGTGCTGGCGTGGGGACCGCCCGCCGGCTCGCGCGCCGTCGCGGTGGACGGCGGCTATCGCATGAGCGGGACGTTCAACTTCGCCAGCGGCAGCCGGCACGCCACCTGGCTCGGCGGCCAGGCGCCGATCGTGGAGGCCGCCGGCGCGCCGCGGCGGCGCGCCGGCGCTCCCGAGCGACGCACGCTGCTCTTTCCCGCGTCGAGCGCCGTGCTGAAGGACGTGTGGCACGTGATGGGGCTGCGCGGCACCGGGAGCGACTCGTTCACGGTCGACGACCTGTTCGTGCCCCACGCGCACACGATCGCCCGCGACGATCCGGCCGAGCGCCGCTACCAGGCGCCGCTCTACTGCTTCCCCCAGGGCAGCCTGTACGCCTCCGGCTTCGCCGGTGTGGCGATGGGCATCGCCCGCACGATGCTCGACGACTTCCTGGCGCTGGCGCGCGACAAGACCCCGCGCGGCTACAGCCGCACGCTGCGCGAGAGCCCGGTGACCCAGTCGCGGGTGGCCCACGCCGAGGCGCGGCTGGGCGCCGCGCGCGTGTATTTGCTATCCGCGCTCGAGGAGATCTGGGGCGCGGTGGGGCGCACCGGCGTCCTCGAGCTGGAGCAGCGCGTGCGGATCCGGCTGGCCGCGTCGTACGCGATCGCGCAGGCGCGCGCGGTCGCCGACTTCGCCTATCACGCGGCCGGCGGCACCGCGGTGTTCACGAGCCAGGCGTTCGAGCGGCGCTTCCGCGACATCCACACGGTCACCCAGCAGCTGCAGGGGCGCGACGACCACTTCGAGAACGTCGGAAAGTTCCTGCTCGACCTCGCCCCCGACACGACGTTCCTGTGAGCGACGCCGGCATGGCCGTGATCAGCAACGTCCGGAGCCACGCCCTCGCGATCGAGGTGGCGCCGTCGTGACGGCGTGCTGCGAGATCACGCCCGCCGTGGCCCGGGGTCACCGGCGGGTGCTGTGGATCGTGCTCGCGATCAACACCGCCGGGCGCGAGGAGCTGGCCGCCGTCCGCTGACCCCGCCGCCGCGCCGTCAGCGGCGCGCTCCCGGGCGTCGGGCCTCCTCGTCGAGGACCGCGAGGAACGCGAGGCCGCTCGCCGGGAGCGCGCGCCCCTCGGCGTGGATCACGTGGAAGTGGCGGCGAATGCGCAGCCCGGTCACCGCGACGACCGCGAGCTGCCGGGCCCGGACCTCGCCGTGCACGGCGTAGCTCGAGACGAACGCCACGCCGAGCCCCGCCATCACGCACTCCTTGATCGCCTCGGTGTGGTTCAGCTCCATCGTCGCCGCCGGCGTGACGCCGGCCTGCTGGAGCGCGCGCTCCATCACCTGACGCGTCGCCGAGCCGGCCTCGCGCACGAGCAGCCGCTCGCGCGCGAGGTCGCCGCGGCCCACGCGTCCGCGCCGGGCCCACCGGTGGCCGCGGGGGACGATCAGCACGAGCTCGTCCACGAGGCCGGCGGCGACGCAGCGCTCGCCGGGGCCGAGGACGTGGCCGCCCACCACCCCCAGGTCCACCTCGCCGTCGCGCACGCGCTGCTCGATCACGCCCGAGTTGGCAACGTGCAGCCGCAGCTCGATCCCCGGATAGCGGCGCTGGAAGGCGGCGACGACGCGCGGCAGCACGTAGATGCCGGGCGTCGTGCCGGCGCCGACGACGAGCGAGCCGTGGCGGAGACCGTCGAGGTGCGCCATCGCCTGCCGCGCGTCGTCGGCGGCGGTGGCCACCCGGGCCGCGTGCGGCTGGAAGACCCGGCCGGCCTCGGTCAGCGTCACCGCGCGGCCGCGGCGGCCGAAGAGCCGCTTGCCCAGCTCACGCTCCAGCTCGCGGATGTGCCCGGAGAGCGTCGGCTGCGACAGATGGATCCGGCCGGCGGCGCGGCTGAAGCTGCGCTCGCGCACGACGGCGAGGAACGCCTCGAGCTGGCGGAACGTCATTCGGGTTTTCCCGATCGATTCGTTCGAAACAACGTATTGGACCCTATACCGGCCTCCGGCGTAAGACAAGACCGTCGGCGAGCGCGCTCGCCGGGGAGGTGGACCATGATCTTCCGCCAGTTCCTCGCCCCCAAGACCGGCTGCGCCGGCTATCTCTTCGGCTGAAGCGGCGCCGCCGCGTGCGCTGTGGTGGATCCACAGCTGGAGATCGAGCCGTACCTCGAGGCCGCCGGCCAGAAGGCCATGCGGGTCACGCACATCATCGAGACACACGTGCAGGCCGATCACCTCTCCGGCGCCCGCCGGCTGGCCGCCGCCACCGGGGCGGCGATCCTCATGCACGAGTCGGCCCCGGTCGAGTTTCCGCACGTCCGCGTCGCCGACCAGGAAGAGCACGAGATGGGCAACGTCCGGATGACGTTCCTCCACACGCCGGGGCACACGCCCGATGGTCTGTCGATCGTCGTCACCGATCGCAGCCGGGCCCCGGAGCCGTGGTTCGTCCTCACCGGCGACACGCTGTTCGCGGGCGGCGTTGGTCGCCCCGACCTGCTGGGCGCCGGCGCCGAGCACCGCCTCGCCGAGCAGCTCTACGACAGCCTGTACCGCAAGCTGCTGCCGCTGCCCGACCATCTCGAGGTCTACCCCGCCCACTTCGGCGGCGCGACGTGCGGCAAGGGGCTCAGCGGCAAGCCGCACTCGACGATCGGCTTCGAGCGGCGCTTCAACCCGGCGCTGCAGTTCTCGACGAAGGCCGACTTCGTCGCCTTCGTGCTGGCGGATCTGCCGCCCCAACCGGAGGCGTTCGCCGACAACCGGCGCCGCAACCTGGCCGGAGCGTGACCCGGCTCGGGCTGAGGGAAAACCTCGGCCAGTTCGTGCTGCTGGTCGTGATCAACGCGTTCGTGGGCTCGATGGTGGGTCTCGAGCGCACCGTGCTGCCGCTGCTCGGCGAGCGGGAGTTCGGGCTCACGTCGAAGACCGCGATCACCTCCTTCATCGTCAGCTTCGGCGTCACCAAGGCGGTGCTCAACCTGGTCGCCGCGCGCGTGTCGGAGCGGGTGGGGCGCAAGCCCCTGCTGGTCACCGGTTGGCTGTTCGCCCTGCCCGTCCCGTTCCTGATCATCCACGCGCGGGAGTGGTGGTGGATCGACGTCGCCAACGTCCTGCTCGGCGCCAACCAGGCGCTGGCGTGGTCCATGACCGTCATCATGAAGGTGGACCTCGTCGGGCCGCGGCGCCGCGGGCTGGCGCTCGGCCTCAACGAGTTCGCCGGCTACTTCGCCGTGGGCGTGACGTCGTGGGTCACCGGCTACATCGCGGCGCACTACGCGCTGCGCCCGCAGCCGTTCTACCTCGGCATCGCGGTCGCGGTGGGAGGCCTGGCGCTGTCGGCGCTCTTCGCGCGCGAGACCCTCGGACACGTGCGCCTGGAGGCCGGCGGTCGGCCGGGCGCCGGAGCCGAGCGCGGGCCCTCGCTCGGCCACGTGTTCTTCCTCACCAGCATCGGCAACGCGAGCCTCTTCGCCGCGTGCCAGGCCGGCCTCGTCAACAACCTCAACGACGGCATGTCGTGGGGACTCTACCCGCTGTTCTTCGCGGCCCACGGCCTGGGCATCGAGAGCATCGGCGTGATCAAGGCCGTCTATCCGAGCGTGTGGGGGCTGCTGCAGGTGGCGACCGGCCCGCTGTCGGATCGCGTCGGTCGCAAGGCGCTAATCGCGGGCGGCATGCTCGTGCAGGCCGCCGGCATCTGGCTCACGGTGCTCGGCGGTGGTTACGCCGCCTGGCTCGGGGGTGCCGCCCTCCAGGGCATCGGCACCGCCATGGTCTACCCCACGCTGCTGGCGGCGATCACCGACCACGCCCACCCGACGTGGCGGGCGACAAGCCTGGGCGTCTACCGGTTCTGGCGCGACCTGGGGTACGCCGTCGGGGCGCTCCTGTCCGGAGTCGTGGCCGACCTCTTCGGCTTCGCGGCCGCCATTCACCTCGTCGCCGCGCTCACGCTCGCGTCGGGTCTCGTGGTGGCCGCGGGGATGACGGCGCCGCGCCCGCTGCGAGAAGGCGGCGGCCGCTGAGCGTACAATCGCAGCGGGAGACGGTCACGGACCACGGGCACTCGCACGACCACCCGCACGGCGCTCACGGCCACTCGCACGCGCACGGGGTCGTCGATCCGTCGATCGCGACAACCGACCGCGGGCTGCGGGCGTTGACGTGGTCCTTCCTCGCCCTGATGGTCACGGCGTCGCTGCAGGCCGTCGTCGTCGCGCTGTCGGGCAGCGTCGCCCTCCTCGCCGACACCATTCACAACTTCGCCGACGCCGCCACCGCGATCCCGCTCGGGATCGCGTTCCTGCTCGCGCGGCGAGCGGCCACCCGGCGCTTCAGCTACGGGCTCGGGAGGGTCGAGGACTTCGCCGGGCTCGCGATCGTCGTCACGATCGCGGCCAGCGCGGCGGTCGCCTGCTACGAAGCGGCCCGCCGCCTGTCCCATCCGCAGCCCGTCGAGGTGTTGTGGGCGGTGATGCTGGCGTCGGTCGTCGGCTTCGTCGGCAACGAGGGCGTCGCCGTCTTCCGCATCCGCGTGGGCCGGCGCATCGGCAGCGCCGCGCTGGTCGCCGACGGCTACCACGCCCGGGTGGACGGCTGGACGAGCCTGGCCGTGCTCGCCGGCGCGCTGGGCGTGTGGGCGGGGTATCCGCTCGCCGATCCCGTGGTCGGCCTGCTCATCGCGGCGGCGATCTTCGTCCTGGTCGGACAGGCGGCGCGCACGGTGCTCGTGCGCACGCTCGACGGCGTCGAGCCCGCCACGCTGGACGCCGTCGCCCACGCCGCCGGGCACGTCCCGCGCGTCGAGGAGGTCACCGACGTGCGCGCCCGCTGGATCGGCCACCGGCTCCACGCCGACGTGAGTGTCGCGGTGCATGCCGGGCTGTCGGTCGCCGACGGCCACGACATCGCCCGGGAGGTCCGCCACGCGCTGCTCCACCACCTGCCCCACCTCGGCAGCGTGATGGTCCACGTCGATCCGGCCGGACAGGCCGGCGAGCGGCACCATCGGATCGGCCGCCACGCCCACGGTGACCTGCCGATGCACTCGCATGACTGACCACGCGGACGACGTCACCCTCGTCGCGCGCGCGCAGGCCGGGGACCAGCACGCGCTGGAAGAGATCGTGCGCCGCCATCAGCGGTTCATCTACAACGTCGCCGTCCGCATGCTCTGTCACCCCCAGGATGCCGAGGACGCCACCCAGGAGATCCTCGTCAAGGCGCTGGCCGCGCTGCCGTCGTTCGACGGGCGCAGCGCGTTCCGGACGTGGCTCTAC
>JBGQFW010000116.1:0-12146 GCA_041497115.1 Methylomirabilia bacterium
CGAGCCCTTCGACATCTTCTGGGTCGAGATGGACACCCGCGACGCGCGCGCGCTGGCCTACGTCCGCTCGCGCACGAGCATCCCGGTGGCCTCGTGCGAGTGCCTCTTCGGCCGGCGCGACTACCGGCCGTTCTTCGAGCAGCAGGCGGTGGACGTGGCGATCATCGACACGCCATGGAACGGCGTCGCCGAGTCGCTGAAGATCGCCTCGATGGCCGACACTTACGAGATCAACGTGGCGCCCCACAACTTCTACGGCCACCTCGCCACGCTGATGAACGCCCACTTCTGCGCCGTCGTCCCGAATCTGCGGATCATGGAGATCGATCCCGACACCGTGCCCTGGTACGACGAGCTGGTGACGGTCAAGCCGGTGATCGAGGACGGCCACCTGCGGCTGCCCACCGGGCCGGGGTGGGGAACCGACGTGAACGAGGCCGCCGTGCGCGCGCACCCGCCTCGCAAGCGGTGACCGCGCGCGACGCCGGCGCGCAGGCTCGGCTCGAGGCCGCCTTCGCGCGCGAGGAGCGGCGTGGGTTGATGCTCGCCGCCGCGGCGCGCACCGGCGCGGTGGTCGTCATCATCGGCTGGACGTCGCTGTCGAATCCCGAGCGGGGGGCGGCGCTGGCGTGGGTCGTCGGCTGCGCGTCCTTCTTCCTCGTCACCGGGCTGGCGCAGTTCGCGCTCTATCGGCGGCGGCTGGCGCCGGCCGCCGCCGCGTACGTGTTCATCGCGCTGGACTCGCTGGCCCTCGCGGCGGCGCTCATCGTGCCCAACCCGTTCGCCACCGTGCGGGTACCGCTCGCGATGCCGTTCCGTTACGCGAACTTCCTCTTCTTCTTCGTGCTGCTCATGCAGATGACGTTCTCGTTCCGGCCCACCCTGCTGCTGTGGAGCGGGCTGTGCGGCGCCGGCGCCTGGACCGCGGCGTTCGTGTGGGTGATGCGGCAGCCGGGCGTCATCACCGATCCGGCCATCGGCGCCGACCTGCCGAGCATCCTGGCCGTCTACTTCCACCCGAACTACCTGTCGATCCTGCGCTGGGAGAACGAGGTCATCGTGTTCCTCCTCGTGAGCGCCGGGCTGGCGCTCCTGGTGCGGCGCTCGCGCGCGCTGGTGGCCGAGCGGGCCGAGGCCGAGCGCGCGCGCACGAATCTCGCGCGCTACTTCTCGCCCCGGGTCGTCGAGGTGCTGGCCGGGCGCGACCGGCCGCTCGGCCGCGTCCGCCGCCAGGCGGTCGGCGCGCTGTTCGCCGACCTCGCCGGCTTCACCACGCTCGCCGAGTCCATGACGCCGGAGGAGGTGATGGCGCTGCTGCGCGGCTTCCACGGGCGGATGGAGGACGAGGTCTTCCGCCACGGCGGCTGCCTGGAGAAGTTCATCGGCGACGCGCTGCTGGCCACCTTCGGCGTCCCCGACCCCGGGCCGCGCGACGCTACCGACACGCTGCGGTGCGCCCGCGCGATGCTGCACGCGCTCGAGGCGTGGAACGGCGAGCGGTCCGACGCCGGGCTGCCGCCGCTGCGGATGGGCGTGGGCCTGCACCACGGCCAGGCGGTGCTCGGCGACATCGGCAGCGAGCGCAGCATGGCGTTCGCCACGGTGGGCGACACCATCAACGTGGCCAGCCGCCTGCAGACGCTCACGCGCGAGCTCGGGGTGACGCTCGTCGCCAGCGGCGACTTCGTCGAGGCGCTCGACCGCGAGGGGGCCGACCCCACGCTGCGCGCCGGCCTGACCAGCCGCGGCCCCCACGCGCTGCGCGGGCGCGACCACCCCATCGAGGTGTGGGCGCAGGCGTGAGCGCCGGGCGGGCGCCCCGCCGCTGCGGTAGCATGCGCGTCATGGCCGACCTCCTCGAGGCGCTCGAGATCGAGACAGCGCCCGCTCCGCGGGCGGCGGTGATCTGGCTGCACGGCCTCGGCGCTGACGGCCACGACTTCGTGGACATCGTGCCCCTGCTCGGCCTGCGCGACACGCCCGTCCGCTTCGTCTTCCCGCACGCGCCGATGCGGCCGGTGACGATCAACCGCGGCATGGTGATGCGCGCCTGGTACGACGTGCGCGACGACGTCGGCGTGCGCCGCGAGGACACCGCCGGCGTGCGCGAGTCGCAGGCGAGCATCGAGGCGCTGATCGCGCGCGAGACGGCGCGCGGCGTCGCCGCCGAGCGGCTCGTGCTGGCCGGCTTCTCCCAGGGCGGGGCGATGGCCCTGCACACCGGCCTGCGCCACCCCGCGCGGCTCGCCGGCATCCTGGCGCTCTCGTGCTTCCTGCCGCTGGCCGAGCACGTCGCCGCCGAGGCGAGCGCGGCCAACCGCAACACGCCGATCTTCATGGCCCACGGCACCGGCGACCCGCTCATCCCGCTGGCGCGCGCGGCGGCGGCGCGCGAGATGCTGACAGCGCTCGGCTACCACGTCCAGTGGCGCGAGTACCCGATGCCGCACGCGGTGTGCGACGCGGAGGTGCGCGACGTCGCGGATTGGCTGGGTCGCGTCCTGGCCCGAGCGCCCAGCCAATCCCCGACTTGACGGCGCCCGCCGGGACACGGCACAGTCGAGCAAGACAAGACAAGCAAAATAGAGGAGCGCCACGGCTAAGCCGGGGCGCTCCGAACATTGGGGGGGTTGGGGGGGCCGTCTCGGGGCCCCCCAACTGACTATGAAGAGCGAGCACGCCAGCGTCTGCCCCCTCGATTGCCCCGACACCTGCAGCCTCACCGTCACCGTCGAGGACGCGCGCATCGTCAACATCCGCGGCTCGCGCGCCAACCCGTACACCGAGGGTGTCCTCTGCGCGAAGGTGCCGAAGGCGTTCCCGGAGTTCGTCCACGGCGAGCGCCGGCTGCGCACGCCGCTGCGGCGCGTGGGCGCCAAGGGCGAGGGGCGCTTCGCGCCGATCGGCTGGGACGAGGCGCTCGATGCGATCCACGCGCGCGTGGGCGCGGTGATCGCCGCCCACGGGCCGCAGGCGGTGCTGCCGCTCAACTACGGAGGCCCCCACGGCTTCCTCGCCGGCGGCTCGATGGACCTGCGCTTCTTCCACCGGATGGGCGCGACGCTGCTCGACCGCAAGCCGCTCTGCGGCGGCATCCGCACCGAGGCGTGGGTGGGGACGTTCGGCACCGTGCCCGGCATCCGCCCCGAGCAGATCGAGCACTCGCGCCTCGTCGTGGCGTGGGGCAACAACGTCACGTGGTCCAACCTGCACATCACCCCGCTGCTCGCCCGCGTGCGCCGCGCCGGCGGCAAGGTGGTGGTGGTGGACCCGCGCCGCACGAAGATCGCCGAGCAGGCCGACCTGCACCTGCCGCTGCGGCCGGGCACCGACGTCGTGCTGGCGTGGGCGGTGGCGGCCGAGCTCGAGCGGCGCGGCGCGCTCGACCGCGCGTTCGTCGACCGCTGGGTGGCCGGCTTCGACGAGTTCATGACGCTGGCGCGGCCGTGGACGCTGGCGCGCGCGGCCCAGACGTGCGGCCTCGACCCGGCCGACGTGGCGCGATTCGCCGAGTGGTACGCGACCCTCGCGCCGTCCTCGATCAGTGTGGGGAACGGGCTCGAGCGCAACCAGAACGGCGGCAGCGGGATCCGCGCGGTCTTCGCCCTCCCCGCGCTGGCCGGCCGGTTCGGCGTCGCCGGCGGCGGCCTCGTCAACGGCGCCGCCTTCGCGTTCGCCAAGACGCCGCAGCGGCTGGCGCGCCCCGACCTGGTGCCGCCGGGCACGCGCACGCTGAACATCGTGGACGTCGGCGCCCACCTGACCGACCCGCGGCTGGCCCCGCCGCTCCAGGCGGTGTTCATCTACAACCACAACCCGCTCGTCGTGCATCCCGACCAGAACCGCATGCGGCGCGGCCTCGGCCGCGAGGACCTCTTCGCGGTCGGCATCGAGGTGGCGATGACCGACAGCATGGCGTACTGCGACGTCGTGCTGCCCGCGTGCACCCACTTCGAGCACCACGAGCTCTTCGCCGCCTACGGCCAGCACTGGCTGCAGCGCGCCGAGCCGGTGCTGGAGCCGCAGGGACAGGCGCTGCCCAACACCGAGATCTTCCGCCGGCTGGCCGCGCGCTTCGGCTACACCGAGCCGTGCTTCCGGGCGACCGACCACGAGCTGATGGACGACGCGGTGGACCCCGACGACCCGCGGCTGGGCGGCGTGCGGCCGAGCCGGCTGCCGACCGACCGCGCCGTGGCGATGACCGTCGAGGGCGCCGACGCCATGATGTTCGCCAACGTCTTCCCCAAGACCGCGTCGGGCAAGGTCGAGCTGGCCTCGCCCTATCTCGAGAAGCGGTTCGGGGCGCGGCTGCCGTCGTTCCGGGCGGTTGCCTCGCGCTATCCGCTCACGCTCATCTCGCCCGCCTCCGACCAGCGCATCACCTCGACCTTCGGCGGCACCTCCACCAGCGACGACGTTCCCACGCTCGACATCCATCCCGAGGACGCGACGGCCCGCGGCGTGAAGGATGGCCAGCGCGTGCGCGTGTGGAACGACCTCGGCGAGGTGCGGCTGCCCGCGCGGGTCACCGACGGCGTGCCGCGCGGCGTGGTGTCCAGCCTCAAGGGCGCCTGGATGCGCACCAGCGACAACGGTCAAACCATCTCCGCACTGTGTCCGGCCACCCACGCCGACATCTGCGAGGGCGCCTGCTACAACGACGCCCGCGTGGACGTGGCGCCGGGCGGCTGAGGAAAGCGAGCCCATGGCCTCTCCCGTCGATCCCAACCAGGTGCTCATGACCGGCGAGAACTCGTTCGTGCGCCTCAGCCACGACGGCGGCAAGACGCTCGCCACGCGCGCCAGTCACTGGCGGGTGCTGTGGTGCCCGGCCGGCGCCGGCTGCACGCTGTTTCTCCAGAGCGAGCTCACGGACGGCAAGCCCCGCGTGTACAGCGACAACCCCGCCGTCGCCCGCTGGCTGCAGAAGACGATCGAGGCGCTGCTGTTCCCCGCCTTCGCCGACACCGGCCTGCCGGTGATCGCCGCCGAGTTCGCGCGGGGCGGCAGTGCGCACTCGAGCGCGTTCGAGACGGTGACCTCCGCGACCGACCGCGTGCGCCTCACCTGGTGGGACACGCTCGAGCCCTTCGTGCTCACGATGGCGCCCGGCACGAACGATCGCCCCATCGGCGTGTTCAGCACGTTCTTCCCGGCCCGCTCGGCGCAGCTCGAGCTCAACGGCCGCTTCGCCGGCGGCCAGGTGTGGGCCGAGCAGCGCGGCGACCGGCAGTCCTCGAGCGCGTGCCTGGCGTGGTCGGAGAGCTGGGTGAAGCCGCGCGCGTGAGCGCGGCGGTCGACCGCGCCGGCATCGAGCGCACCCACGCGATCATCCGGCCCCACCTGCGGGTGACGCCGATCGTGGAGACGAGCGGCGCCGACTTCGGGCTGGCGGGCTGGGCGCTCACCCTCAAGCTCGAGTCCCTCCAGCACTCCGGGTCGTTCAAGGCGCGCGGCGCGTTCGCGAGTCTCATGACCCGCGCGGTGCCGGCCGCCGGCGTCGTGGCCGCCTCCGGCGGCAACCACGGCGCCGCCGTCGCCTACGCCGCCATGCGGCTGGGCGTGCCGGCGAAGATCTTCGTGCCGACCGTCTCGTCGCCCGCCAAGATCGCGCGCATCCGGAGCTACGGCGCCGACCTCGTGGTCGGCGGCGAGCGCTACGCCGACGCGCTGACGGCCAGCGAGACGTGGACGCGCGAGTCGGGGGCGCTGGCCGTGCACGCCTACGATCAGGTCGAGACGCTGCTGGGGCAGGGCACGCTCGCGCGCGAGCTGGAGGCCCAGCAGCCGCTCCTTGACACGCTGCTGGTGCCGGTCGGCGGCGGCGGGCTCATCGGCGGCATCGCGGCGTGGTACGCCGGGCGCGTCCGGGTGATCGGCGTGGAGCCGGAGGCGGCGCCGACGCTGTTCGAGGCGCTGCGCGCCGGCCGGCCCGTCGACGCGCCCGCCGGTGGCATCGCCGCCGACTCGCTCGCCCCGCGCCGCGTCGGCGCGCTGATGTTTCCGATCGCGCGGGCCCACGTCGAGCGCGTCGCGCTCGTCAGCGACGACGCCATCCGGCGGGGCCAGCAGGCGCTGTGGGAGGCGCTGCGCGTGGTCGCCGAGCCGGGCGGCGCCGCCGCCTTCGCCGCCCTCCTGAGCGGCCGCTACCTCCCGGCCGCCGGCGAGCGGGTCGGTGTCGTCGTCAGCGGCGGCAACACGACGCTTTTTTCATGATGGGGGCCCCGACATGGCCCCCAAACCCCCAGGCGCTCGGAGCGCCCCGGGGGACCCGTGGCGCTCCTCGAATCGCGGGCGCGATCTTCGACCTCGACGGGACGCTGGCGGACACCCTGCCCATCTGCTTCACGACCTTCCGGCGCGCGCTCGAGCGGCTCGGCGAGCCGTCCTACACCGATGCGGAGATCCGGGCGCGGTTCGGCCCCAGCGAGGACGGCATGTTCCAGCAGGCGGTGCCCACGCGCTGGCAGGAGGCGTTCACCGTCTATCTCGAGGAATACGAGCGGCACCTGCCGCTGTGCGGCGGGGTGTTTCCCGGCCTGGCCGCCGCGCTGGGGGCGCTACGCGAGCGCGGAATTCCGGCGGGGCTGGTGACCGGCAAGGGGCGGCCGACGACGACGATGTCGCTGCGGGCGTTCGGTCTCGACGGCGCCTTCGACGCCGTGGAGACCGGCTCGCCGACGCCGGCGACTTCCACGCCTGGCTCGTCAGCCGAGCCGCGCCATCACTTCCTCCGCGAACGTCCTGAGGATCGCCTCGCGCTCGAGGAAGCCCTGCCCGGGGTTCTGCGGCAGCACGATGATGCGGCCCACCTCGGGCACCGTCATCACGCGCTTGACCTGCTCGCGTACCTCCTCCGGCGTCCCCGCCAGCGCCAGCATGTCCACGAAGCGGTCGGGCACCAGCTCGCGGTGGCGCGAGCCGGCGGTGGCGTGCTGGTAGGAGTCGTAGGCGTCGCGCACGCGCCGCACGGCGGCGTGATCCTCGGGCGACAGCGCGACGGGCAGGGGATGGCGCATCGCCGAGGCCACGCGCCCGCGCACGTGGTCGCGCGCCCGCGCGCGGTCACGGTCCACCGCGGTCGGCGTCCACAGCACCACGTCGAGATCGGCGACGCGGCGCTGCTGCCGGGCGGCGCCGCGCGCCACGCACTCCAGGCCGGCGCGCAGGATGGCGGGCTCGGTGCCGGCGTACATGATGACGCCGTCGCCCAGCCGCCCGGCCGCCTCCAGCATCCGCGGCCCCGAGCCGGCGACGTAGAGCGGGATGCGCGGCGGGGCGTCGAGCCAGGCTAGGTGGCTCGGCGCGCCGCTGTCGAGCGGCGCCGTCTCGCCGGCCAGCAGGCGGCGGATGGAGGCGACCATCGTGTCGAGCGTGGCGACGCGGGCCGCCCGCTGCACGCTGAGCCCCATCGTCTCGGCGCTGCTGCCGCCGGTGCCGATGCCCAGCACGACGCGCCCCGGCGCCAGCTCGTCGAGCGTGGCGATGGCGCTGGCGGTGACCGACCAGTGGCGGGTGTGGGGGACGGTGACGCCCGGACCGAGCTTGATGCGCGTGGTGGCGAGCGCGCACGCCGCCAGCGTCACCCAGAGCTCGCGGCAGACGAGGTGCGAGTCGGTGATCCACACCGTCTCGTACCCGAGCGCCTCCGCGAGCTGCGCCTGTCGCACGACGCTCGCGGTCGGCTCATTGTTGACGATCCCTACGTCAAACTTCATGGGGGGCCCCGAAATGGCCCCCCATACCCCCCAACGCTCGGGCCGCCCCGGCAAAGCCGGGTCGTCCCTCGACAACCGGACACGTCTAGACGGTCACGGCTTTGTAGGTCGGCGTGCGCCACTCGGGGTGTTTCGTGTCCACGCCGCGCACCAGGTCCAGGTAGGCGGACGAGATACGCCGGGTGAGCGGGCCCACGTCGCCGGTGCCGAGCGTGAAGCGGTCCACCGACAGGATCGGCGTGATCTCGTAGCCGCTGCCGCAGAAGAACGCTTCCTCGGCCACGTACAGCTCGGTGCGGTCGATGCCGCGCTCGACGACCTCCATGCCCAGGACTTGGGGGACGACGTACTCGATCAGCGTCGTGCGCGTGATGGACTCGAGGATGTCGCTGCTGGTCGTCGGCGTCACGATGCGGCCCTTGCGGACCATGAAGAAGGTGGCGCCGCTGCCCTCGGCGACCTGGCCGTGGCGGTTCAGGAAGATCGGCTGGTCGTAGCCGTCGGCCCTGGCCTGCAGCGTGGCGAGGCGGCCGTTCTGATAGTTGGAGCCGGACTTCAGCCGGATCGGGATGGCGTTGTCGGAGGTGCGCGTCCACGAGGAGACGCAGCACTTGAGCCCGTTGCCCTCCATCACGCGCGGCCGCTTGCGCGGATTGATGTAGAGGCCGGTCTGGGTGGTGGCGTCGAGGCCGGGGGCGCCGACGTAGGCCACCATGTGCATGTGCACGTCCTCGCGCAGCTCGTTGCCGGCCAGCACGGTGCGCACGGCCTCGAAGAGGTCGTCGTCGCTGTACGGCACCGTGAAGCGCATCATCTTCATGGACTCGCGCAGCCGCGCGACGTGATCGGCGAGGCGGAAGCCGTACATCTCGCCGTCGCGCTCGCTCCAGTAGGCGCGCAGCCCCTCGAAGACGTTGGTGGCGTAGAAGACCGCCGCACTGTTCACCGGCAGCACCGCCTGCTCCTGAGGCACCAGCCGGCCGTTCATCCAGATATTGAAGGTTCCCATGTCCGCTCCTCTCGAGGATCGACACTAGACGACGGGTGCGCGGGAGTCAAATCCCGGGCTCAGCGGCGGGCGACGCGGCGGGAGCGCACGAAGTCCACCACGACGTACTCGCCCAGCTTGTCGGGGGCCGACATGAAGGCGCGGCCGTGGTTCACACGGGCCATCTGCTCCACGAAGCTCACCAGCCAGGGGCTGCGCTCGAGCATGAACGTGTTGATCGTGATCCCCTCGCGCGTGCACCGCTGCACTTCCTTGAGCGTCTCCTCCACCGTCCGCCGCGTCGGCGGATAGGAGAAGTCGGCCACCCCGTCCTCCAGGTGGGCGGTCGGCTCGCCGTCGGTCACCATGAGGATCTGCTTGTTGCCGCCCTTGTGGCGGGCCAGGAGCCGGCGCGAGAGCAGGAAGCCGGCGTGCATGTTGGTGCCGATGTTCCACTCGCTCCATGACAGCGTCGGCAGCTGCTCGGGGGTGAACGTCCGCGCGTAGAGCGAGAAGCCGACGATGTAGAGCGCGTCGCGCGGGAACTGCCCGCGGATGAGCGCGGACAGGGCGAGCGCCACCTTCTTGGCGGGCAGGAAGTAGCCGTTGTTCAGCATCGAGCGGCTCATGTCGAGCATGACGACGGTGGCCGCCTGGGTGCGCAGCTCGGTGCGGTAGACCTCGAAGTCGTCGGGCGCCAGGCGGATCGGGGTGCCCGGTCCGTTGCGCCCGACGGCGTTCATCACCGTCTCCTTGAGGTCGAGCAGGAACGGGTCGCCGAACTCGTAGGCCTTGGTCTCGTCGGTCTGGTCGCCGCCGGCGCCGCGCCGGTCGATGGCGTGGCCGCCGATCCGGTCACGCTTGAGGACGGCAAAAACGTCGCGCAGCGCCTTGTCGGCGATCTTGCGGATGGCGCGGGCGGTGAGCGATAGCTCGTCGCCGTGGCGCTCGAGGTAGCCGGCGTCCTCGAGCTGCCGGGTCAGCTCCTGGAGCTTCTCGAGGTCCTCGCGGGCCTCGGGCCCCAGCAGCTGCTCGACGCGCTCGGGGTTCACGCGGTCGAGCTGCTCGAGGTTGCGCACGCCGCGGATCTCGCGCTCGAGCTCGTCGAGCTGTTGCATCTCCTCCATGAGGCGCATCGCCTCGCGGAGGGTCGTTTCCTCGTCGCCCTGGAAGGGGTAGCGCTGGGCCATCTCGTCGAGCGGCAGGAACTCCGACAGGTTCATGGCCAGCTGGCGCATCTGCGCCTCCAGCCGCTCGTCCTGCAGCATGAGGCTGCGCATCATCTCGTCGAGCTGCTGGCGCTGGCCGGGGGTGAGGCTCTGCATGAGCGACTGCATGGCCGCCATCTGCCGGCCCATCTGCTCGATGAGCTGCTCCAGGCTCTCGACGCCGGGGAAGTTCTGCCCCCACTTGGCCATGAAGCCGTCGAAGTCCGGCTCCTCGCCGTCGGCCTTCTGGCGCAGCATGCGGTTGAGATCCTGCATCATCTCGCGCATCCGCTTGAGATCCTCGGGCGTCATGTTCTTGAGCGCGTCCTGCATGCCCTGCATGAACGGCTGCATCATGCTCTGGCGCAGCGAGGCGAGCAGCTCGTCGAACTTGCGCTTGGCCTCCGGCTCGACGAAGTCGTACTGCTGCAGGTCACGCAGGCGCCCGGCCGGATCGGGCGGCAGCGCGTCGAGCTTCTGCTCGCGCTGCGCGCGCTGGGCGGCGTCGGGGGTGCGCTGCGTGATCCCCTCGCGCTCGGTCTGGATGACGTCGTCGAGCTTCTTCTTGATGTCCTCCAGGCTGGAGCCGAGGTCGTGGCGCTGCAACCGCTCCTGCCGCTGGCGCTTGAGGCGCTCGAGCAGGTCCTTGAGGCCGGGCATCTTCCCGCCCTCGGGCGTGCGGGCGCCCTGCTGCATGAGGCGGCGCAGCGCGCGCCAGGGATCGCCGTCGTAGAGGAGGTCGTCGGCCATCGCCGACAGCAGCTGGTCGGCGTCGAGATCGAGCTTCTGCGAGCCGTCCCAGCGCGAGTAGCGGAAGAGCGGCACCGGACGTCAGCTCCGGTAACGGTAGCGGCCGGCCTGCACGTCCTTGTTGAGCTTCTTGCCGAGGTGGAGCCCTTCCAGCACGAACTCGACGGCGGCGGCCACCGCGGGCGGCTCGCTGGCGCCGAGCTTGGCGGCGGCCGCCTTCAGCGCGGGCATCGCGCCGAGCTGCTTGACGTACTCCGAGGCCGGCATCGTGTCGGAGGCCTGCACGGCGGCGCCGCCCTCGAAGCCCTTGACCACCTCGGCCAGCTCGGGGGCGCCGAAGGAGCGGCCGAAGACGTTGAGCACCGCCTTCTGCACGAGGCGGGTCATGATCTTGTCCTCGCCGCCGTCGCCGACCGTCTCCAGCTCGATCTTGCCGGAGGTGGACGCGGCCAGCGCGCCGAGGTCGCTCACGCGCGGGACGGCGAGATTCTCGTCGAGGCGGATGGCGCGCTTGAGCGCGCTCGACAGGAGGTTCTCGTAGTTGCAGATGGACACGCGCACCGACACGCCCGAGCGCTGGCTGATGTCCGACGACGCGCGGGCCAGGTGAGTCAGCTCGGCGACGATCTGCTTCATGTAGTCGGGGGTGACGGTGCGGACGCCGTCCACCGGGAACGCCGTGCGCTCCGCCTCCATGATTGTGATCTCGTCGTCCAGCCGCTTGGGATAGTGCGTGCGGACCTGGGAGCCGAAGCGGTCCTTGAGCGGCGTGATGATGCGTCCCCGGTTGGTGTAGTCCTCGGGGTTGGCGCTCGCCACCACGTACAGGTCGAGCGGCAGCCGCACCTTGTAGCCGCGGATCTGGACGTCGCGCTCTTCCATGATGTTGAGCAGGCCCACCTGGATCCGCTCGGCGAGGTCGGGCAGCTCGTTCAGGGTGAAGATGCCCCGGTGGGTCCGGGGCAGGAGGCCGTAGTGGATCGTCAGCTCGTCGCCGAGATAGCGGCCCTCCGCGACCTTGATCGGGTCGACCTCCCCGACGAGGTCGGCGATGGTGATGTCGGGCGTCGCGAGTTTCTCCGCGTACCGACGATCCCGCGACAGCCACTCGATCGGCGCCGCGTCGCCCAGTTCGGCCAGTGTCTGCCGGCCGGCCCGGCTGATCGGCTGGAAGGGATCGTCGTTGACCTCGCTGCCCGCGAGCGCGGGCACCTCGGCGTCGAGGAGGCCGACGAGGGCGCGGGCGAGGCGGGTCTTCGCCTGGCCGCGCTCGCCGAGGAAGATGATGTCCTGGCCCGCCAGGATCGCATTCACGATGTGGGGGATCACCGTCTCGTCGTAGCCGACGATGCCCTCGAAGACGGGTCCGCCCTGCTCGAGCCGGGTGATGAGGTTCGCCCGCAGCTCGGCCTTGACCGACCGGGACGTGTACCCTGTGCGGCGAAGCTCGGCAACCGTTTGCGGCTTCACCGATCCGCG
>JBGQFW010000117.1:0-12056 GCA_041497115.1 Methylomirabilia bacterium
CAATCCCCTTGTTCTTCGTGTGCAGCACCTTCGTGATCGCCGCCGTCAGCGTCGTCTTGCCGTGATCGATGTGCCCGATCGTCCCCACGTTCACGTGCGGCTTCGTCCGCTCGTACTTGGCCTTCGCCATCCCTTACCTCCCGTTGACCGGGGCGATCAGTCGCGCCCGAATTCTGGAGCCCATGTCCGGGTTTGAACCGGAGACCTCGTCCTTACCAAGGACGCGCTCTGCCAACTGAGCTACATGGGCCCAATCGTGACCTAATGGAGCGGGAAACGGGATTCGAACCCGCGACCCCCAGCTTGGAAGGCTGGCGCTCTACCGCTGAGCTATTCCCGCCCTTCGCTGTTATATCTGTCGTGCAAGTGGTGGGGAGGGGAGGACTTGAACCTCCGAAGGCTTGCACCAGCAGATTTACAGTCTGCCCCCTTTGGCCACTTGGGTACCTCCCCGAACTTGGCGGCACGCGCAGAGAGAAACCTCTTCGACGACTAGGCTGTCGTTCAACGACTGGCGCTGGCGGGAGGATTTGAACCCCCGACCCACTGCTTACAAGGCAGTTGCTCTGCCCCTGAGCTACGCCAGCACAGGCAAAGTTCCAATTTAGTTGTGTAGGACCCAGAAGTCAAGCCGTTTTAGGCCCTTGGGACCGCTGGCGGGCCACCTCGTAGCAGAGCGCAGCCCCCGCCGCGCCGACGTTGAGCGAGCCGACGGCGCCCCGCATCGGCACGGTCACCATCAGGTCGCACGCCCGGGCCACCAGGGGCCGGAGGCCCTCCCCCTCACCGCCCAGAACGATGCAGAGCGGGCCCCGAAGGTCGGCGGCCCAGGGAGCCACACCGCTCTCGAGGCCAGTCCCATAGATCCAAATACCCGATTCTTTGAGTTTTTCCAGCGCCGCGACCATGTTCGTCTCGCGGGCTACCGGCACGTACTCGACCGCCCCCATCGCGGTCCTGGCAGCGGCTTCGGTCAGACCAACCGAGTGGTGCTTTGGAACGATGACCCCGTGGACCCCGAAGGCGTCGGCCGTCCGCAGCAGCGCCCCCAGGTTTCGAGGGTCCTGGATCTGGTCGAGCGCCAGGAAGAAAGCCGGCTCCTGGCGGCGGGCCGGGATCTCCAGCAAGTCCTCGAGCTGCACGTACTCGGCGGCCGCCACCCGCGCCACCGCGCCCTGGTGCTCGGGCGTGCCGGCCATCGCGGTCAGCTGCTCGCGCGTGCGGTACGAGACCTTGACGCCGGCGCGACGGGCGAGCGCGACGATCTCGGCCAGCGGGCCGGCGGAGCCCGCCAGCACCGCGACCTCGTCGGCGCGCCGGCCGCCGCTCTTGAGCAGCGCCTTGACCGGGTTGCGACCCCAGACGCGGTCGTCGGCCATCAGCCGCCGCCGCGCGTGAGGCGCGGGCCGCCGGCCGTGTCCTCGACCGCCCAGCCGAGGCGCTGGATCTCGGCGCGCAGCTCGTCCGAGCGCTTCCAGTCCCGGCGCGCCCGCGCCTGGGTCCGCTCGACCACCAGGCCCTCCACCTCGGCCGGCGGACCGCCGCCGGCGGCGGCGCGCTGCAGGAGGCCGAGGACGCGCGCGAGACGCACCAGCTCGGCCACGCCCGCCGCGAGCTCGGCGCGGGCGGCCGGCGTGGCGAGGCCGCGGTCGCGGTGCTCGGAGAGCGCGCGGGCGAAATCGAACAGCGCGCCCAGCGCCTGCGGCGTGTTGAAGTCGTCGTCCATCGCGGCGACGAAGCGCGGCGCAAACCCGGCGAAGGCCGTCGGCAGCGGGCCGGCGGGCGCGCCGAGCGCGCCGGCGTCGTCCATCAGCCGAGCCAGCCGGCCGAGCGCGCGCGCGGCCTCCTCCACCCGCTCCTCCGACCACTCGAGCAGGTGGCGGTAGTGGGTGCCGAGGATCCACAGCCGGAGCGCGTCGGGCTCGTGGCGCTTCACGATGTCGCGGATCGTCAGCGTGTTGCCGAGCGACTTCGACATCTTCTCCTTGCCGAGGTTCACGAACCCGTTGTGCACCCAGTAGCGGGCGAACGGCTTGCCGGTCACCGCCTCCGACTGGGCGATCTCGCACTCGTGGTGCGGGAAGATCAGGTCCTCGCCCCCGCCGTGGATGTCGAACGACTCGCCGAGGTAACGCATCGCCATCTCCGAGCACTCGATGTGCCAGCCCGGGCGGCCCGGTCCCCACGGGCTCGGCCACGAGGGCTCGCCCGGCTTGGCCGACTTCCACAGCGCGAAGTCGCGCGGATCGCGCTTGCGCTCGTCCACCTCCACGCGGGCGCCCGCCAGCAGGTCGTCGAGGTTCTTCCCCGACAGCTTGCCGTAGGCCGGGAAGCGGCGGACCTCGAAGAACACGTCGCCGTCCACCGCGTACGCGAAGCCGCCGGTCACCAGCCGCTCGATCAGCGCGATCATGCCGGCCACGTGGTCGGTCGCCCGCGGCTCCACGTCGGGCGCCTGCACGCCGAGGGCGGCGATGTCCTGGGAGAACGCCGCGATGCAGCGCTCGGACACCTCACGGGCGGGCACGCCCTCCTCGTTGGCGCGCCGGATGATCTTGTCGTCGATGTCGGTGAAGTTCCGCACGAACGTCACCCGGTAGCCCGCGAACCGCAGATACCGGACGATCACGTCGAAGACGATCATCATCTTGGCGTGGCCGACGTGGGAGAGGTCGTAGACCGTCACCCCGCACGAGTACATGCGGATCTCGCCGTCGACGAGGGGAACCAGCTCCTCCTTGGTGCGGGTCATGGTGTTGTAGATCTTCATGTCGCTCCGCTCATTCGGGCGCCTCGACGCTGACCACGGCCATGGCGGCGATGCCCTCGCGGCGGCCGAGCAGACCGAGACCCTCGGGACTCTTTGCTTTGACGCTCACGCGCCCCTCGGGGATGCCGAGCACGTCGGCCAGCCGCCTGGCCATCTCGGGCAGGTGCGGTACCAGCCGCGGCGCCTGCGCCAGGACGGTGGCGTCCACGTTGACGAGCGCGCCGCCGCGCCCGCGCACCAGCTCGACGACCGCGCCGAGCAGGACCAGGCTCGACACTCCGCGCCAGCGCGGGTCGGTGTCCGGGAAGTGGCGGCCGAGGTCCCCCAGCGCGAGCGCCCCCAGCAACGCCTCGGCGACGGCGTGGGACAGCACGTCGGCGTCGGAGTGCCCGTCGAGGCCCGTCTCGGACGGCACCGTCACGCCGCCCAGGACCAGCGGGCGGCCCGCCACCAGCGGGTGCAGGTCGAACCCGAAGCCGACGCGCGTCATGGCCGCCGCTCCCGGGCGCGCCGCAGGTCCTCGGGCGTGGTGATCTTGACGTTGGCCGCCAGCCCCCGCACCACGCGCACGGCGTGGCCGAGGCGCTCGACGAGCATCGCGTCGTCGGTGCCGGTGACGCCGTCCCGGATCGCCTTCTCGTGCGCCTCGCGGAGCAGCGACGCGTGAAAGCCCTGGGGCGTCTGCACCGCCCACAGCCCGGCCCGCTCGAGCGTGGCTTCCACCACGCCGTCGCGCACGCGCTTGACCGTCTCACTGATGGGCAGGGCGCAGATCGCCGCGCCGTGGCCGGCGGCGGCCGCCACCACCGCGTCGATCAGCGCGCGGCTGACGAAGGGCCGGACGGCGTCGTGGACCAGCACGATCGCGGCCTCGACGGGCGCCGCCTGCAGCGCCCGCCAGACCGATTCCTGGCGGGTGGCGCCGCCCGCGACGACCGTGATCACCGGCCGGCGGCGGGCGCGGGCGAGCCGCGCGCGCGTGCGGGCGAGGTGGGCCTCGGGGGCCGCGATCACGATCGCGCGCACCGCCGGATGCGCGACGAAGTGGCGAAGCGTCGTGGCCAGGATCGTCGCGCCACCGACCCGCAGGTACTGCTTCGGCGTGCGGCGGCCGATTCGCGCCCCGACGCCGCCGGCCGGGATCAGCACCACGACGTCGTGTCGCCGCCGGCCGTCAGCCATCGCGCGCGCCCTCCTCGCCGCGGGGGCGCGAGAAGATCATGCGGCCGGCCGAGGTCTGCAGCACGCTCGTCACCACGACGTCGAGCGTCTGGCCGAGATGGCGCTTGCCGCCCTCCACGACCACCATGGTGCCGTCGTCGAGGTAGGCGACGCCCTGCCCGGGCTCCTTGCCCTCGCGCAGCACCTGCACCTGCATCGCCTCGCCGGCCAGCGCCACCGGCTTGAGCGCGAGGGTGAGCTCGTTGAGATTGCTCACGGCGACGCCCGCCAGCGCTGCCGTCCGTCCAAGCCCGGCGTCGTTGGTGAGCAGGCGGGCGCCGCGCGCGCGCGCCAGCGCGACGAGCTTGGCGTCCACCTCAGCGGCGCCGGCGACGTCGACGTCGAGCACCGTCAGCCGCGCGCCCGGGATGGTCCGCAGTCGGTCGAGCACGTCGAAGCCGCGGCGCGCCCGGTTGCGGCGGAGCGCGTCACCGGCGTCGGCCAGCCGCTGCAGCTCGCGCACGACGAACTGCGGCACCACGAGGGCGCCGTCCAGGAACCCTGCCTCGACGAGGTCGGCGATGCGACCGTCGATGATGACGGAGGTGTCGAGGAGGCGCTCGCCCGCCCCGGCGGCGCGCGCGGCCGGAGCGGGCAGCTCGGCGGCGCGTCGCACGCCGACGGCCCCGCCGACCCAGGCGGCGAGCAGCGCGAGTCCCCCGCGCAGGAGCGCGCCGCCGCTCCCCGCCAGCGGGGCCAGCGCCGTGCCGAGCGCCAGGCCGCCGACGAGGCCGGCGAGCACGCCCACCGAGCCCCACACGAGCGGTGTCAGCGCGACGCCGGCGAGGCCGGCCTCGACCCCGACGGCGACGAGCCCGGCCGCCGCGCCGAGCCCGGCGGCGGCGGCCGGGCCGAGCCCGAGCGCCGGCGCCGCCGCCGCACCCACCAGTGCGCCCGCGCCGATCGCCACGAGTCGCGCAAGGACGAGCGCCATCAGCCGAGCAGCGCGTCCAGCGCGTCGCTCACCGTCGCCACACCCGTGACCGCCATCGGCATCGACCCCTCGACGTTGCCGCGCGGCACCACCGCCGACTTGAAGCCGAGCTGCGCCGCCGCCCGCAGTCGTGTCTCGACCGCGCTCACCGCGCGGACCTCGCCGGTGAGGCCGACCTCGCCGAGGACGAGGACGTCGGGCGGCAGCGGCTTCTCCATGTAGCTGGACGCCGCGGCGATGACCACCCCGAGATCGGCGGCCGGCTCGACCACGCGGCCACCGCCGGCGACGTTGACGAACACGTCCTGGCCGCCGATCGGCAGCCCCGCGCGCTTCTCGAGCACCGCCAGCAGCAGGCAGACGCGGTTGTAGTCGGCGCCGAGCACGGTGCGCCGCGGCGTGCCGAACGAGGCGCGCGTCACCAGCGCCTGCAGCTCGAGCAGGAGCGGCCGCGTGCCCTCCAGCGCCGCGACGACGACCGAGCCCGGCGCGCCGGCCGGGCGCTCGGCCAGGAAGAAGCCCGACGGGTTCGGCACCTCGACGAGCCCGCCGGGCGCCATCTCGAAGACGCCGATCTCGTTGGTGGAGCCGAAGCGGTTCTTCACCGCGCGCAGCACGCGGTAGGCGTGATGGTGCTCGCCCTCGAAGTAGAGCACGGTGTCCACCAGGTGCTCGAGCACCCGCGGACCGGCCAGCGCGCCCTCCTTGGTGACGTGGCCGACGAGGAAGGTCGCGATGCCGCGGCTCTTGGCCAGCGTCATGAGGCGCGCGCCGCACTCACGTACCTGCGCGACGCTGCCGGGCGCCGACTCCAGCTCCGGCAAAAACACCGTCTGGATCGAGTCCACGACCAGCGCGCGCGGCTTCACGCCGTCGAGCTCGGCCTGCACGGCGGACAGGTCCGTCTCCGCCCACAGCAGGAGGCCGTCCCCGGCGATGCCGAGGCGGTCGGCGCGCATCTTCACCTGGGCGGCCGACTCCTCGGCGGAGACGTAGAGCACCGGCGCGGCCACCCGCGCCAGCGCGCGGGCGGCCTGGAGCAGCAGGGTGGACTTGCCGATGCCCGGGTCGCCGCCGATCAGCACGAGCGAGCCGCGCACGACGCCGCCGCCCAGCACGCGATCGAGCTCGCCGATGCCGGTGAGCACCCGGTTGCCCTGCCCGATCACCACGTCCTTGAGCGGCGTCGGCCGCGTGCCGGGGGCGAGGGCGGGCCGTCGCCCGCCCGGCACCGGCGCGGCGCGCTCCTCCACGAGCGGCACCAGCTCGCCGGTGGCGCGCTTGCAGTCCGGGCAGGTGCCGGCCTTGGGGCTGGCGAAGCCGCACTGCTGGCAGCGATAGACGCTCGTCGGCCGCGGCATCCTCAGTCCTTGTCCCGGGCGGCGCCGGCCCCGGACGCGCCGCTCTTCGACGCGCCGTCGGTGGCGAGGCCGCGCAGCAGGCTGCGCAGCAGGAAGCTGCGCGAGGCGCCGTCGAGGACGGCGGAGAGGCGCTCGTAGACGGTGGGGTCGGCGAGCAGCGCGCCCACGGTTCCCTCACCGTCCTTGATCCGGGCGGTGATCTCCTTGAGGTTGGCGACGGCAGCCTGCAGGTCGCGCGAGGTCTGGCGGATGCCGTCCTCCGCCGGCTCGTCCTTGACGAGGCCGCCGAGCGTGCCCCGGCCGCCGGCGAGACGATCGGAGACCTCTCGCAGGTTGTGGGCCATCGTGCGCGCGTCCTCCAGCATCGGGCGGTACGTGGGATCGAACAGGAGCGCGGGCAGCACGCCGTCCTCGGGCGAGGGGTGCTCGACGACCCGGCTCAGCCGGTCCATCGCGGCGAGGAACCGCCGGGCCGAGGCGGTCGACTGCTCGGAGGTGAGCACGCCCGCCGCCCCCTCGCCGCGCTCGACGCGATCGAGCAGCGTCTGGGTGGAGGCGACGAGGCCGTTGAGGCGGCGCAGCGCCACCGGCTCCTCGTAGATCAGCGCGTTCGCCCAGCCGCGCCCGTGCTCCACCTCGTTGACGATGCGGCCGACCTGGTCGGTGACCTTGCGGGCGGAGGCCATCGTGGCGGCGGTCTCCTCGATCAGCCGCGACTGGGTGAGCGTGTCGGCCGTCTGGCGCAGGCTGTTCACGACCCCCGCGCCCTCGCTCATCATCCGGCCGATATCGAACGGCTCGCGGGCGGCGATGACGTCGCCCGCCTTGACGCCCGACGCCGCCGTGGTGCCGACGCTGATCTCCACGATCCGGTCGCCGAGCAGCCCCTGCGTCTCGATGCGCGCCACCGAGTCCCGCCGCACGCGGTCGGCGTACTGCCGGGCGATCGTCATGTCCACCCGCACCTTGCCCCCCGGCGCCGCCGGGAGGTTGACGCCGGTGACGCGCCCGATCTGCACGCCGGCCAGCCGCACCGTCGCGCCCTCCACGAGGCCGCCGACCTCGACGAAGTCGGCGTGGATCGTCATGCGCGCCTCGAACAGGCGCGCGCGGGCGCCGAGCGCGTAGATCATCCCCAGGAACGCGGCCAGGCCGATGAGCACGAACACGCCCACCCGCAGCTTGTGCAGTCGCTCGTGTTGTTCGTCGTTCATGGTGTCATCCTCGCGTCGCCGGCCAGGAACGCCTGCACGGCAGGATCGGTCGAGCCGAGCGCGGCGGCCAGCGGCCCCAGCGCGGCGAACCGGCCGTCGATCAGGATCGCCAGGCGATCGGCGACGGTCTTGGCGAGCTCGAGATCGTGCGTGACCACGACGGCGGTGTCGCAGATCCCGCCGCGCAGCCGCACAATCAGCTCGGCGACCATCTTCGCGTTGGTCGGGTCGAGGCCGGCGGTGGGCTCGTCGAACAGGAGAACCTCCGGCTCGCCCACGAGCGCGCGGGCGATGCCGACGCGCTTGCGCATGCCGCCCGAGAGCTCGGCCGGCAGCAGGTCCAGGATCTCGGGGCCGAGGCCGACCAGCGAGAGGAAGTGGACGACCCGCTCGCGGATCGCCGCCTCGCGGAGGCTGGTGTGCTCGCGCAGCGGGTAAGCGACGTTCTCGAGCACGCTCAGCGAGTCGAACAGCGCGGCGCCCTGGAACACGTAGCCCATGCGCCGGCGGATCGGCAACAGCTCCTCCTCCGACAGGTGGTCGATGCGGCGGCCGAAGACCTCCACGGTGCCGCTGCTCGGCCGGATCAGGCCGGCCACGTGCCGCAGCATGACCGTCTTCCCGGAGCCGCTGCCCCCCATGACGACCAGGGTCTCGCCCCGGGTCACCGCGAACGACACCCCCCGCAGCACCTCGTTGGTGTCGAACCGCTTGCGCAGGTCGTGGACGTCCACCACCGGCCCTCCGGCCGTCTCCGCCGCCCGCTCGCGCTGCCGCGTCTGGGTGGCCATCACCAGAAGATCATCAGCATGAGCTTGGTGAGGAAGAAGTCGGAAATGATGACGCCCATGGTGACCTGCACGACCGTCGCGGTGGTCGCCCGCCCCAGCCCCTCGGTGCCCCCCGTGGTGTTGAGCCCGTTGTAGCACCCGATGAGCGTGACGATCGCGCCGAAGAAGAACGACTTCCCGACGCCCATGAGGAAGTCGCGCGGGACCACCCAGTAGGTCGTGGTGTTCCAGTACGCCCACATGTCGGTGCCGCGCTCGGCGTACGTGATGAGCATCCCGCCCAGCACGCCGAGCACGTCGGAGAGCACCGTCAGCAGCGGGAAGACGAGCAGCGAGGCGAGCAGCCGCGGCACGATGAGGCGCTTGATGAAGTTCACCCCGAGCGTGCGCAGGGCGTCGATCTGCTCGGTGACCCGCATGGACCCCAGCTCGGCGGTGATGCCGGAGGCGACCTTGCCGCCGACCAGGATGGCGGTGAGCACCGGCCCCAGCTCGCGCAGGATGGCCAGCGCCGAGATCGGCCCCACGTAGTTCTCGGCGCCGAAGCGCGCCATGTTGACCGCGCTCTGCAGCGCGAAGACCATGCCCGTGAACACCGCCGCCGTCAGCGCCACGCCCAGCGAGCGCACGCCCATGATCTCGACCTCGAGCAGCACCAGCCGGAAGTACTTTGGCGGCAGCGCGAGGCTGCGCAGCACCTGGGCGGTGAGCAGGCCGACGCCGCCGTACCACATGGCGGTGCGTCGCAGGTACGTGGCCATCGCCTACTCGCCGCGCAGGCTCTCGACGAAGCGCTGGAACTCGCCGCGCTCGGCCGCGAAGACCGCGGGCGGCGCCACGAAGAGCAGGTCGTACACGCAGCGCCCGTCCTTGAGCGTGTAGCTCTCGATCCGCACGCGCTCCTCGCTCTGGCGCATTCGTCCTTCCAGCAGCCGGTGCGATGCCATCCGGCCGTTCACCGGCGCCTCGCCGGCCTCGAGCTCCTTCCGGTCGCGCACGCCGACGAGCAGCTGGCGCGCCAGCGCGTCCCACCCGCGCCGCACCGCCGCCGGGTCGCACTGCGCGTTGACGAGCATCCCGGCCGGCGCCGTCCGGTGACGGAGCTCGAGGTCCGCCCGGCTGTCGTCGACGAGCGCCCACGCCGCGCCGGGCAGCGTCACGCGATAGCCGCTCGGCGCGAGGTAGACGCCGTGGTCGATCCGCCGCCCGGCGCACGCGCCGAGCGCGAGCGCCGCGACGGCGAGCGCCGCCGCCCGACGAGGGCCCACGCCCACGGCGCCGTCAGCCGCCCGACGCCGGACGGTCCGGGGCAGGCGCGCCGGCGCCGCCGCCCGGGCCGCTCCCGGCCGCGTGCCGGCGCGCCAGCTCCTCGAGCACGTCGCGCAGCGGGATCGACCGCTCGCCCAGCAGCACCATCGTGTGGAACCAGAGGTCGGCGACCTCCTCCACCACGCGCCGGTCCCCTTCTCCCCCGAGCGCCGCGGTGACGACCTCAACCGCCTCCTCGCCGATCTTGCGGCACACCGCCGCCTCGCCCCTGGCCAGGAGCCCCGCCACGTAGGAGCCGGCGGGCGGCGCCGCCTTGCGCGCGGCCACGATGCGCTCGATGCGGTCGAGCATGTTGCCGGCCGCGCCCGGCCCGGCGAGCGCCCGATAGAAGCACGTGCGGTTGCCGGTGTGGCAGGCCACGCCGTCCTGGTGCACCTGCACGAGGAGCGTGTCGGCGTCGCAGTCGACGTAGACCCCCTGCACGTGCTGGCTGTGGCCGGAGGTCTCCCCCTTGCGCCAGGACGTCTGCCGCGAGCGCGACCAGAAGTGCGTGAGGCCGGTCTCGAGCGTGTTCGCCAGCGCCGCGCGGTCCATCCAGGCGACCATCAGCACCTCGCCGGTCTCCGCCTCCTGCACCACGGCAGGCAGCAGGCCGCGCTCGTCCCAGGTCAGGTCGTCGGGCGTCACCGGCGCACCTCCACGCCGCGCTCCGCCAAGTAGGCCTTGGTCTCGGCGATGGTGTGGATGCCGAAGTGGAAGAGCGAGGCGGCCAGCGCGGCGTCGGCCTCGCCGTCCACGAGCGCCTCGTAGAAGTGCTCGAGCGAGCCGGCGCCGCCCGAGGCGATGACCGGCACCGAGACCGCCTGCGAGACCGCCCGCGTGAGCGCGAGGTCGTAGCCGTCCTTGGTGCCGTCGCGGTCCATGCTCGTCAGCAAGATCTCGCCGGCGCCGAGCGCCACCGCCTCCTGGGCCCACGCCACCGCGTCGCGGCCGGTCGGCCGCCGCCCGCCGTGCGTGTAGACGAGCCAGGTTGGAGCGGGGGGCCAGGTTGGAGCGGGCGCCGCTTGCCCGGATAGGGCCTTTGTAGCGGGGGCCGCTTGCTCGGTTAAATACGTGGGTGGCCTGTCCGAGGAGGTCGCCGGCTCCGTCGCCGGCTCCGTCCCCGGCTCTGTCCGTCGGGCGTCGATCGCAACCACGATGCACTGGCTGCCGAAGCGCTCGGCGGCTTCGCGGATGACCTCGGGCCGCTGCAGCGCGGCGGTGTTGAGCG
Source organism: Methylomirabilia bacterium (assembly GCA_041497115.1). Taxonomy (GTDB): domain Bacteria; phylum Methylomirabilota; class Methylomirabilia; order Rokubacteriales; family CSP1-6; genus AR5. Next base: position 10,831 of record JBGQFW010000117.1, read on the forward strand.
AGACCTTGTCGGCGCCCGCGCGCAGCAGCCGCCGCACGTCGTCCACCGAGCGGAGACCGCCGCCGACGGTGAGCGGCATGTAGATCCCCTCGGCGGTGCGCCGCACCACGTCGAGCATGATCGAGCGGTCCTCGTGCGAGGCCGTGATGTCGAGGAAGACGAGCTCGTCGGCGCCCTGCGCGTCGTAGGCGAGCGCCGCCTCGACCGGGTCGCCGGCGTCACGCAGGTCCACGAACCGCACGCCCTTGACGACGCGCCCGTCCTTCACGTCCAGGCAGGGAATGATGCGTTTCGCGAGCATGGTTATTGGAGCGGGGGCCGCGAGGCCGGCTTGGACCGCGGGTGGCCTGTTCCAGAGGGCCGGGGCTCTGATACGGCCATCAATGCGTCGCGTAGTGCGATGGCGCCGGTGTAGAGCGCGCGGCCCACGACGGCGCCGACGACGCCGGGGATCGCCGCCAGACGTGCGAGATCCTCGACGCGGCCGACGCCGCCCGAGGCGAGCACCGGCAGCCCGACCGCGGCGGCCGCCGCGGCCGTCGCCTCGACGTTGGGGCCGAGCTCGGTGCCGTCACGGGCGACGTCGGTATAGAGCAGCGCGGCGGCGCCGGCGTCGCGCGCGCGCCCGCCGACCTCGACCACGGTCAGCGCGCTGCTCTCCGTCCAGCCGCGGATGGCGACGCGCTCGCCCCGCGCGTCGGCGGCCACGATGATCCGCGCGGGGAACCGCCGGCAGACCTCCGCCAGGAACGGGGCGTCCACCGCGGCGCGCGTGCCGATGACGGCCCAGCGCACGCCCGCCTCCAGCAGCGCCTCGACGGCGGCGATGTCGCGCAGGCCGCCGCCCGCCTCGACCGGCACCGGCCGCACCGCGTCCACGATCTTGGCGATCAGCGCGGTCTGGCGCGGCGCGCCGGCGAAGGCGCCGTCGAGGTCCACCACGTGCAGGCGCTCGGCGCCCTCGCCGACCCAGCGCTCGGCCATGGCGACGGGATCGTCGGAGAACACCGTCTCGGCCTCCGCGCGCCCCTTACGCAGGCGTACGCAGCGCCCCTCGCGCAGATCGACGGCGGGGACGACGATCACCGACGCTCCTTCACGATCGCGGCGAAGTTCTCGAGCAGCCGGATGCCCGCCTTCTGACTCTTCTCCGGGTGAAACTGCGTCGCATAAATGCGCCCGGTCTCGATCGCCGCGGCGAACCGAAGACCATAGTCGCACCAGGC
>JBGQFW010000118.1:0-12034 GCA_041497115.1 Methylomirabilia bacterium
GTCCCGACCGTGCTCGAGAAGGGGCAGATCCACGTCGCCGAGCGCGCCCTCATCGACCACCTCGACGCCTACTCGGCGCCCCGCCTGGTCGAGTACCACGACCCCGACCCGTGCGTGGTGTACCAGATGCTGCGGGCGCCGGCGCCGAGCGGGCGCACCGACAAGGTGGCCGAGGCGGGCGCCGCACGCGCGCGTAGCCTCGGCGTGACGATCGAGGCGCAGTACACGGTGGGCGAGTACGACATCCTCATCCTCTCCGCCCGCGAGAGCGCGGGGCTCGAGACGTGGCTGCGCAACAACGGCTATCGGCTGCCCGCCGGTGCGGCGCCGGTGCTGGGCAGCTATCTCAAGCAGGGGATGAAGTTCTTCGTGGCGCGCGTGAACCTCAAGGAGCAGCTTAGCCTGGGCTTCACCCATCTCCGCCCGCTGCAGGTGGCCTTCGAGTCGCCCAAGTTCATGCTGCCGATCCGCCTCGGCACCGTGAACGCCGACGGACCTCAAGAGCTGTTCGTCTTCGCGCTGACCAGCCGGGGCCGCGTGGAGACGACCAACTACCGCACCGTGCGGCTGCCGACCGGCACCGAGCTGCCCGCCTACGTGAAGGAGGAGTTCGCGCCGTTCTACCGGGCGATGTTCGCGCAGCAGGTCGCCCGCGAGGCCATGCGGGCGGTGTTCCTCGAGTACGCGTGGGACACCGGCTGGTGCGACCCATGCGCCGCCGATCCGCTCGCGCCCGAGGAGCTGCGCCGGCTCGGCGTCTTCTGGTCGGCGCCGACCTTCGTCACGCGCCTGCACGTGCGCTACGACGCCGCGCACTTCCCCGACGACCTAGTCTTCCAGGAGACGGCCGACCGCGCGAGCTTCCAGGGGCGCTACGTGCTGCGTCACCCGTGGACGGGCGCGTCGAGCTGCGAGGCCGCCCGGCGCTACCGCGAGTCGCTGCGCCGGCGCGCCGAGCAGCAGGCCGGCGCGCTGGCCTCCCTCACCGGCTGGCCGATCGAGGACATCCGCCGCCGGATGGGTTCCATGAACCCCTAGAGCGTGCGCTGGAAGAGGGCGAGCGCGACCCCGAGGGCGATGCGCGCCGCCTCGGGGTCGTAGCGCGGCCCCTCGTCACGCATGAAGGCGTGCTGGGCGTTGAACTCGTGCCAGGTGAAGACGCGGCGGGCGCCGAGCAGCGCGGCGTAGATCCGGGCGCGGCCCTCGTCGGGGATGTGCGGGTCCTGGCGGCCCCAGAGCATCGCCAGCTCGCCGGTGATCTCACCGACGCGCGCCAGCGAGTCGGCGTTCTTGCCCTCGCCGAGCGTGCCGCTGTGGATGTCGGTCGGGTAGAAGCACGCGGTGGCGAGGATCGCGCGATGCAGCGCGGCGCGGAACGCCAGGTGGCCGCCGATGCAGAACCCCACCGCGCCCACGCGCCCGCTGCACGCCGGGTGCGCCGCGAGCGCGCGGATGATGACGGCGGCGTCGTTGTCGAACGTGGAGAGCTTGGTCGCGTGCTTGTAGGCGTTGCCCTTGTCGGTGCCGGCGGTGTCGTAGCCCAGCACGGTGCCGGGCGGCTCGTGCTCGTGATAGATCTCGGGCGCCATCACGACGTAGCCGTGGCCGGCGAACTGCGCGCAGAGGCGGACGATCGGCCCCGTCTGCTGGTAGATCTCCGGGTAGAGGACGAGGCCGGGATACTTCTTCGAGCCCCCCGGCGGCACCGGCGCGTAGACGTGGGTGCGCATGGGCCCGGTGGGCGTGTCGAGATCGCGGAACTCCGTGTGGACGATCACGATCGGGGTCCTCCCGTGGCCGTGATTCTGCCACACGCCGGGCCCGGGTTGTATGCTGTGGGGCGCCATGAACCTCCTGCGCCCGCTCGACCGCGATCTCGTCGTCAAGGGACTGCGCCTGCGCTGCCTGGACTGGGGCGGCGAGGGGCGCACGCCCCTGCTGCTGCTGCACGGCTTCACCGGCCACGCCCACGCCTGGGACACGCTCAGCATCGCCCTGCAGCCGCACTTTCACGTCTTTGCCCTCGATCAGCGCGGCCACGGCGACAGCGACCCGGCCGACGGCTACAACCCCGTCCTCGCCTTCGACGACCTCGGCGGCGTGCTGGAGCAGCTCGGCCTCGCGTCGCTCGTGATCGTCGGCCTCTCGATGGGCGGGCGCAACGCCATGTACTTCACGGCCAGGCGCCCTGCGATGGTGCAGAAGCTGGTGGTGGTGGACATCGGCCCCGAGATCAGCGCCAAAGCCGCCGCGCCGTCGGCGGGTCCGCCCGAGCCGGAGACGTGGGACAGCATCGAGCAGGCCGCCCAGCATCTCTTCCGCGGGAACCGCTACCCGGGCATCCACTACTACCGCTGGGTCGCCTCCCACAGCCTGCGCGAGCGGCCCGACGGACGCCTCGTGTGGAAGTGGCACCCGAGCATCAAGACGCGCCGCTCCACCGGCGACGTGGACTGGTGGGCGCTGCTGCGCGAGATCACGCCGCCCACGCTGGTGCTGCGCGGCGCCGAGAGCACCGTGCTCGACCGCGACGTCGCCGAGCGCATGGTCAAGACGCTGCCGCGCGGCACGTTCGTGGAGATCCCGCGCGCCGTGCACACGCTGCACGAGGACAATCCCGACGCCGTGCTCGCCGCGCTGCGCGCGTTCCTCGGGTTCTGAGATGGCGCCCGTGCGCGTGTCGCTGCGCATCCCCGGCACCGCGCCGATGGACGGGATCATCGCGCTGATCCGGCGCGTGGAAGCGGCCGGCTTCGACGGCGTCGGCATCCTCGACAGCCAGATGATCTCGCGCGACACCTTCGTCGTGCTCGGCCAGGCGGCGGTCGCCACCACCCGGCTGACGCTCTTCCCCGCCGTCACCAACCCGTTCACGCGCGACGCCTCGGTGCTGGCCGGCGCGATCGCCACCGTGGAGGAGCTGGCGCCGGGCCGGGTGAAGTTCGTCATCGGCACCGGCTACACCTCCGCCAGCACGATCGGGCGCAAGCCGGCGACGCTGGCCGAGATGCGCGCGTGCATCACCACCGTGAAGACACTGCTGGCCGGCCGGGCCGCCGACTTCCACGGCACGGCGGGCCGCCTCGGCTACGCCTCCGGCCGCGGCATCCCGGTGATCATGGCGGCCTCGGGGCCGAAGGCGATCGAGGTGGCCGGCGAGGTCGCCGACGGCGTCCTGCTGCTGGTCGGCTTCAACCGCGGCATCGTGCAGCGCGCCCTCGAGCATCTCGAGCGCGGGGCGCGGCGCGCGGGCCGGCGCCTCGAGGATCTCGAGATCACGTGGGCGGTGCGCACCGGCACCGCCGCCACCACCGCCCAGGCCCGGCGGCTGGCGCGGCCGACGGCGGTGCACTGGGGCATCCTGCGCTGGGGCGGCCACTGGCTCGAGCCGGCCGGCGTGCGCCTCCCCGCGCTCGAGATTCCCGACGCGGTCTGGAAGGTCTATCCGGACCTCTCGCACGCCCACGACTGGGAGGCGGCCATCGCGGCGACCGCGTTCGTGCCCGACGGCGTGGTGGCCGAGCTGTGCGACGCGCTGGGGCTCGTGGGCACGCCGGCCGACTGCGCCGAGCGGATCGTGCAGATGACGAAGCTCGGCGTGCAGAACCTGTACCTCATGCCGCTCCTGACGTTCGCGCCGCCCGACGCCGAGGTGGACGCGTTTCGCGACGTCGTCTTCCCGCGCCTGCGCGCGGCCGGCGTCCGCTGAGAGAGGAGCGCCGCATGCGCCGCTCGCTGCTCGCCGCCGCCGTCGCCGCCGCCGCGCTGCTGCCGGGGGCCGCCCGCGCCGAGATGAAGATCCAGGCCTACGAGCTGCCCAAGGGCGGCGGCTACCCGCACGACGTCGCCGTCGGCGCCGACGGCATCGTCTGGTACACCGCCCAGCGCGACGGCAAGCTCGGCCGCCTCGACCCGGCCACCGGGAAGGTCGAGCTGGTCGCCCTCGGCCGCGGCGCCGCGCCGCACGGCGTCGTCATCGGCCCCGACGGCGCGCCGTGGGTCACCGAGGGCGGCACCAACGCGATCGTCCGCGTGGATCCGAAGACGCGCGAGGTCAAGCACTGGTACCTGCCCGAGGCGCGCGGCTACGTGAACCTCAACACGCTCACGTTCGACGCGCGCGGGCGCGTGTGGTTCACCGGCCAGAGCGGCGTCTACGGCCGGCTCGACCCGGCCAGCGGCGAGCTCAAGGTGTGGGACGCGCCGCGCGGCCGCGGCCCCTACGGCATCGCCACCACGCCGGCCGGCGCCGTCTACTACGCCTCGCTGGCGGGCAGCCACATCGTGCGCGTGGATCTCGACAGCGGCGCCGCCACCGTGATCGAGCCGCCCACGAAGGACCAGGGCGCCCGCCGCGTGTGGTCGGACAGCCAGGGCCGCGTCTGGGTCAGCGAGTGGAACTCGGGCAACGTGAGCGTCTTCGACCCGAAGGCCGGCACGTGGAAGACCTGGCGGCTGCCGGGCGACAACCCGCACACCTACGCCGTCTACGTGGACCCCGACGACCGGGTGTGGCTGAGCGACTGGACCGCCAACGCCATGGTGCGCTTCGACCCCGCCACCGAGAAATTCGACGTCTTCCCGAGCGACCGCCGCGGCGCCAACGTGCGGCAGATCCTGGGCCGCCCCGGCGAGGTGTGGGCGCCGGAGTCCGGCACGAGCCGGCTCGTCGTCTACCGCACGCGGTGAGGAGACGCTGAGCGTCAGCTGATGAAGCGCCCGCCCATCACGCGGATCGTGTCGCCGGTGACGTAGGCCGAGCCGTCGCCGGCGAGGAACACGCAGGCCTCCGCGATGTCCTCGGGCCGGCCGAGCCGGCCGAGCGGGATCTCCTTGAGCTGCTCGGGCGAGCCCGGCGCGGCTTTCCGGAATTCCGGATACCACTCGGCGTAGCGCCGCTCGGTGTCGATGAAGCCGGGCACCACCATGTTGGCGCGGATACCGAAGGGCCCCAGCTCCGCCGCCAGCGCCCGGACCAACCCGAGCAGCCCGGTCTTGGCGGTCGTCACCGCGGCGGTGTTCGCGCGGCCGGTGACGCTCGACAGGCCGCCGAGCGCGATGATGCTGCCCCGCCGCCGCTCCTTCATCGCGGGCACCACCGCGCGCGCCAGGTAGAACGCCGAGTGGAGGTTGACGCCGATCACGTGGTGCCACTCCTCGAGCGTCGTCTCGGTGAGACTCTTGTGCGGGCGGATGGCGGCGTTGCACACGAGCACGTCGATGGCCCCGAGCTCCTTCAGCCCGGCGGCGACCATGCGCTCGACGGAGGCGGCGTCGGCGACGTCGGCCAGCTCGGCCACGACGCGGACCCCCGCCTTCCGGCACTCGGCGGCGACCGCCTCCAGCTCGTCCCGGTTGACGCGAGTGTTGAGCACGAGGTCGGCGCCCTCGGCGGCGAAGGCCAGGGCGATAGCGCGGCCGATGTTACGGCTGGCGCCGGTGATGAGCGCGGTGCGGCCGGCCAGTCGCATGCGGGGATCCTCTCTGGACGTCTATCTAATGGACGGCGAGGCCGCGGCGGGCCAGCTCCTGGCCGAGGTCGAGCGGGCGCGTGCCGACCGGCGTGCCGCCGGGCACCGTCCAGAACAGCTCGAACTCGAGGCCGTCGGGATCCTTGGCGTAGAGCGAGAGGCTGGTGCCGTGATCGGACTGGCCGACCAGCGAGCGCGCCTCGATCAGCCGCTGGCGCGCGCGCGCGAGGTCGGGCAGCTCGCCGACCTCCCAGGCCGCGTGGTACATGCGCGCCACGCCCTCGTCGGGGGGTTGCAGGCCCGGCTGCTCGAACAGCCCCAGGTTGTGGTCGTCGCCGCTGCCGGGGATCGTGAGGAACGCGGCGGTGGGATAGCGGCGCCGCACCTCGAAGCCGAGCACGTCGCAGTAGAAACGCACGCTGCGCTCGACGTTGCCGACCCACAGCACCAGGTGCTGCAGCCGCCGGAGGCCAAGGCCTTCGTTCACAGGCTCGCCTCGCCTTCGGCTGCGGCTCGCACAGCCACACTCATCGACTGCCCTCCGGGTACTCGATGCTGACGGTGATCGCCGCGCAGGCGATCAGCGTGTCGGAGCCGGGCACGCGCAGCCCGCCGGCGACCGGCGTCACTGTGACCTCGCCGTGCGGCAGCTCCCGGCTGACGCGCTCGACGTCCACCGACGCCGGATCGGGCACGCCGACGGTGACCGCCACGAGCATCCGGCCCCCGCGCGCGCGGGCGTCGGCGAAGAGCGGCAGGCTGGAATGGCGGATCGCGTCGGACACCGCGCGGCACGCCGCCTTGGTGCCGTCCAGGCCGTGCACGTCCACGCCCATGCCGAACTCGAGGACGACGGGTTTGGCGCTCACGCGCTCAACCCCGGCATCGTGAACTTCCGGGCGTCGAGCTCGCTCACCAGCGCCTTCGACTGCTCGGGCGGCAGCGCGACGAGCGGCGGGCGCACCGTCCCCCACGCGGGGTCGCCGCCGTAGTGGGCGACGGCGGCCTTGAGCGCGGGGATCATCGGGAACTTCGCGAAGGTCGCGCGGATCTCGTCGAGCCGCACCTGCTGGGCGTCGGCGTCGGCCGCCTGCCAGGTGTCGTAGAGGCGCGCGATCGCCGCCGGGTTCACGTTGGCGGTGGCGCTGATGCAGCCGGCCCCGCCGTGACGCATGCCCTGCAGCAGGAAGGTCTCGGCGCCGGGGAACACGTCGAAGCCGCCCATGGCGAAGGCGTCGAGGAACGCCGCCGTGTTCTTCCAGTCGCCGCCGCTGTCCTTCATGCCGGCGACCTGCTGCGGGTAGGTCTTCAGCAGCCGCTCGACCAGCCCGAGCGTGATCGGCACCTGGGCGACCGGCGGGATGTGATAGAGGTACACGCGCAGCCGCGATTCACCCACCCGCTCGATGATCTCGGCGAAGCTGCGGTAGAGGCCGTCGTCGCTCACGCCCTTGTAGTAGAAGGGCGGCAGCATCAGCACGCCGCCGCAGCCGACCTTGACCGCGTGGGCCGTGAGCCGCACCGAGTCGGGCAGCGCGCAGCAGCCGGTGCCCGGCATCATCCGCGCGGGGTCGAGCCCGCTGCCCACCAGGCGATCGAGCAGCTCGATCTTCTCCTCGACCGACAGCGAGTTGGCCTCCGAGTTCGTGCCGAACACGGCCAGGCCGACGTTCTGCGAGAGCAGCCACCGGCACTGACGCACGAACCGCTCGGGGTCGGGGGCGAGGTCGGCCCGGAACGGGGTGACCACGGGCGAGAGGACGCCTTTGATCCGCGGGGTGTCGTTCATGCGCGATAGGCTACCATGCCGCCATGGCAGACCCGACCGTCAAGATCGACCACGCCCGCTACGTCCTCACGCTGGACCGGGAGCGCCGCATCATCCAGGACGGCGCCATCCTGATCGAGCGCGGCCGCATCAGCCGCGTCGGCAAGGCGGCCGAGCTCGCCGGCGTCCGCGCCGACCGGGTGATCGACGCGCGGCGGATGGTCGTCACGCCCGGCTTCGTCAACGGCCACATGCACATCTCCTACGCCCACTGCGTGCGCGGGATCTTCCCCGACGACGCCGGCAGCCCGCTGCAGCACGTGTTCGCGCTGCAGCTGGCGATGACGGAGGAGGAGGAGTACCACACCACGCTGCTCGGCCTCGTCGAGCTGCTGCGCAACGGCACCGTGTGCTTCGTGGACCCGGGCAGCACCAAGTTCCCCGACGCCTGCCTGCAGGCGTACCAGGACTCGGGCATCCGCGTGATCCTGGGCGACTGCGTGACGGATCAGGCGGCGCCGTTCCCGCTGCCGCGCTACGCCGCCGACGAGGCGATCCGCCGCACCGCCGCGTTCCTCGCGAAGTGGCACGGCCGCCTGGAGGGCCGGATCCGCGCGTGGGCCATGCCGTTCTCGCCGGAGACGTGCAGCGCCGACCTGCTGCGCGCGCTCAAGCGGCTGGCCGACGAGCACCGGACGTTCCTGACGCTGCACTTCAACAGCGGCGCCAGGGCGCGCGCCGACTACCAGGCGCGCGGCGCCGCGAGCCCGACCGCCTATCTCGACTCGCTCGGCCTGCTCGGCCCCAACGTCTGCCTCGCCCACGTGCTGGGGATCGACGACGCCGAGATCGACGCGCTGGCCCGCACCGGGACCACCGCCGCCATGTGCCCGGTCACCGCCGCCAAGGGCGGGCGCGGCGCCGGCCTCCACGGCCGCCTGCCCGAGCTGGTGGCCAAGGGTGTGAAGGTCGCGCTCGGCTGCGACTCGCCCAACAACTCCAACCACCTCGACATCGTGCGCGCGCTGAACATGGCGGCCATCCAGTACAAGGACGCGCGCCAGGACATGAAGCAGATCCCCGCCGAGACCGCGCTGGAGCTGGCCACGGTGACCGGCGCCCAGGCGCTGGGCGTCGGCGACGAGATCGGCGCGCTGGAGCCGGGCCGGAAAGCGGACCTCGTGCTCTTCGACACCGAGCGGCCGGAGTGGCAGGCCCTCTTCAACCCGGTCAACAACCTCGTCTACAACGCCGACGGCCGCAGCATCCACACGGTCATCGTGGACGGCCGCGTGGTGGTGGACGCCTACCGCCAGAGCTTCGTGGACGAGCCGAAGCTGTACTCGAAGGTCCAGGAGATCGGCGAGGCGCTGCTGGCGCGCACCGGCGTCAGCTTCCCCCGCTCGCGCTGGCCGATGGTGTGAGCGCCGGAATCGCACATTTGATATATCATCAAGATTGATCTATCCTCATGACCGCCCGAGAGAGACGGAGGCGGCGGACGGGGAGCGTCGTGCCGCTCGACGACCCGGCGGATTACGCAAGGATCCACCGTCGGATAAAGCGGCTGTGGAACGAGGGTGTCTTCGAGATTCATCAGCACGCACAGATCGCGATGAAAAAGCGCCAGCTGGATCTTCTCGACGTTCAACACGTCGTCCTCTATGGCAGCATCATCAGCCATGACCTCCGGGAAGGTCAGTGGCGGTATCGGATCCAAGGTGGGACGGTAGCCAGCACGACCGCATCGTGTGTCGTGGCGCTCGTCGGCCACGTTCTCGTGGTGAGCGTCCTCGACTATTAAGAGGAGGGCTCCATGAGGCAGTGCGAGATCTGCAGTGCACCAATGACCGAGCGGCAGACGACGCGAGCGAGGCCATTTCCCTATACTCTGGCCGGCCTACCGCACGTCGGCCTGGCCGGAATCCTCGTGTTCAAGTGTCCCAAGGGCCATCCGAGCGTGCCGCGCATTCCTCGTGTGGGCGAGCTGCATCGCGTGATTGCTGAGGCATTCATCGACAAACCGGACCCTCTGACGGGGGCCGAACTGCGGTTCCTCCGGAAGAACGCTGGCTTCCCGGCTCAGAAGTTCGCGGCCTTACTGGCGGTGGACCCGGCGCATCTCTCCCGCGTTGAGAATGGCAAGCAGGCGGCCCTGGGTTCTTCCACGGACCGCCTTGCGCGCGCGATCGTCGTCGCGGCAAGCAATGGCGAGGTGCGCGAGGTGCTTCTGAACGAGGCGGTTGAGCGCCTCCGGCAGAAGCGGCGCCGCATCGCCGTGTTCAAGCTGGAGCGCAACCGCTGGAGGGAAGCGGCGTAGACCGAGGCGGCGTCACAGTAAGCTCCCAGTTCTCGATGAGGAACTCTGCATAGGCTGGCTGGACATCCTTCCCCACTACGCGAAGGGTGCCCTCATATTTGATTGACTCGTCAAGACGCGGGAAAAGTGGCGTGTGCGCGATGTCCAGCGCCAGTCCATCCGGGCAGCCCACGCCGCCCGCTCCGGCAACGACAAAATGAACGTGATCGTGGCTCGCTCCGGAAGGATGCACCGTCATTGGCTCAACCCGAAACGATGTCGCCGTGTGGCTCATACGTTCGTGGGATATCGGCCGCAGCTCGGTAGGAACGAATACATGATGTGGCGTCGGGGAGATTCGATCGAGATATACCCGCACAGCCTCGACTGTCGCTGCGCCGGAATTGCGGACGCCGATATTTCGGACGAGCAGAAATCCACGTCGGCGAGTCAAGTTCTTGTCAGGAGAACATCCGGAACACTCGACATCGAAGACAAAAGTAAGTGACGGGCGGAGCCGCGCTGCTAGAGACATTCGCTCGGTCTCGACGTGCTCCCAGGTCCGCTGCCCAACCCAATAGATGCCTGATCCAGTCAGCAGCAGCAGACCGCACGATAACAAGTAGAGCGACCAGGCCGGGAGCGTCCGCACAGAGTCGATCGTGGGGGCAATCGAAGCATAAGATGCGCCACCGACATTGAACACAACGAACCCGAGAAGCTTCCACCACGGAACGCCACGCAGCGTCAGCCAGAACGCCTTATGGTACGTCACCGTCACAGCGTAGGGCGCCGGGCCGCCCTAGTCAAAAGGAGCAATCGCCTTTGCCCACCGATCGGATAAAGTGTCACCGACACACGACCGATCCAGCCGGCGTATGGAGGGGGCATGGCGCGGTCCCGCAAGAGGAAGGCCAAGCCGACGAGCGGCAAGCCAGCCGCTGCCAGCAAGCGGCCGATCGAGCAGTACGAGTACAAGGGGCATCAGCGGAAGAACAATCCGCCTGTCGGCTTGGTCACCGAGAAGACCGACCGGGACACCTCCAAGAAGCAGTACGCCTACGATCCGCACCTCGACCCCACGCTGACCTGGGCCGGCAAGGCCGAGCACACCGCGTTCGAGATCCCGACCGTCTCGCTGCACGTGCACGAACGGATCGACCCGAAGACCGTCATCGAGGCCGTCCGCCGCCGCAACGGGGCGCCCCCCGCCCTGCAGGGCTCGCTCTTCGAGTCGCCGGCCGAGAACCCGCCGCTGCGCGAGGCGATCGACTTCTACCAGCACGCGCACGCTTGGTCGAACCGGATGATCGCCGGCGACTCGCTGCTGGTCATGAACTCCTTGCTGGAGAAGGAGGGCATGGCCGGCAAGGTGCAGATGGTCTACATCGACCCGCCCTACGGCATCCGCTACGGCTCCAACTTCCAGCCCTTCGTCAACAAGCGCGACGTCAAGGACGGCAGCGACGAGGACCTGACGCAAGAGCCGGAGATGATCCGCGCCTTCCGCGACACCTGGGAGCTCGGCATCCATTCCTATCTCACCTACCTGCGTGACCGCCTGCTGCTGGCCCGCGAACTGTTGCACGAGAGCGGCTCGTGCTTCGTGCAGATCTCCGACGAGAATCTTCATCTCGTCAGAAACCTCATGGATGAGGCATTCGGCGCGAGCAATTTTGTGGTCCTCATCTGCTATCGCCGGCTCGGCATGATGGTCGGCTCTGGCGTTCAGTCCTCCGCGCACTACCTAGTCTGGTACGCTCGACAAAAGGACAGTCTGAAGCAAAGAAAGCTATTCACTGAACAGATTGCGGGGGTGGGTACCGGCGACCACTACATTCAGAATGAAGCGGACCGGCCGTACCAGCTGGTGAGTCTCGCCACCGGTGGTTACCGACCGAATACGACAATCGAATACCGATTCGAGGGGGATGTTTTTCATCCGGGGCCGAACAAGTGTTGGCGTACGACCAAGGAAGGACTGGACCGTCTCGTGGCGGCACGACGTGTCGCAAGAGCAGGTAACACTATCCGCTACAAGCAGTTCCTAGACGACTTCCCGTTCGTCGAAGTAACAACGATCTGGGCAGATACTGCACGCGACCCTCAGAACACTTACGTCGTCCAGACACCGACCACGATTCTGCGTCGTTGCGTGCTTATGACGACCGATCCCGGTGACTTGATCTTTGATCCGACGTGCGGTTCCGGGACCACTGCGGTCGTCGCCGAGCAGTGGGGCCGCCGGTGGATCACATGCGACACCTCGCGCGTGGCCATCACGCTTGCCAAGCAGCGGCTCATGACCGCCGTGTTCGACTACTACGAACTCGCGCACCCGGCCGAAGGTGTGACTAGCGGGTTCAAGTACAAGACCGTACCGCACGTGACGCTCAAGAGCATCGCCAACGACGAGCCGCCGGGGCAGGAGACGCTGTACGACCAGCCCAAGGTCGACAACGACAGGATGCGTGTGACCGGGCCGTTCACGGTCGA
>JBGQFW010000119.1:0-11820 GCA_041497115.1 Methylomirabilia bacterium
CGCGCCGTACTTCATGTGGCTGCCGGCCGACGACTTCGCGCTGCCCGCGCTGCTGGCGCGGGCGGCGGCGGTGCTCGACGCGCGGCCCGACGTCGTCGCGTGCGTGCCGCGCGTGGAGTTCCTCGAGCGTGACGGCACCCGGCGGTGCGCGCCCGGCACCTTCGCGCTCATGGGGAGCCTCGCCGACAACCTGCGCGCGTTCCTGCACGACCCGATGGACAACTCGCGCCTGTACGGCCTGTTCCGTCGCGACGCGCTGCGGCGCGCGATGCCGGCGACCGGCTACGTCGCCTGGGACTGGGCCGTCGCGGTGGCCACGCTCGGGCAGGGCCGGCACTTCGCGCTGGACGAGACGCTGCTCGTGCGCGAGGCGAACGCGCCCGACAAGTACATGCGGATGATCGAGACCACCGTTCCCACCCGGCTTCGGCGGCTGCTGCCGCTGCTGACCTTCACCCGCGCGCTGCTGTTCGACCTGCGCGTGCCGCCCTCGCCGCGCACGCTCTACCAGCTCTTTCGCCTCAACGTCGTCTACCACGTGATGTACGCGCTCTACCGCTATCCGCGCTACGGCCGAGTCGTCCATCGGCTGGGCGCCGCGCTGGAGCGGGCGGGCGGCGCCCTCGGCCGCGGCGTCCGACGGGCGCGGGTCACGTGACGGCGCTGGCCGACCTGCGTCTGGTCTGCGTGGCGCCCGACACCGTCGTGCCGCCGGCGAACGGCTCCGCCGCGCGCACCTTCGGGCTGGCGACGGCGGTGCGGCCGCACCTGGGCTCCGTCACCATCTGCGCCTTCTCGGCCTCACCCGCCCCGGTGAACCTCCCGGCCGGCGTGGAGGTCGTCCATCTCCGGCGGCCGGCGGGCGGCCCGGCCCTGTTCGTGCACCGGCTGCGGATGCTCCTGGGCCGCACGCTCGGCTTCCGGTTCGCAGCACCGCTCGCCGGCGACGGCGTGCTCGTGCAGCTGGAGTCGCCGCTCCTGTTCGAGGCGGCGCGTCGCGTCGGCCTGCGCCACTTCGTCCTCGACGCCCACAACGTCTACCAGGACCTCGGCGCCTTCCCGCAGGCCAGCCTCGGCGACCGCGTTCTGCAGCGGCTGACGCTGCGACGCCAGGCCCGCATCGAGTCCGCGTGCTGGGCGGCCGCCGCCCACGTCGTGTTCTGCTCGACGGTCGATCGCAACCGCGCCGTCGAGCTGGCCCCCGGCGTGGCCGCCAAGTCCACCGTCGTGCCGAACTGTGTGGACACGCGTGGCTTCAGTCCGCGGCCGGCGCCGGCCTTCACCGAGGATGGCCCGGTGGTGTTCACGGGGACCACCCGCTACCCGCCCAATTACTTTGCCGTCGAGGAGATCTGCCGCGCGCTGGCGCCGGCGCTGCCGGGCCTGCCGTTCTGGATCGTCGGCGACGCGCCGTATCGGCCGTCGCAGATTCCCGACAACGTCCGCTTCGTGGGGCGCGTGGACTCCACCGCCGCGCTGCTGGCCGGCGCCCGGGTCGCGCTGGCGCCGATCCGCCACGGCAGCGGCACGCGGTTCAAGCTGCTGGAGTACTTCGCCGCGGGATTGCCGGTGGTGTGCACGGCCAAGGCCGCCGAGGGGCTCGCGGTCGAGGACGGGCGCCACGTCCGCCTGGCCGAGACCGCGGGCGAGACCGTCGAGGCGATCCGCGCCGTGCACGCCGACGCGCGCGTCTCGGCCGCGCTCGGCGCCGCCGCGCGCCGGCTGGTCGAGCAGCGCTACGACTGGCGAGTCCATGTGCCGGCGCTCGTCTCGGTCTACGCGAGCCTCGCCCGATGAAGATCCTCGTGACCGGGGCCGCCGGCTTCATCGGCTCGGCGTTCGTGCGCGCGGCGCTGAAGGCCGGCCATGAGATCGCGGCGCTCGTCCGCCCGGGCCGCGCCGCGGCGGTGACGCTGCCGGCTCACCCCGCGCTGACCGTGGTCGTCGGCACGCTGGCCGAGCCGCCGTGGGCACCGCTCGCGCGGTTCGGCGCCGAGGGGTGCGTGCATGCCGCCTGGATCACCGAGAGCGCCGCCTATCGCGAGTCGCCGGAGAATCAGCGGCTGCAGGCGGACAGCCTCGCCTTCGCGAGCGCGCTCTTCGCGCGCGGCGTCCGGCGCCTGGTCGCGCTCGGCACCTGCGCGGAGTACGCGCCGGCGCGCCCGCCCCTCGAGGAGACGCGCTCGGCGCTGCGGCCGGCCTCGGCCTACGCCCGGGCCAAGCACGAGCTTCGGCTGGCGCTCGAACCGCGCGCGCGCGAGGCGGGGGCCGCGCTGGCGTGGGCGCGGATCTTCCAGCCGTACGGTGTCGGCGAGCACCCGGCGCGCCTGCCCACCCTCGTGATCCAGCGACTCGCGGCGGGCGAGCGCGTGAGGCTGCAGACGCCGAAGGCGGTGCGCGACTGGATCCACGTGGACGACGTGGCGGCGGCGCTCCTCTGCCTCGTGCAGGCGCGCGCCGACGGATCCGTCAACGTCGGCACCGGCGCCGGCCGCACGGTCGAGCACGTCGCGCGCGTCATCGCGAGCCTCCTGGGCCAACCCGGCCTGGTGGAGGTGGACGCGTCCGCCGCCGAGCCGCCGGGGCCGCTCGTGGCCGACCCCGCGCGCCTGCGCAGTCTCGGCTGGGCTCCCGGCTTCGAGCTCGAGGCGGGCCTCAGGGCGCTGATCGAGGCGCTGACCCGCGACACCCAGCCCCGCTAGGGGGCTCTCGTCCAGATCGACCACCCGGACTGCACGCGCTCCAGCCGGTAACGATCGGCCAGCCCGGCCTCCAGCCGCGCGAAGTATTTTCGGTGAGGATCATCGCGCGCGAGGGTCGCGGGATCGTCGACGAGGAGCCGCGACGGGGACCGCGCCCGGATCGCCGACAGGAACTCCTCGAACTGGCTCCTGGTCGTGGCCGAATACACGGGATCCCGCTGCCGGAACAGCTCCGCCCGCCCGCTGAGCTTCGGCAGGAGATAGCTGTTTGCGGTGACGACCACGGTGTCGGCGGGAACCGATCTCAGATAGGCGGCTCGCGCCTCGATCGCGCGCGCGTCGCCGGCGATGACCAGGACGCCGGAGATCCGTCGGCCCAATCGCTCCGAATCCAGCTCGGCGACCCCGGCCAGGGCGGTGCCGCGCTCGAGCGCCTGCCACGTCTGCACGGTCCCGGCGGCCGCCGCCGGAATGACGATCGTCACCGCCAGGACGACGGGGATGCGCAGCCACGGTGGTCGCGGGCCCGCCGGAAACAGGCTGTCGCCGAGCAGGAGACCGCCCGGCAGCAGATAGCTCCACACGTTCCAGGGATGCGGCTGCAGGACGTAGTAGGCCGCCCACACGAGCGTGACGACGCCGAGCGCGCCGCGATCCGCCGCGCGAGGGTCGACCGCGCCGTCGCGCCTCGCCGCAACCAGGTCGAGCACCGCCCAGATCGCGTAACCGAAGATCACGATCGCGAGCGGGTCGAGGTAGAGCGGGTAGCCGTACCCGAACCCGGTGGCCGTCCGCTGGACAAGCCGGCGAGGGAGGTCGAACGCGAGCGGCCACAGGCCCAGCCCCACGCCGCCGAGCAGCCCGACCGCGACGAATCCGGCGGCGGCGCCGGCGAGGAATCGAAGCCCCGACGGCAGCAGCGATCCCACCGACAGCCGTTCGGCGCGCGCGCCGAGGTGCACGACGATCCCCGCCGTGACGGCCACCCCGGTCTCGACGTTCCAGAGGAGCGCCAGCGCCGCGAACGCGCCCCACGCCAGCGCTGCGCGCCCTGCCGTCAGGCGATGCGCATACCGGAACAGGACGATGGCGAGCGGAAAGAACATGAACCGCACGCCGGACTGGTTGGGGAAGAAGATGTTCTGGTGGTTGTTGTGAACCCAGGGCAGCACGAGCGCCAGCGTCAGCACCGCGATCAGCGGTCGCGCGCGATCCCACGTGTAGCAGGCCCACAGCGCGGCGAGGGCGAAGGCGACGTTCAGGGCCTGCACCAGGCGGACGTCGGCGGCGAAGGACAGATAGCCGACGCGGCGCTCGATCAGCGCCTTCACCAGCGAGAGCACGTACGTGTAGCCGATGCTCCGCTCCGTGCTGCCGGTGACGAGCGTGTACGAGCCGCCGAGCACCGTGTCGAAGTGCCACTCGATGATCCGGAGGATCCAGGACGGCGTGTGGACCAGGACGAGGGGCTCGAAGAGGCCGGGCAGCGTGACGGCGAGGCTGTACGCGGCGAGGAGCAGCCACCCGACGCGCGCCGGCACGCGCGGCGCCATCCGGATGACCAGGGGCAGCGCGACCGCGGCCACGATCGCCGTCACGACATAGAGGCGCAGCGAGGACAGCGCGGCCACGGCGTAGAACCCGGCGAAGAAGATCATCGGCGTGGTCGCTGCCATCCGCGGCACGATCCAGTGCCACGTGACGCCGGCGATCACCGCGGCAAGGCTCACCGCCGCGCCCTGCTGGAACGACCGGGAGGCGGCGAGTGACGCGAGCCGGCGCGCCGCTGACGAGCGGATGCGCGGCGCGACGAGCATCGCGATTCCCACAACGGCGAGACCGGCGACGAAGAGCTGATAGCGGTGAACGCGCGCCTGGGCCGACGCGTCGTTGATCGCGGCGGGAATCGGCGTGCCGTCGAACGCGACGAGCTCCGGCGGAACCGCCGTCCACGGGCCGCAGACGAGCAGCACGCCGACGGCGGTCGCGGCGATGGCCGCGCACGCGACCGCCGGCCTCGCAATTGTCATGGATTTGCCCACCCCCTCGTGACAGTGTAGGCGGAATGAAAGTCACGATCGATACGGACGCGCGCCGTCTCATTGCCGACGGGGCCACGCTGCCGCTCTACGGCGACGCCGCCTTCGAGATCCTCTCGCGCCTCTGGGTCAAGGTCGGCTGGAACCAGAAATACTCGTACGGCTTCTCGTGGCTCGGGCGCCCGGTGATCCAGCTGCCGTCGGATCTGGTGCGCGTGCAGGAGGCGATCCACCGGCTCTCCCCCGACGTGATCGTCGAGACGGGCGTCGCGCACGGCGGCTCGCTGGTCTTCTACGCGAGTCTCTGCCGCGTGCTCGGCCGCGGCCGGGTCATCGGCGTCGACGTCGAGATCCGGCCGGGCAACCGGCAGGCGATCGAGCGCCACGCGCTGGCGCCGTTGATCACGCTGATCGAGGGCAGCTCGACCGATCCCCAGGTCGTCCAGCGCGTCGCCGCGCTCGTGCGGCCCGGGGAGGCGGTCCTGGTGCTGCTGGACTCCAACCACAGCCGCGCGCACGTCCTGCGCGAGCTCGAGGCCTATCACGGTCTCGTCACGCCCGGCTCGTACATCGTCGCCGCCGACGGTATCATGCGCGACCTGCACGACACGCCGCGGGGCGCCGCCGGCTGGCGGGACGACAACCCCGCCGCCGCCGCCGCCGAGTTCGCGGCCCGCCATCCGGAGTTCGTGCTGGAGCCTCCGGCGCCGCCGTTCGACGAGCGCCTGAGCCGGGCGGAGACCACGTACCTGGTGGACGGCTGGCTGCGCCGACGCCAGCCCGGGGCGTCGTGAGGTTTCGGCGGCCGGCGCCCGCGCTGGTCGGTGAGCAGGTGCAGCTGCGGCCGTTCCGGCGGGCAGACCTGTCGCGCCTGATCGACTGGCGGCGGGACGACGAGCTGCGCCACGGCGCGCTCTGGAGCGACGCGCCCTTCGGCCCCCGCGAGGCGCAGCGCTGGCTGCGCGCGGTCGGCGACGGCGCCGACCCGACGCGTGTCACGCTGGCGGTGGCGCTACGCGCCGAGAGCCGTCTGGTCGGCCTCACCACGCTGAGCCGGATCGACCGCCGCGCCGGCACCGCCTACTTCGGCATCGTCATCGGCGAGAAGGACTGCTGGGGCCGCGGCGTCGCCGCCGAGGCCCTGCGCCTGATGCTCGACCACGCGGCGGCCCTCGGGTTGCGCAAGGTGCTGCTCGAGGTGGCCGCCGACAATCCGCGCGCGCTGGCGCTCTACCGGCGGGTGGGGTTCGAGACGGAGGGGCGGCTGCGCCGGCAGGTCGCGCGCACCGACGGCTTCGTCGACGTGATCGTCATGGCGATCTTCCTCCCCTGATGAAGGTCCTCGTCCTCCTGCCCGCCTTCAACGAGGCGGCCCGCGTCGGGCGCGTGGTGGCCGGGGTCCGCGCGGCGGCGCCGGACGCGACGGTCCTCGTGGTGGACGACGGCTCGGCCGACGACACCGCCGGAGCCGCCCGTGCCGCCGGCGCCCGGGTCGTGCGGCTGCCGTTCAACCTCGGCGCCGGCGTCGCCGCCCAGACGGGCTACAAGCTCGCCGTCCGCGAGGGGTACGAGTGCGTCGTGCAGCTCGATTCCGACGGCCAGCACGAGCCCGCGGACATCCCGGCCCTGCTCGGCGTGATTGCCCGCGGCGAGGCCGACGTCGCCATCGGCTCGCGCTTCCTCGGCCCCGCCGACTACCGGGCGGGCGTCGCGCGCCGCGCCGGCATGGGCCTCTTCGGCCTGCTGGCGTGGGGGCTGACGGGCGTGCGGTTCTCCGACGTCACCTCGGGCTTCCGCGCCTTCGGCGGCGACGTCGTGCGCTTCGTCGCCACCGAGTGGTACCCCACCGACTACGCCGACGCCGACGTGCTCATCACGCTGCGGCGGGCGGGCTTCCGTCTGGCCGAGGTGCCGGTGCGGATGTACGCGCGGGCGGGCGGCCGCTCGATGCACGCGGGGCTCCGCCCCGTGTACTACGTCTTCAAGATGCTCCTGTCGATCGCGCTGGCCCCGCTGCGGCGCGAGACGGCCGGGCGGAAAGGATCGTGAGATGGCGGAGCTGACGCTGCATCAGACGGTCTTCGCGCTGCTCACCTCGCTGGTGGCCCTCGCCCTCGTCCTCGAGCTGGTGCGGCGGCGGGCGCTGCGGGAGGAGTACTCGTGGCTCTGGCTGCTCACCGCCGGCGCCATGGTCCTGCTGGTCGTCTGGTACCGGCTGCTGCTGGTGATCACGCGGCTCGTCGGCGCCGTCACGCCGCTCAACACCCTGCTGCTCTGCGCGGTGCTCTTCCTCTTCGCGATCGCCGTGCACTACTCGATGATCATCACCCGCCTCACCGTCCAGGTGAAGACCCTGGCGCAGGAGCTGGCCCTCCTCACGGCGCGGCTGGAGGAGCGGCGCTAGTCACCTCTCATCCATGTCGAAGTCACGAGAGAACATTTGTCAGCGAAGCCGCCATGGGGGCGATGGTAGCGGGGAGACATTTCCGAGCGCACTTCCACTAACCATAAATATCGCCTGTGCTTCGTCTCGCCGGGTCCCTCCGCGCGAGGTCCGGTAGTAGATCTTCCCATTGTTGCCGCCACTGCTCATCGAGGCCCCGAGTGCAGATTGGACCCAAAAGATCGCAGGCAAGTGGCGAGACTATCACGGCGCTTCGCCGCCGCTGAAACCAGAAGTGCCCCCGGTACCGCCGGCGCTGACGGAACCACCATCACCGGCTGAGATTGAGCCCTGGCTTCCAACCGGGCTCGTCGAGGCTCCTGTTAAATTGGGCCCGATGCCGCCGGCCCGGAAGTCTAAGGTCGTGTTGAGTTCAGGCGTTATGAATAGTGGTAGGCCCAACTCTAGGGTGTTCTCAGGATCGGGATGTGCGTTGATTCCTGAACGAGCAAAAGTGAGGTTCGTGAAGAGATTCAGCGGCATTACTAGGACTACGTCCTGATCGCGGATAACGTCGGCTATGTAGTGTGAGGTCTCATTGACAACCACATTTCCTTCGACCAGAGATATGGCGCCCAGAATATCGAATTCGTTGCCTATCCCCACCCTGCCGCTGGCAAGACCCAAAACCGCAAGAGCGGGTGCCGAGAGCTCGGCTGCAACATCGAACTCTCCGATGCTTCCCGCAATCGCCGTCGGGACGCCTAAGACCGAGTCGAACTCACCCAAGCCACCAGGCCCGGCACCTACAATGCTCTCATTGCCCATTGCCGCCTCCGCGATCCTAGGGTTCAGCGGATTGAACCTCGGCATTCCGTGCGTTGTGGGAATCAATCAATGGAAGACCCCTTTAGCAGGCCCGAGCCCTGCAAAACGACCAAACATCAACGGATGCTGGCTGATGCCCAAGACTCTGGACTTCAGGATCATTTGCCCCTCGACGTATTCGAACAATTCCGGCAACGTAACCACGCCATCACCGTCGCGATCAGCCGCTCCTCCAAGGCCATGTAGAACGTAGTAAGTAAAAAGACCGTGGCGGAGGTCATCTAATTCCACGGAAGTCTCTTCCGGGCGTGATGCTGTGACGATCGCCCACTCGACATTATCCTGCCGTTTCGTCATCTCCCTAGATATCGGGCCAATGGCAGCCCCGGAGTGGCCAGCATCAAGAAGCAGCAAAAACCTCTCCGAAGCTGCTCTATTGAGGATCTTGCCGACCTCCTCAAGCGACAGCCCGCTCGAGGCAGGACTATCCGGGTCTGCATCTCTGGGCAGCAGATAAAGGGTCGACGCGCCAGACGAACGGTCGACTGTCGCGTATCCCGCGAAATAGATGACAACTAGGTCGGCCTTCTGCGCGTGACTCAGCGTCGCGCTCAACGCCGACATGATGTTTCTCCGCGTCGGCTTCAACTGTGTTCTGTCCGTCAGGAGGACGATATTGGCGCTCCTGAAGAGCGCCTGATTCAACAGCACCCCATAGATTGCCTCGGCATCCTCCACGCTATATCGGAGACGCTGCACCGTGTCATTGTCATAGCGCCCCACACCAACAACTAAAGCCCGCGATTGGAGTGGTGCAGTGTCTTCTGCGTCTACGGTAATGTTGACAACCGCAACAAGGACTAAGAGAGTAGTCGCTAGAAGCACCCGTCGGGAGGCGCACCGTTGCACTCGTAAGGTGCTCGACATCGTCGTGCTCCACATACCCGGATGCGTTCGACGTTTCTGCCCGATTCGAGGTACAACAGGGTCGCTGTGGCCGCCGCGTTTATCGCGCGCCACTATATAGACTGCTGACTACGACTCGAAGCATAGGTGCATCCGGTAGGCGACCCATCAAGCGCCGCGCCGGTCCGGCCCGCAGGTTACGCGGATCGTTAGACCGACACATTCTCCTGAGCGTGCGAGGCAAGAAACGAAGATGAGCAATCCTTGGCTTGCCATTCCCGAGGTCGACTATGTCGGCCATATGAGCTTACAGGTGTCGGCCTCCCGGACGATCTTCCGCTTGTACTCCAGCGTGAACCGTCGCCGCGTCGCCTTCGCCACCACCTCGATCGCCGGCCCACCGAGGGCCTGCTCCAATGCGCTCATCGCTCTCCAATCCTGCCTCGCCCTCGACTCTAAACTTCCAGGGGGTCACTGTCTCACGCATGTTGGCAGAGAGGGTCGCTCACACCGCGTCCAGTGTCGGGGCCCTGCGCTGTCGGGAGCGGCTGACTCATGCCTGTTGGCTCCTGGGCCGTGAGTGTCCCAGGGGGAACTGGTGGAGTCAACTTAACAGCCGCCTGAGGAACCCGTGTTTGGCGGCGGTCACGTTTTCCCCAAAGCAACTAGGCGTTACCTCTGATCCTATCCGTCGAAACGGTGGCGCGACTGAAACACGGAGACTTTGATAGACTGCGGGTCCGCGCAGACAGTTATCTACAACGCCAACGGAGAGCCTGTGGCCTTCGCAGAAGGGCAGTCACGTCTACACATTTGAGGGTCGCGCGTTTGGTCGATTAGACGGCGCGCACGTCCATAGCCTGAGCGGACAATACGTAGCGGAGTTTCAAATGGGTGCTCTGAGCGGGGGTCTGGACACGAACAGGGAGGTGCGCAGAGCATCGAACGAACCCGTGGCGCCGTATTTTCAGGGCCGAGTGAGGACCTTAGCAGCCTGGGGGAGGCACGATGAAGACAAAGGGTATCGCTGGCAAGACGGCGGTGGCTGCGCTGACAGTGTTGGCGCTGTCTACACAGGCGCTTGCCGAGGACCTGAGGGCGGGGGTCGTCAGAATCGTCCAGGGCACGGTGATGGTAGCGCGTTCCACGGAGGCTCGGCCTTTGCCGCTCAAGTTTGACGACGACGTGTTGTGGGGCGATCGGCTCACGACCGGCGGCCAATCGCTCGCCAAGATACTGCTGGGCACTTTTGCGACGGTCACGGTCTGCGAGCGCTCGATGCTGACGCTCACCAGAAAAGCCGACGGCGCTGCGTCGGTCTTGACACTGAACATCGGCAGGATCCATCTCGACGTTGTCAAGGCGCGGATGGAACCCGGCTGGTCCGTCAAGATGAAGACGCCCGATGCCGTAGTCGACGTCCCCGACGCGATCGTGATTGCCGAGGTCCCGGACGGCATGGCCGGCGGCGGCACCAAGTCTCGGTTCAGGGTAGTGCACGGCTACGTGGACGTGACATGGCTGGACCCGGCGACCGGCCGCCCGGACGCCGCGCCGTTCTCCTTCTTCCCGCCCGATGACAAGTCAAGCGTCACCATGGCTTCGCCGCCAAGGCCACCTTCCCAACTGACTACGTCCGCGGACGTGTGTTCTGTTGCCATCCTCGCTCTCCCCTAGAAATAGGATCCCCCCAGAGCAGTGCGGGCTTTTGCGCTGATGGCAAGCGATACGACCGATTGGATGCTAGAACTCGCCCGGAGTCCCCTCATCTGTTGTAGGAGCCTCCGGTGGCGAGGGCGGCGCCTCAGGCGGCGCATTCGGCTCAGGCGGCAGCGGCGGTTCAGGCTCGGGCGTTTCGTCGAGCGGCGGAGGTACGCGCGGTGGCGGTGTAAGATCGATAGCAAGGTCGATCTTACTGTTCTGCAAGTCGCGGGCAGCCGCAAGTTCCGCTGCTTCTACTTGAATCCCGTACGGCAGTGTCGAGAAGAAATTCCCGTTGATCAGCGTATTCGAGTCCCGAAGAACGCCTATTTCTCCACGCTGCGCGAGAGCAAGGGCGTTGAGAACCCCAGCTACCGACGACGCGTCACCTTGCATGAACCCCGACACCAAACCCGCATACGCGGCTTCGAACGCAGCCGATTCGGGATTCCGGGCGTTCTCGACTAATCTCCCGATGAGTGCATCGGTATCCGTGAGCGGCGCCACTGTTGGGTCGAGGCTCCGAATGTTGATATCGACGTCGAAGTCTCCCATCGCAGTAACCTCTCTGAGGGGGAACTCGTTGCTCGCGGGATCGCCGAACCTGCGGGCGTCGGTCGGTATCGTCGCCGCATAGGAGGATACGAGTGCTGAGCGTACGAGCCAGTCCACGGCCCACCGGATCGCCGGTGGGCGTGGAGTCTGAGTCGCGCGTTGACGCCACGACCCCGACATCCGTCAGAACGCTCCTGAGACAGTTCCGCTGATACCTGTCTGGCGTACGCTCCATACCGTACCCCGCGCCGATGGCCAAAGTGAGACGGACACTCACGCATCACTCGGCTCCTCACAACCCCGACGTCCATGGATCGCCGATGAGCGACTGGCTGAGCGTCGGGTTGAGATCGAGCGCGTTCAGCCGGCCCTCGTGGACGCGCAAGCGCGTCGGCAGATCGGTGAGGAGTTGCGACCCGGCGCTGTCGGACATCGTGACTTTACCCGTCCACTGATCCCTCGTGTACGGGTGCACGCCGTTCTCGGGGAACAGCGTGTCCATGTAGAGATAGAAGTCCGGGTTCCCATTCGGGTCGCGCATCGACACGTACGCGAAGAGCGGGGCAAGCGGCGGCAGGTACGTTGCGCCTCCGCCCCGCGCGCGAGTGGAGCTCGTGTCGGAGGTGTGGAACGAGCCCGACGGGTTCCCCGTGTTCCCGGTCTGGCGCATCTTCCACGTCGTCCCCGACCCGGTGTCGACGGTGAC
>JBGQFW010000120.1:0-11728 GCA_041497115.1 Methylomirabilia bacterium
CGCAGGCGAGGCGAACCTGTGAAGGGGGTCGTGTGAGCCGCAGCCGCAGGCGAGGCGAACCTGTGAAGGGGGTCGTGTGAGCCGCAGCCGCAGGCGAGGCGAACCTGTGAAGATCCTCGCGTGACGATCCGCTCGGTGCCCGGCCGCACGCCGCGCATTCATCCCGGCGCCTGGGTGGATCCCGCCGCGCTCGTCATCGGTGACGTCGAGCTGGCCGAGGGCGTGAGCATCTGGCCCTTCACGATCGTGCGCGGCGACGAGGACAACTACATCCGCATCGGGCGCAACACCAACGTGCAGGACGGCTCGGTCGTGCACGTGACGCCGGAGCTGCCGTGCGTCATCGGCGAGGGGGTGACGATCGGCCACCGCTGCGTCGTGCACGCGTGCACCGTCGGCAACAACGTGCGCATCGGCATCGGCGCCGTCGTGCTCACCGGCGCTGTCATCGAGGACGACGCCCAGGTCGGCGCCGGCGCGGTGGTGCCGCCCGGCAAGGTGGTGGAGTCGGGGACGCTGGTGATGGGCGTGCCGGCCAAGCCGGTGCGCCGTATGACCGCGGCGGACCTCGACGACATCCGCCGCAACGCCCGCGAGTACCTCGAGCTCTGGCAGCGCAACTACCAGGCCGGGCAGAGCAAGGTCGTCGAATGAAGGCGCTGGAGGGGCTCCGCGTCATCGACGTCACGCAGGCGATGGCGGCGCCGTTCTGCACGATGAACCTCGCCGACATGGGCGCCGACGTCATCAAGGTCGAGCCCCCCGGCGGCGAGGACATGCGCCGGGGCTCGGCCGGCCGTGGCGGCGAGAGCGGCACGTTCATGACGATGAACCGCAGCAAGCGCGGCATCACGGTGGACCTCAAGCAGCCGGAGGGCGTGCAGATCGTCCGGCGCCTCGCGGCGACCGCCGACGTCTTCGTGCAGAACTACCGGCCGGGCGCCGCCCGGCGGCTGGGCATCGCGTGGGAGGACCTCGCCCCGCTCAACCCGCGGCTGATCTACTGCTCGATCTCCGGCTTCGGCGCGACGGGCCCCTACGCGCCGCGCGGCGGCTACGACCTGATCGCGCAGGGCATGAGCGGCATCATGAGCGTGACCGGCGACGAGGACGGCGCGCCGGCCAAGGCCGGGCTGCCCGTCTGCGACCTGGCGGCCGGGCTGTTCGGCGCCTACGGCATCCTCGCCGCGCTCGAGCACCGCGAGCGCACCGGGCGCGGCCAGCTCGTGGACACCTCGCTGCTGGAGGCGGGACTGGCGCTCACCGTGCGCGAGGCGACCGAGTACTGGGTGACCGGCCAGGCGCCCCGCGCGCTCGGCTCGGCGAATCGCCGCGCCACGCCGTGCCAGGCGCTGCGCGCCAGCGACGGGTGGCTCACCGTCGGCGCCGACACCGACCGGCGCTTCGCCGCGCTGTGCCGCGCCCTCGAGCGGGCCGAGCTGGCCGCCGACCCGCGCTTCGCCGGCGCGGGCGAGCGGCTGCGCCACCGCGCCGCGCTGATCGGGGAGATCGAGAAGACGACGGCGCACGAGACACGCGCCCACTGGCTCGCGCGCCTGGACGCCGAGGGCGTGCCGGCGGGACCGGTCAACACCTACCCGGAGGCGCTCGCCGATCCCCACACGCTGGCGCGCGGGATGGTGGTGGACCTCGTGCATCCCATCGCGGGCGCGATCAAGGCGCTCGGGGTGCCGGTGAAGCTCTCCGACACGCCTGGGGCGGTGGACCGTGCGGCGCCGGCGCTCGGCCAGGACAACGCCGCCATCCTCACCGAGCTCGGCTACAGCGAGGCCGAGCAGCGCGAGCTGAAGGCCCGCGGCGTCGTCTAGCCGGGACCGCCGGCCCGGCGGCTCAGCACCCGGGCGATCGACTCCGGCTTGAAGCCGAGCTGCAGCAGCGCGACGCCCTCGTTGAAGTACTCGCGGTAGCGCCGGATGCGGCCGCCCTCCAACTCGAACAGGCTCATGCCGCCAAAGCGCACGCGCCGCTCCGCGCTGCGCGGGATCGCGTCGGTGACGACGTAGGCGAAGGTCCACTCGGCGGCGGCCGCCGCCGGCGTGTCGATCACGACGTCCATCGCCCACGCGTAGTCGCGTCCCTCGCGGAACATCCGCTCGAACATCGCCCGCAGCGCGGCGTGGCCGTCGTGGGCGCCGAAGAACGTGTCCACGTAGCGGCCGTCGGGAGTGAAGCAGGCCACCAGCGCGTCCACGTCTTGCCGGTTGAACGCCCTCTCGAAGTCGCGCACGATGCTCATGCCCATGGTGTACCACGGGAGCGGCCGATGACGGAGGCGGAGGCGCTGGCGGCCCTGCGCGGGGACGACCGCGCCGGCGTGGCCCGTGCCGAGGCCGCGCTGTGGGCGATGTGGTGCCGCTCCGGCCGCGCCGACCACGACGCGCTGCTGGGCGAGGGCGTCGCCGCGATGGAGCGCCGCGACTTCGAGGGCGCTGCGCGGACCTTCACGCGGCTGATCGAGGCCGCGCCCGACTGGGCCGAGGCGTGGAACAAGCGCGCGACGGTGCGCTACCTGGCCGCCGACTACGCCGGCGCCGTCGCCGACTGCGAGGCCACGCTGGCGCGCAAGCCGCATCATTTCGGCGCGCTGGCCGGCGAGGGCCTCTGTCACCTCGCACTCGAGCAGTTTCCGCAGGCGGCCGCGCTGTTCCGCCGGGCGCTGGTCGTGCATCCCACGCTGGAGGCGGTGCGCGGCAACCTGCGCGTCGCGCTGACCGAAGTCGTCCGCTACAACTGACAGTCCGGAGGGACGCGATGCCCCGGAGGGATGGAACGCCCCGGAGGGATACAATGATGGACGCGCTCGTCACGACGGAGTGGCTGGCCAAGCATCTGGGCGAGGCGGATCTGCGCGTGGTGGACGGCACCTGGCACATGCCGCAGCTGAAGCGCGACGCGCGCGCCGAGTTCCTCGCCGCCCACGTCCCCGGCGCGGTGTTCTTCGATATCGACGCCGTCGCGGATCACGCGACCCCCCTGCCCCACATGCTGCCGACCGCCGAGGCGTTCGCGGCGGCGGTCGGCGCGCTCGGCATCGGCAGCGGCGACCGCGTGATCGTCTACGACGTGCGCGGCGTGGTCAGCGCCGCCCGCGTCTGGTGGACCTTCCGCGCCTTCGGCCACGACGCGGTGGCGGTGCTCGACGGCGGCCTGCGCACGTGGCGCGCCGAGGGGCGCCCGTTGACGGGCGGCGCGACGGCGGCGCCCGCGCGCGCGTTCACCGCGTGGCTTCGTCCCGAGCTCGTGCGCGACCTCACCGCCATGCGCGCGAACCTCGCCGGCCACGGCGCGCAGGTGCTCGACGCGCGTAGCGCCGGGCGCTTCGCCGGCACCGAGCCGGAGCCGCGCGCCGGCCTGCGCGGCGGCCACATCCCCGGCAGCCTCAACCTGCCCTACGAGACGCTCTACCGCGAGGACGGCACGCTGAAGGCGGACGCCGACCTGCGCGCCGCCGTCGAGGGCGCCGGCGTGGACCTCGGCCGGCCGATCGTCACCACGTGCGGCTCCGGCGTCACCGCGTCGGTGCTCGCGCTGGCCCTGCACCGGCTCGGCCGGGCCGACGTGGCGGTGTACGACGGCTCGTGGTCGGAGTGGGGCGGACGCACCGACACGCCGATCGCCCCCTGAGCGCTCAGCGGCGACGCCACCAGCGCGCGAGGACGGCGAGCCCGATGAGCCCGGCGCTGCCCGAGACGGCGAACGCGGTGGACACCCCCCACACCTGGGAGATCGCGCCGACGCAGAAGGCGCCGATCGGGAAGACCCCGCCCCACACGAGCGCGTAGAGGCTCATCATCCGCCCCCGCAGCTCGTCGGGCGCGGCCAGCTGCAGCCGCGTGTTGCAGCTGGCCACCAGGATCAGCCCGAAGAAGCCGGTCACGAACAGGAGCGGCACCGCCGCCCAGACGGAGCGCGCGGCGGAGAGCGAGAGCAGCCCCGCCAGTGCGAGCGCCGCCGCCAGCAGCATGCCGCGCAGCGGCGGCTCGGGCGCCTGCCGGAAGCCGACGGTGAGCGCGCCGCCCACCGCACCCACGCCGAGCGCGGCCATCAGGAAGCCGAACCCCTCGGCCCCGAGGCCGAGGACGTGGCGCGCCAGCAGCGGCACGTAGACGGTGAAGTTGAAGACCGTGATGCTGACCACGAACAGCAGGCCGAGCACGAACCGGATCACCGGCGTGCGGGCCGCGTAGCGCACCCCCTCGCCGATCTCCTCGAGCATCGTCGTCCCCCGCCGCGACGCCCGGGCCCGGCCGGCCGGCAGCGTGAAGATCGCCAGCCCGACGGCGAGGATGCCGACCGCGTTGATGACGAAGGCGGGGGCGACGCCGACGCGCGCGATGAGCAGGCCGGCCACCGCCGGCCCCACGATGCGGGCGGCGTTGAACGCGGCCGAGTTGAGCGCGACCGCGTTGACGAGGTCGGCCTTGCCCACCAGCTCGGCCATGTACGACTGCCGGGCCGGCATGTCGAAGGCCTGGGCGAGGCCGGCCAGCGCGGCCACCGCGCCCACGTGCCAGTAGCGCACGCGCCCCGACGCCACCAGCGCGGCGAGCACCAGCGCGAGCGCGGCGAGCGTGAGCTGCGTCGTGACCAGCACCGCGCGCTTGGGCAGGCGGTCGGCGATCGCCCCGGTGACGATCGAGAATAATAAGATCGGCCCGAAGCCGAGCGTGCCGATCAGCCCGAGCCGGAAGGGCGAGTCGGTGAGCTGCAGCACGAGCCACGACTGCCCGACGGTGTGCATCCACCCCGAGACCAGCGCGGCGAGCTGGGCCAGGAAGAAACGGCGGAAGTTGTCGTGGTTGAGGGCGCGCAGTCCGCTCGGAAAGTGCATGGCCTTTCGCCGTAGAATACCGGACCATGACGGCGAGGATCGGTCGTTGAAGATCGGCCGCGTGGTCGTCCACCCGCTGCGGCTGCCGCTGGCCGAGCCGCTGCGCACCTCCATCCACGACATCCGCACGGTGGACACCGTGCTGGTGGAGCTGCAGGGCGACGGCGGCGCGACGGGCATCGGCTACTGCTTCGCGTTCGGCGCCGGCCGCGCGCGGGCGCTGCAGGCGCTCGTCGAGGACCTGGCGCCGCTCTACGAGGGCGCCGACGCGACGGCCACGCGCGCCCTCTTCGAGCGCGCCTGGCGCTCGCTGAACTTCGTCGGCCACGCCGGCGTCGCCGTGATGGCGCTGGCCGCGCTCGACACCGCCTGCTGGGACCTCGCCGCCCAGAGCGCCGGGCTGCCGCTGTGGCGCTTCCTCGGCGCCGACGACCCCCGCGTGCCCACCTACGCGTCGAGCGGCCTCTGGCTGCACCGCTCGGTGGACGAGCTCGTCGCCGAGGCGCAGGCGTTCCTCGCCGCCGGCCATCGCGCGATGAAGATGCGGCTGGGCCGCGCGCCCGCCGAGGACGTCGCCCGCGCCCGGGCGCTGCGCGCGGCGCTGGGGCCCGACGTGGCGCTGCTCGCCGACGTCAACCAGGGGTGGGACGAGACGACCGCCATCCGCACCGGCCGCAGCTTCGAAGAGGTGCGCCTGTTCTGGCTGGAGGAGCCGCTGCCCTACGAGAACCTCGCCGGGCTCGCGCGCGTGTCGGCGGCGCTCGACACCCCGATCGCCTCCGGCGAGACGGAGTACGGCTGGCTCGGCATGCAGCGCCACCTCGACGCGCGCGCGTGCGACGTCCTGATGCCGGATCTGCAGCGCATGGGCGGCGTCACCGGCTATCTCAAGGCGGTGGCCCTCTGCGAGGCGGCCCACACGCCCGTCTCCTCGCACCTGTTCATGGAAGTCTCCGGCCACGTGGTGGCGGCCGCCCGCGGTGTGATCCTCGAGCACATGAGCTGGTGGGAGCCGCTGTTCGACGATCGCCTGCCCGTCGTGGACGGCCACCTGGTGCTGTCCGAGCGCCCGGGGATCGGCGTCGGCCTCGACCGCACGGCGCTGGCGAGGTTCCGCGCGTGAGACTGGGCGAGGTCTTGGCCGGCAACGTGGGGTTGCGGCGGGCGGCCGCCATCATCTTCGCGCTGGTCGCGGTGGTGCCGCTGCTGGCGGTGATGCCGCTGCTGCACTCGGCGGGGATGCTCAACTCCACCAGCGTGCAGGTCGCGATCCTGCTCGCCCTGATCCTGGCCCTCGTCGGCTACCTCATGCTGCGCCGCCTCACCGACCAGATCGCGCAGCTGGCCTCCGGCCTCGGCGCGCCGGCGACCGAGGGCGCGCCGGTCGACGAGGTGCCCGGCCTCGGCCGCGTGACGGAGATCAGCCAGATCGGCGATGCCTTCGCGCGCATGCTGCAGGATCTGCGCGCCTCCACCGAGCGGCTGGAGGACCTCGTCTTCAAGCTCAGCACGCTCAACGAGGTGGTCGAGCTGGCCGCGCGCATCCCGCAACTGCAAGATTTGCTCTCGCTCGTGCTGGAGCGCACGATGCGCACGGTGCGGGCCACGATCGGCTCGATCATGCTGCTCGACCACGACCGCGGCATGCTGCGGGTGGTCGCCGCCCGCGGGCTGCCCGACGGCGTGGTCGGCCAGGCCGAGGTGCGGGTGGGCGAGGGCGTCGCCGGCAAGGTCGTGCAGCTCGGCGAGCCGGTGCTGGTGGAGGACATCTCCACCGACCCGCGCTTCGGCCGTCCCAACGATCCCAAGTACGGCTCCGGTGCCTTCATGTGTTTGCCGGTGCGGGTCGAGGACCGGATCATCGGCGTGGTCAACCTGGCCCGCAGCGCGACCGCGCCGGCCTCGCCGGCCTTCTCGCCGACGGATCTGCAGTTCCTCAACACGCTCATGACCCACGTCGCCTACGCGGTGGACAACGCCCGCCTGCTGCAGGAGGCGAACCTGTCGACCAACCGGCTGCGGCGCGCCATGGAGGACCTGCGCACGACGCAGACGCGCGTGGTGGAGGGCGAGACGCTGCGGGCGGTCGGCCAGATGGCCTCCGGCATGGCCCACCACGTCAACAACCTGCTCGCGGTCATCTCCGGGCGCACCCAGCTCCTGCTCGCGCGCTTCACCCAGCCGGAGATCCGGCGGCCCCTGGAGGTGATCCAGCGGGCGACGTTCGACGCCGCCGACGTGGTGCGCCGCGTGCTGGGCTTCACCGCCGTGCAGCCGGTGGCCGAGCACGTCGCGGTGGACATCAACGAGGTGGTGCGCGAGGTCGTCGAGCTCACCCGCCCGCGCTGGCGCGACGAGGCGCAGATGCACTCGATCGCGCTCGACGTGGTCCTCGAGCTGGGCAACGTGCCTCGGGTGGCCGGCGAGGCGCCGGCGCTGCGCGAGGTCGTGATGAACCTGATCTTCAACGCCATCGACGCCACCCGCGAGAGCGGCACGATCCGCGTCGCCACCTGGACCGCCGACAAGTGGGTGTACTGCTCGGTCAGCGACCACGGCGTGGGGATGAGCGACGAGATCCGCCGGCGCGCCTTCGAGCCGTTCTTCACGACCAAGGGGCCCCAGGGCACCGGGCTCGGCCTCAGCGTGGCCCACGGCATCGTGCAGCGCCACAGCGGCGAGCTGAGCCTGCGCCCCAACGAGGGGCGCGGCACCGTCGTCACCATGCGGCTGCCGCAGGCCACCGCGGCGATGACCGACGGCGAGCCGGAGGCGCTGCCGCGCGGCCCCGCGCTGCGTATCCTCGTCATCGACGACGAGGCCGCCGTGCGCGAGGCGCTGGTCGACACGCTGGCCGACGAGGGGCACAGCATCGTGCAGGCGGGCAGCGGCCGCGAGGGGCTGGCGCGGCTGGCCGAGGGGACGCCCGTGGACCTCGTCGTCACCGACCTCGGCATGCCGGAGATGACCGGCTGGGACGTCGCCCGCGCGGTGCGCACGCAGTGGCCGGGGCTGCCCATCGGCCTCATCACCGGCTGGGCGGTGGCGCTCGAGATGAGTGAGGAGGAGCGCCGTGCGGTAGACTTCGTGATCGCCAAGCCCTACACGGTGGACGCGCTGCGCGCCGCGCTCACCGGCATCGAGCCGCGCCGCTGAGCGCGCCGCGCCCGGCGTGACGGACGGGCGGGCGGCCGAGCGCTGGGACGAGGAGTACCGCCGCGGCCGCTACGCCGCCGACCCGCCGCTGCCGTTCGTGGGGGAGATCCTCGAGACGCTCGCGCGCCGGCCGGCGCTGCGCGCGGGCGCCGGCCTCTACGTCGGCTGCGGCAACGGCCGGAATTTCCTGCCGCTGGCCGACGCGGGCCTCACGCTGTGGGGCCTCGACGTCTCCGCCGAGGCGCTGCGCCAGCTCGCCGCCCGCCGCCCGGACCACGCACCCCGCCTCCGCCACGGCGACTTCCTGGCCGAGCCGCCCGCGACGGCGTTCGCCTATCTCGTCGCGCTGCAAGTCTTCCAGCACGGCCGCCGCGCCGACGCCGAGGGCTACTTCGGGCGCACGCGGGCGCTGCTTCCCCCCGGCGGCCTCTTCTTCCTGCGCGTGAACTCGGCGGCGACCGAGGTTTCTCACCGCCACGTCGTCGTCGAGACGGGCGACCTCGGCGGCTTCACCGTGGAGTACCGGGAGGGACCCAAGCAGGGGATGGCCGTGCACTTCTACGGCCGGAGCGAGCTCGACGCCCTCACCGCCGGCGGCTTCCGCTGCGTGCGCGCGCCGCACGAGGACGTGACCCATCGCGCGCCGCCCCAGCACGGCTCGTGGGCGCAGTGGGAGGCGATCTACGAGCGCGTGTGAGCGGGGGCGCTCCCCGGCCCGCTCAGCGGCGGGGGGCGTCGGGCTTGCGGTCGTCCACGCGCAGCTCGAGCCGGCCGGTCGGGGTCTTCAAAATGACGTGGCGCTCGGCGATCGTCTCGACCACCGCGTCGCCGATGGTGTCGCCGACCTTGTAGCGACGCACCTGCCGCACAGAGGGGTCGAAGATGTAGGCGTGCGCCTCGTCGTCGAGCATCACGATGCCGTAGACGAGGGGCGTGGTCGGCAGCGACGGCGGGGCGGCCGGCGCGGCGGCGGCGGCCGGGCGGCGGGGCGCCCCCGCCGACGCCGGCGTGTCGCGCGCCAGGACGATGCGCAGCCCCTCGCGGTCCTGCTCGATCGTGTAGGCCACCTTGCGGCGCAGCTCGATCACCAGCCGGGCGACGCCCGCGCGGAACTGGCTGCCGCGCAGCGCGCGCACCGGGTCGAGGGTGATCGGCACCGGCTTGCTCGTCCAGCGATAGAGGGTGTCGTCGAAGTCGAGGACGAGCCGGAAGGGGCCGTCCATCAGCTCG
Source organism: Methylomirabilia bacterium (assembly GCA_041497115.1). Lineage (GTDB taxonomy): Bacteria > Methylomirabilota > Methylomirabilia > Rokubacteriales > CSP1-6 > AR5. The sequence continues at coordinate 9,239 of JBGQFW010000120.1, forward strand.
GCCTGGTAGCGGGCCGTGCGGGTGAGGCGCACCCACACCTCGAGCGCGCCCTCGCGCTCCACCACGGTGGCCTCGGTGAGGGCGGCCGGCCCGCCCTGCGCGCACGCCACCGCGGGGGCCAGCACGGCCAGCGCCACCACGAGCCTCATCGCGCGCGTCCACCCCGCAGCCGCCATGCGCGGCAGCATAGCGCGCCGGCGGCCACGGGGTAAAATGCCCCGATGCTTGGCGACATCCGGGCCTGTCTCGCCTTGCTGTCGCGCGAGGCGCGCTGGCGCTGGCTGGCGCTGGTGCCCTTCGCGCTGGCCGCCGCCGTCGCCGAGGGGGTCGGCGCGGGCGCCGCCTTCGGCCTCATCACGATCCTCGGCGATCCCGGCCGCGCGGCCACGCTGCCGGTCGCCTCGGCGATCTACCCCCACCTGCCGCGCCACGACGCGCCGGCGGTGATCGTGATGTTCACCACCCTCGTCATGGCCTTCTACGTCGCCCGCAACGGCCTGCTGGCCCTGGTGGCGTGGGTGCAGGAGCAGGCGCTCAACGCGTCGGTGCGCCACCTGTCGCACCGGATGCTCGCCGCCTACCTGGCCGCGCCCTACGCCTTCCACTTCGGCCGCAACTCGGCGGGGCTCATTCAGCGGGTGATCGACGCGGTGAACAGCGTCTTCCGCGGCGTCCTCGGCTCGCTCGTCAACACCGCGTGCGAGTCGCTGGTGGTCGCCGGCATCGTCGTGATCCTCGCGCTGACCGCGCCCGGCGTGACGCTGGTGGCGGTGATCGTGGTCGGGGGCCTGCTGCTGGTGCCGCTCACGCTGTCGCGGCACGCGACGACGCGCTGGGGGCAGGCGGTGCAGCAGCTCGACACCGAGATCCTCCAGACGCTGCAGCAGAGCCTGGGCGGGGTGAAGGAGGTCAAGGTTCTCGGCAGCGAGAGCTTCTTCCTCGCGCAGTTCGACGAGCGGGTCGCCCGTGCGGCCGGGCTGCGCTCCCGCTACGCCGCGGTGGCCAGCACGCTGCGGCTGGGCGTGGAGACGATGTTCGTGTGCGGCCTGCTGCTGGTGAGCCTGCTCCTCACGCTGCGGGGCGGCCCCTCCCCCCTGCCCCTGCTGGGCCTCTTCGCCTACGCCGGCTTCCGGGTGATCCCGGCGTCCAACCGCGTCATGCTCTACATCTCCCAGCTCCGCTACAGCCGCCCGTGGATCCAGGCGCTGCGGGCCGACCTCGCCACGCTGCCGCCGCCCGCCGTCGAGGCGCCGGGCGCCGAGACGATCCGCTTCACGCGCGCCGTGGCGCTCGAGCGGGTGTCGTACACGTACGAGGGTGAGCGGGACGCGGTCCTGGTGGACGTGGACCTCACGATCGCCCGGGGCGAGTCCGTGGCGATCGTGGGACCGTCGGGCGCCGGCAAAAGCACGCTGGTGGACCTCCTGCTCGGCCTGCTGGCGCCGACGGCCGGGCGCATCACGGTGGACGGCCGCGACATCGCGGTGGCGCTGCGCTCGTGGCAGCGCCACATCGGCTACGTGCCGCAGGAGCCGTTCATCCTCGACGACACGCTGCGCCGCAACGTCGCCTTCGGTGTCCCCGACGTCGCCATCGACGACCGCCGGGTGACGACGGCGCTGCGGCTGGCCCAGATGACCGACGTCGTGGCCGCACTGCCCCGCGGGCTGGACACGATGCTGGGCGAGCGCGGCACGCGGCTGTCGGGCGGCCAGCGCCAGCGCGTGGCGATCGCGCGCGCCCTCTATCGCGAGCCGGACGTGCTGGTCTTCGACGAGGCGACCTCCGCGCTCGACACGCCGACCGAGCGCGAGCTGATCGCCGCGCTGGAGGCGCTGCGGGGGGTGAAGACGCTGGTCGTGATCGCCCACCGGCTCAGCACCGTCCGCCGCTGCGACCGCCTGGCCGTCCTGCGCGACGGCCGGCTCGCCGCGATCGGCTCCTGGGACGAGCTGCTCGCGCGCGATGCCGGCTTCCGGGCGATGGCGACCGCCGCCGCCGCCGCGCCGTAGCCGGAGCCTATTCCAGGGTCAGGATCCGTCTTGCCGCCCCGGACCAGGGCCTCCCACTGGATCGCCGCGGGATCGACGTCGAACTCGCCGTGCCGCAGGTGCAGCAGCATGCTGTTGAAGGTGAAGCCGAGCACGCGCCGCCACCCCGACCACCCCGGCGCCAGCGCGGGCGTCCACCTCACGGCGCCGCCGCCTCCCGCCCCGGAGCCGCGCGGGCGGCGGCGTCGGCCACCGCGGCCCGGATCTCGCGCATGAAGCGGTCGGTCGAAAAGCGCGGCGCCCGGGCGGCGAGGTGCGCGCGCAGCGCGTCCTGCTCGGCGGGCGTCCGCAACACCCGCACGATCTTGGCGACGGCGTCCTCCACCGAGTCGTAGGTGAGCCGCGGCTCGTCGACGATCTCCACCTGCCCGCCGCCGTTCGGCACCCAGACGACGCAGCCCGCCAGCACCATCTCGGCGGGCGCCATGCCGAAGTGCTC